>NZ_JBFUHO010000033.1:0-82914 GCF_056402355.1 Variovorax sp. P4_B11
TCCTGATGCCTGATGGCCGAACGCCTGATCGCCGACAAGCCAGTCGGCGGTAAAAAAAACTTCATCGAACGCCAAGTGCCTGCGTTTCCCGCGAATTACATCCCCCGCGGCAGTCCTGCGCGCGCAGCGCCACGTGGACCATTCGATCACGACACTGCGACTCAGCCTGAGCTATCTACTCATCGCTCGCCTCGGGCAGTGCCCTTGCTGCGGCAAGGCAAGCGCAAAGCTACTCTTGTGACACAGTAAGACTAGGGATGGTGTTCAAAAGGCATTGTCACGTTGTCGACAGGTCGCGGATCTCGTCGTCGACGGTCTCCATCCGCTTCGGGTAGAGCGTGCCCTCGATTACGCCTTGCGCGCGATGCACGCCGATTGAGTTGGATCAATTGCCGACGGGAGGCCGTTCTTGTTGGTCTTCACGAACGCTGTGACGTACTGGGGACTATCAAACGGTTTCCGCGCGGTGACTTGCAAGGACGGCCACAAGCGACAGGGAGGCCGCGGCGACGCAACGCTCCTGCTCCTGGCTTCGGCGACTGGCGCGATGTGGTGTGGGAATCGGAAGTCGCGCTCGCGGTCAAATCCGCGCATGCCAAATTCGTCAGATCGACGACGCAGTTGATCTTTGTCAACTGCCAAGTCGTCGCGCGATTCACGATGAAGTCCTTTCAACCAATCCAGACCGAGGAAGCTGCAGCAACTTCCGCCCACCACACGCCAGGGGTCGATGCATGACAGTCAGGTTCCGATCAGGTTGGTTGGCCTCGGCCGCTTTCGCTGCAGCAATGGTGCACGCATCGGCGCATGCAGAAATGAGCGTTTCCCGAAATAGATCGAGATGACGACCGGCCATCCTGTTTTCTGGCTGCTGCTGGTCGCAGTGGCCGCGCCGCTACTGGCTGAGATTCCGCTCGGCGTGCGCGTGCCGACTGTCGTGCTCGAAGTGCTGCTCGGGATCGTGATCGGCCCGGAGGTACTCGATCTCGCACGCTTCGAGGGATTCATCGCCACGATGTTCAGCTTCGGCATGGCTGTCACGCTCTTCATGGCTGGGATGGAACTTGACTTCAAGGAGGTCAGCGGCCGCCCCCTGACGTTGGCCCTGGCCGGCTGGATGCTCTCGGCGCTGCTCGCCCTCGTTGCGATCGCGTTGCTGCATGTCCTGCCGCAAGTGCATTCGCCGTGGCTGGTCGCGGTCGGGTTGTCTACAACCGGAATCGGAGTTCTCATTCCGATCTTTCGCGACAGCGGCCAGCTCGATACGTCGCTCGGGCGGATGGTGCAGGCTGCGGGCGCCCTGGGGGAACTCGGACCGATCATTGCAATGTCACTGGTGCTTTCGACGCGCTACAGCACTTGGCAGGAGATGGGATTCCTGGTCGTGTTCCTTGCGATCGTTGGCGCCGCGACGACAATCGGGGTGCGCGCGAGGCCGCCGAAGCTTCTGACAATCCTGAGCCGCCATCTCCACGCGAGCACGCAGTTGCCCGTGCGACTTTCGCTTCTGCTGCTTGGGGGCCTGTTCCTCCTTGCAGATCGGTTCGGATTCGACAGCATGTTGGGCGCCTTCGCGGCCGGGATGATCATCGGCCAGGCCACGCACGGCGAGTCCGGCGAGTCATTCCGGGAGAAGGTCGACGCCGTGGCGTTCGGCTGGTTTTACCCGTTCTTCTTCGTCGGCGCGGGCATCAAGTTCAACGTCGCGGCGCTCGGCGCCGATCTGACGACGATCCTCCTGGTGCCCGCGTTCACGGCGCTGTTCCTGCTCGTTCGCGGCGCGCCCGTACTGCTTTACCGTCAAGCGCTCGCAAAGGGCGAGCGCTTGACGTTCATACTGTCCTCGGCGGTTCCGTCGCTCTCCATCGTCATCGTCATCACCGAATTGGGTGTCCAGACCAAGGCAATGAACCCAGACATCGCCGCCGCGATGATCGCAGCCGCCTTGCTTGCGCTGCTGCTGTTCGCGGCGATCGCGAGCTCCCTGTTGGCTGCTCCGGCGGCCGGCCCCGTGAGGGCGAGCGACGAGTAGTTGCCCATCCCGTTGGACTGAACCGCCGCACGACGGTGGTGCTATGGGTATTGAATCAGCCGGGGCGTGGCCAGGCCCGGGAGTTCAAAAGCAAGAGGCGTGCCCGGCCGATGCTGGAATGAGCTTCGAGTTGCCCAGGCGCGTGCGATGAATTCCGACCGCGCCGCCACGTACGTGGCGTTGCGTGCGCGCCGGGATGGCGCAAGGCATGGCGACGGGCAAGAATGCTGCGCATGGAGTCGCCGCGCGCGAAGACTGTGTGCGATCTGTCGCAAGGAAAACGTCAAATGAAGAGCTTCCACTTCGGACTCGCCGCACTCGGCGCCGTCCTGGCCATTTCCGGACCATCGATCGCTCAGCAATCCTCGCAGAAGCCGATGCGGGTGAGGGGCGCTGGCGGCATGGTGAAGCCGCCGCCGGAGCCACCGGGCAGCAGGTAGGGGCAATGACGCCGCGTCTCCACTTGATCCAATCGTGCGATTCAGTCAGGAACTGCGCTCGGCTGGAGCGCGGTCACAGGGGGGATGCGGAACGGAGAGCAAGGCTGAACGACCTTGCCATGCACTTCAACTTCTCAACCGAAAGGTATCGACATGGCCACGAAGAAACCCAACATCCTGATTCTCTGGGGCGACGACATCGGCTTCTGGAACATCAGCCACAACAGCCGGGGCATGATGGGCTACAGGACGCCCAACATTGACCGCATCGCGGAAGAAGGGGTGACCTTCACCGACTACTACTCGCAACAGAGCTGCACGGCGGGTCGCGCCTGCTTCATCACTGGCCAGAACCCGATACGCACCGGCCTGACAAAGGTCGGCATGCCCGGCGCCACCGTCGGCTTGCAGAAGGAAGACCCGACCATCGCCGAGCTGCTCAAGCCGCTGGGCTACGCCACCGGCCAGTTCGGCAAGAACCACCTGGGCGACCGCGACGAGTTCCTGCCGACCGTGCACGGCTTCGATGAGTTCTTCGGCAATCTCTATCACCTGAATGCCGAGGAGGAGCCGGAGCTTCCTGACTACCCGAAGGATCCTGAGTTCAAGAAGCAGTTCGGCCCCCGAGGCGTGCTTCACTGCATTGCCGACGGCAAAGGCGGGCAGACGATCAAGGACACCGGCCCGCTGACCAAGAAGCGCATGGAGACCATCGATGAGGAGATCACCGACGCCGCGATCTCCTGGATGGAGAAGCAGGCGAAGGCGGACCAGCCCTTCTTCCTCTGGTACAACGCGACGGCCATGCACTTCCGCACCCACGTCGCGGAAAAGAACCTCGGCAAGAGCGGGCAGGACCCCTACAGCGACCGCATGGTCGTCCACGACGAGCAGATCGGCCAGATCCTGGCCAAGCTCGACGAACTCGGCATCGCCGACAACACCATCGTCATGTACTCCACCGACAACGGCCCGGAGAACGACACCTGGCCCGACGGCGCCAGCACCCCGTTCCGCGGCCAGAAGGACTCCAACTGGGAAGGCGGCTGGCGGGTGCCGTGCATGATGCGCTGGCCGGGCAAGATCAAGGCCGGCTCGGTGCTGAACGGCATCGTCTCCCACATCGACATGTTCCCGACACTGCTCGCGGCCGCCGGCAACGCGGACGTCACGAAGCAGCTTTACGACGGCTGCAAGGTGGGCGACAAGACGTTCAAAGTCCATCTCGACGGCTACAACCAGATACCCTACCTGACCGGCGCGGCGAAGGAGAGCCCGAGAAACGTCATCGTGTACTTCAGCGACGACGGCGACGTGATTGCGGTGCGCGTGGGGGACTACAAGTTCCATCTGGCGATGCAACGCGCCAACACGATGAGGCAGTGGGCCGAGCCTTTCGTGAAGCTGCGCGTGCCGTACATCATGAACCTGCGCCGCGACCCGTTCGAGCGGGCCGAACTGAACTCGAACACTTACATGGACTGGATGGTCGACCACGTGCCCCAGATGTACCAGATGCAGGCGGTGATCGCGGGGCAGATCGCGGATTTCGCCAAGTTCCCGCCGCGCCAGAAGCCCGCGTCGTTCAACCTGGACGCGGTGCTGGCGCAGGTGTCGGGTCACGGCAACTCCTGAGCGCGATGGGTGACCGCAAGGTGGCGCAGGAGGTGAGCGCTTTCTACGAGCGCCACCCCTACCCACCGCCGGTCGACGACCTGGAGCGCTACCGGCCATCGGGGAGCGATGACCGGCGGCGCAGCGATACCCTGCTGTTCTGGCCGGATGAGCCCTTTCGCGATGACCGGACGATCCTGGTCGCCGGCTGCGGCACGTCGCAAGCCGCCAAGCATGCGATGCGCTGGCCGCGCGCGAAGGTGGTCGGCCTCGATGTCAGCGCGACGAGCATCGAGAAGACCGGCGTGCTCAAGCGCAAGTACGGCCTCGACAACCTGGAGCTCCACCAGCTCCCGGTGGAGCGCGCGGCCGAGCTGGGTCGCACTTTCGAGCATGTGGTCTGCACCGGCGTGCTGCACCATCTGCCGGACCCCGACGCGGGCCTGCGGGCCCTTCGCAATGTGCTGGCGCCGAGCGGCGCGATGCACCTCATGGTCTACGCGCCCTACGGCCGCGCCGGCGTCTATTTGCTGCAGGACTACTGCCGCCGGCTCGGCATCGGCACGACGGCCGACGAGATCAAGGCGCTCGCGGCGAGTCTTCGTGCGCTGCCGCCGGACCACCCGCTGATGCCGCTGCTGCGCAGCGCGCCCGACTTCAAGAGCGAGGCGGGAATCGCCGACGCGCTGCTCCACCCCCAGGACCGGGCCTACTCCGTCCCGCAGCTGTTCGATTTCCTGCGAGCCGGCGGCTTGCGCTTCGGCCGCTGGCTGGGGCAGGCGGCCTATCTGCCCGAGTGCGGCGGCCTGGCGTCCTCGCCGCACCAGCCACTGCTGTCCCGGCTGCCGAAGGAAGATCAGTACGCCGCCGTCGAGCTCTTTCGCGGGTCGATGGTCCGGCACAGCGTGGTGGCATACCGCGACGACGGGCCGGACCATGCCCCTGTCAGCTTCCAGGGCGATGCATGGCTGGACTACGTGCCCTTGCGCCTGCCCGACACGGTCATGGTCCAGGAGCGGCTGCAGCCGGGCGCGGCCGCGGTGCTCATCAACAGGCACCACGCGTTCACCGATCTCTATCTTCCCGTCAATGCGCAGCAGAAGAAGCTCGTGGAAGCCGTCGACGGCCGGCGCACCATCGCCGAGATCGCGCCGGAGCCCGCACTGCGCAACGTTGCGCGCGTGCTGTTCGAGGGGCTCTGGTGGTACGACCAGGTCGTGTTCGACCGATCACGTTCTCGCATCAGGACGCAGATGTGACAGGCACCGGTTTCTCGACCCGCTGGGTCGCCGACCCGTATGCCTTCCTGACGTGAAGGACTTCAGCAGCGCCCTCTGGGTGCTCTACACCGGCCAGCTCCAGTCAACACCACCCGCGGTTGCGATCAGGAATCGGTCGACCGGGCGCCGAGAAACAGGCGCCCGACGTCCGGATTTTCGAGCAGCTCGGCGCCCGTGCCCGCGATGGCCACCGACCCCGAAACCAGCGCGTAGCCGATGTCGGCGAATTGCAGGCCCTTCTTTGCGTTCTGCTCGACGATGATGATGGCTTTGCCTTCGTCGCGTTGCAGGTCGGACAGGATTTCAAAGACCATATCGATGAAGCGCGGCTCCAGCCCGATCGAAGGCTCGTCCACCAGCAAGATGTGCGGATTCATCACCAGCGCACGCGAGATTTCGAGCAGACGCCGCTCTCCGCCCGATAGCACGCGCGCCGGCTGGTGGCGGCGATGGGCCAGGTTGGGGTACTTCGCAAACACGCGTTCGACGGCCTCCCTGGCCTGGTCGGGATGCGCCAGCAGAAAGCCTCCCATCAGGAGGTTTTCCTCCACCGACATGTCGGGGAACACCGAGTTGTCCTGAAGGACGTAGGCGATGCCGGAATGCTTGAGCTTCTGGTTCGGCGACATGCGCGTGATGTCCTCGCCGTTGACATGGATGCTGCCGCCGGTGATGCGCGTGAAGCCGTAGATGGAATGCAGCACCGTGGATTTACCGGCGCCGTTGGGGCCGATCATGCACAGCGACTGACCGGCGGCCACCTGCAGGTTCACGCCGTGGAGAACCTCCATCTTGCCGTAGCCCGCATGGAGGTTCTCGATAGACAGCTGCGGCTTGCCGCCGGCCAGCTCGGCGATGCGCTCGCGCGAAGGCCCCTCGCCGACCAGGAGCGCAGCCTCCCGCGCGACGTCATCGACCGAGAGCCAGTCTTCGTCCAGATCGGCGTCGTCGCGTTGCCCGTGCTTCTGGGTCGCCATCAGCGCGCCCCCAGGTAGGCGTCGATCACCCGCTGATCATTCTGGATGGCCTCAGGCTGTCCCTGCGCAAGCAACTCGCCATGCGCGAGGCAGTAGATGTATTCGGCCAACCGCATGATCACCCGCATGTTGTGTTCGATGACGAACAGCGTGACTCCGAACTCGCGGTTCACTCGGCGCAACTGGCTGATCAGGCCGTTGATCAGTGTCGGGTTGATGCCGGCCGTGGGCTCGTCGAGCAGCAGCATCCTGGGTTCGCTCATGAGCGCCATGGCGAACTCGAGCAGCTTCTGCTGTCCGAAGGAAAGCTCGCCCGCTTGAAGCTGGCGTTTGGCGTACAGGCCGACGAACTTGAGCAGATCCTCGGCCTTGCCGGTCTCGGCGGGCGAAACGCGGCGAAACATCGAGCGCCATCGATCGCCGGACTGAGGCACGCTGATGACCATGTTTTGAATGCAGGTCATCCTGCCGTAGATGCGCGTCTGCTGAAAGGTGCGCAACAGACCGAGACGGGCGATTTCGGGCACACGCAAACGAGAGATCTCGCGCGCCTGAAAGCGGATCGAGCCGGCGTCGATCGGGTGATGGCCGACGATCGAATTGAACAGCGTGGTCTTGCCGGAGCCGTTGGGGCCGATCAACCCGACGATCTTGCCCTCGGGCACGTCGAGACTGATCCCGTTGTTGGCGAGCACGCCGCCGAATGTCTTGCGCACGCCCTGGATGCTGAGGATCGCCGTCACTGATGGACCTCCGATCCTTCGATCCGGTGACCGAAGCGCTCCGGCCAGCGCTCGTGCACCCACCCGAGAATTCCGCGCGGGAAGAACACCACGATGATCACGATCAGCAAGCCCAGCGCCACGCGCTGCCAGCCGAGCAAGTAGGTCCAGAACACCTCCTTGGTCAGATGGAAGATCACCGCACCGATCACGGGGCCCCAAAGCGTTCCCTTGCCGCCCAGGATCGCCATCAGCACCATCCACACGCCGAAGGTCGTGCCGGCGAACGCGACCTCGCGCGCATCGATGAAGCCGATCATGTTGCCCACGGCAGCGCCGGAAAGTGCCAGAAACAACGCCGAGATGCACCACGCCGTGGTCTTGTACCGCGTCGTGCGCAGGCCCATCGCTTCGGCCTTGTCTTCATCGTCGCGGATGGCGTTGATCGCAAGGCCAAAGCGACCGGCGTACAACCAGCGCAGGAAAGGAAGGGTGATGGCCGCAAGGGCCAGGCAGAGGTAGTAGAAGAAGTTCTCGCGCCCGCCGATCGCGCCCGGGAACAGCGGCGGAACCATGCCCGCGCCGGCGCCGATGAACGCCCAGCCGCCGGCAAGTTCGCCCGCGGCAATGCCCAGACCCAGCGTGCCGATGGCGAAGTAGTGTCCGCGCAAGCCGAGCATGCCGGATCCGAGCAGTGCGGCCACGGCGACCGCAAGCACGGCGCCCGCGCCCATGCCAAGGAACAGCGCCGGAAAATAGCCGAGACCGGAGTCCCGCTGCACCACGGCACAGGCGTACGTGCCGATGCCGAAGAACAGGATGTTGCCGAAAGAGTTGTAGCCCATCTGGCCGCCTTGCAGGTCCCAGGTGAGCGCGAACACGATCATCACCCACAGGAACGCCAGCTGCGTGCGGTAGCCGGGCACCAGGATCGGCGCCAGCAGCGCCAGGACCGCGACGCCGGCATAGAGGGCCGGACGGGTGAACGCCGAGTTCATCGCAGGACCCTCCGCTGGCGACCGAGCGAGAACCGCCGTCCTACGAGAATGACGACCAGGAGCCCATAGACAAAGGCCGCCTGGTATTCGGCACCGAGGATGAACCCGGCGAAATTCTCGGCCGCGCCGAGCCCGAGCGCGGCGACGAACACGGCCATCACATTGCCGAGTCCGGCGAGGATCACGATCATGAACGAGCGCACCGTGTACGGCAGGCCCAGGTACGGATGCACGACCCAGGTCATTGCCACCAGGGCGCCGGCCGCCCCGCAGATCGCCGCGTTGATGCCGAAGGTCCAGGCGTACACGGCGTCTGTATCAACGCCCATGATGCGCGCGGCACGCGTGTTCTGGGCCGTGGCCCGGATCGCCCGTCCCATGCGCGAACGCTTGAGAAACCCCATCAACGCGGCCCCGACCGCCAGGGCCGCCACGAATGAAACCAGCTTGATCTCGGCGACAGTGACCCGCCCGCCGAACAGGAACAAGGTTCCGAAACCTGACTCGGCCGTGCGCAGATTCGCGCCGAACAGGCCGTTGGCGAGTTGCTGCAAGAGAATGCTGAGGCCGAAGGTGGCGAGGATGGAGATGAACAGATCCTTGTCCACGACGCGGAAGATGACGCTGCGGTACAGCGCCCAGCCGAAAAGGAACATCAGCAGCGCGGCCAGCGGAATGCCGAACAATGGGTGGACGCCGGCGGCATACAGGAAGAACGCGACGTACCCCCCGAGCATGACCAACTCGCCCTGGGCGATATTGATCAGGTTCATCACGCCCCAGACGAGCGCCATGCCGTAGGCGGGGAGCGCAAAGATCGCTCCGATCCAAATGCCGTCGAGCAGCAACTGCACCGACAGCACGGGCGCGTCGAACAGCAACTGGAGGTTGTTCATCTCGCCATTCACCTCTCCCAGTCCCGGGCCGCCGGACCGGGGAACGGGACGCCGCCGCTACGGCGCGACCCTTCGCGGCCAGACCAGCTTGGCCTCGGCCCATCGGGTCGGGGCCACCACCTTGTAGTGTCCGTTCTGCACTTGGTAAAGCAC
Organism: Variovorax sp. P4_B11; assembly: GCF_056402355.1. Classification (NCBI taxonomy): domain Bacteria; kingdom Pseudomonadati; phylum Pseudomonadota; class Betaproteobacteria; order Burkholderiales; family Comamonadaceae; genus Variovorax; species Variovorax sp. P4_B11. The sequence continues at coordinate 9,113 of NZ_JBFUHO010000033.1, forward strand.
CATGGGCTTGGCGGTGTTCTTTCCGCTCGGGTCGAACTTGATCGGCCCGTAGAAGGTCATCATGTCGGTGCTGGCGATGGCGTCGCGCACCTTCTCGGGATTGAAGGACTGGGCGCGTTCGAAGGCGTCCACAAAGACCAATACCGACGCCGTCGACTCGGCCGCCTGGTAGGGTGCTTCGTAGCCGAACTCCTTCTTGAAGAGCTGCGCATACTGCTCGGCGGTACCGAACCACTTGTCCCGATAGTTCAGGCTGCGGTCCCACTGCGAAGCGCACAAGAGCGACTCGGCGAGCTTGCCCAGCGTCTCCGCAACCTGGGCCGAGTCGCAGTGCGTCGTGGCGATCATCGGGACGTCTATCTTCATCTCCACCGTCTGTCGCACCACGAGGGTCGCGCCCTTCTCGTGCCCGGACACGATGAGCAGATCGGGTTTGAGGGCCCTGACCTTGGCGAGCGTCGCCGCCATGTCGTTCAGGTCGGGCGGCAGCTTGTCGTCGATGACGACCTTCATGCCCTGACGCGTGGCGTCTTCCACGACGCCGTCGCGCACGTCCAGGCTGAACGGATCATTCTCGAAAGCCATCGCGACCTTGAGCGTCTTCGGGTCGCGACCGTTCTGCCTGGCGACTTCGGCCGCCAGATTCACCGCATCGCGCAAGTAGTAGTCCGAAGTGGACAGGACGGCAAAGAGGTAGCGATAGCCTTGGGTGAACAATTCGCGCGCTGCGCCGTTGCCTTCGACGTGCGGAACCTTGTATTTTTCGGTCACCGGCGCGATCGCCTTGGTCAATCCCGAGCTGTAGGCGCCGAGCACGAACTTCACTCCGTCCTGGGCAATCAGGCGCTCGGCGAGCTGCGCCCCGCGCGCCGGCGTGGATTCATCGTCGTAGTAGACGATCCTGAATTTGTAGCTCTTGTCGCCCACCTTGACGCCGCCGATTTCGTTGGCGCGCTTGACCGCAAGATCGTAGCCGTCTTTCGTGTTCTTGCCGTTGACGGAATACTTGCCGGTGAGCGACACCGCCGCGCCGAGAACGATGGAATCGGCTTCGACCTTGTCGGCGCCCTTCGCTGCCGTCATCAACAGCAGGGCGCAGGCGCCCGCGGTCGGCAGGAGTGTCATGGCGGACGTTTTCAGCATGATTGTCTCCTTCTGCGTCCCCTCCTATGGCGTGTCGGTGCGGCACGCTCAATATAGCGCTTCGATACACCCAATGGGACAGTGGGCATATCGGTGCCGAGTCGAGCGCGAGATGACCCTCAGGGTCGAGTGTCTTGACACCATACCGACTGGTACGGTACGGTTCGACCCCATGGACACCGCTCCTCAAGACGCCAGAACCAGACTGCTCGACGCTGCGCTGCAGGTCATCCGCAGCAAGGGCTACACCGCGACCACGGTGGATGACGTCTGCGCCGCGGCCGGGGTTACCAAGGGCAGCTTCTTTCACCACTTCCCAAGCAAGGAAGATATGACCCTGGTGGCGGTGGCGCACTGGAACAGCACCACCGGCGCCCTGTTCGAGCGCGCGCCCTACCAGCGGCTGACCGACCCGCGCGACCGGGTGCTGGGCTACATCGACTTGCGCAAGCAGCTCCTGCGCGGCGACGCGCCGGACTACAGCTGCCTGCTGGGCACGCTCGTGCAGGAGACCTTCGAGACGCATCCGCGTCTGCGCGCCGCCTGCAACGAGGGCATCGCGCTGCATGCTCAGACCGTCGGCCGCGACATCGCGGCTGCCAAGGCCCTCTACGCGTCCGACGCCGCGTGGGATCCGCAGGTGCTGGCGCTGTTCACGCAGGCCAGCTTGCAGGGCGCATTCATCCTGGCCAAGGCGCAAGGCGGTGCCGCCATTGCGCGCCAGTGCGTCGACCATCTGCGACAGCATGTCGCCAACCTGCTGGGTGCCAAGCCGCATCCGGCTTCTTCGAGGAAGCCCAAGCCATGAGCGATCACGAACTCGTTCCGACCCGCCTGATCGACGTGCCGCAGCCGCACGCGCTGCACGGCCCAGGCCGCCACGCTCTGAGATCTTCATCGACCGAAAGGGAGTTGCCATGAACCCCGTTGTTCACTTCGAAATGCCCTACGACGACGCCAGCCGCATGGCGCGCTTCTACGAGACGGCCTTCGGCTGGCAAACCCGGCAGCTCGGCGCGGAGATGGGGGGCTACGTCACGGCCGCCACCGCGGAAGCCGGCCCGACGGGCCGCCCGGTGCAGCCCGGCGCCATCAACGGCGGCTTCTTCCCGCGCAAGGCCGACTGGCCCGCGCAGCACCCCTCGGTGGTCATCGCGGTGGACGATATCCGGGCCGCGATGAAGCAGGTCGCGGCGGCCGGCGGCACGGTGCTCGGGGAGCCGATGGAGATTCCGGGTGTCGGGCAGTACGTGTCATTCATGGACACGGAGCAGAACCGGGCGAGCATGCTGCAGCCTTTGCCGCGGGCGGCGTAGGCAGGGCGTTCCCGAACCGCGAGCGTCAGAGACCGCGCTCCATGTCACGCGAATCCAGCAGCAGATCGAAGCGGCGATCGGCATAGAACTCGGGCTGGCGCGGGCTAGCGCCTGACTGCGCCGTGACAGCGGTCACGAGGACGTTCAGAATAGCGTTTGCCACCGCCCAAGGAGGAGCTGGCCCTACCACCGGCGCTGCGCGACATGCTGCGGCCCACATGCCGCGACGCCTATCGGAGTCGCTTGTGACAAAACGTAAAAGCGACGAAACGCTGTTGCGCCCGGCGCGTCAGCCTTTCGAGCGACAGGCGCAAGCCTCGCCGCGCGAGCACGCCGACCTGCTGAATCTCACGCATGACGCCATGTTCGTGCGCGACATGAAAGCAGCGATCAAGTACTGGAACCGCGGCGCCGAGGAGATGTATGGATGGACGGCTGAAGAGGCGCTCGGCAAGTCCGCGTCCGAGCTGCTGAAGACCCTCTCCGCCGTGCCGCTCGAGCAGATCGATTCGCAGGTGCTGAGCACCGGGCGCTGGGAAGGCGAGCTGGTGCATCACAGGCGAAACGGAACACCGGTGGTCGTGGCGAGCCGCCTGGCATTGCAGCGAGACGAGCAGGGCGAGGCGGTGGCGATCCTCGCGACCAATACCGACATCACGCAGCACAAGCGGGCCGAGGAGGCTCGGCAGGATCTCGAGGAGCAATGGAGAGCCGCCTTCGAAGCGAATCCCACGATGTACTTCATCATCGATGCGGCCGGCGCGATCCTGTCGGTGAATCCCGTCGGCGCAGAGCAGTTGGGTTGGCGCGTGAGCCAGCTGATCGGCCAGCCGGTGCTGAACGTGTTCTACGAAGCCGATCGGGCGTTCGTCCAGGGAAAGGCCGAGCAGGCTTTCCGGCAGCCGGGGCGCGTGATGCGCTGGAAGGCGCGCAAGGTCCGCAAGGACGGCACGGTGCTGTGGGTCCGGGAGTCGGCGAACGCGGTCGTGCTGAGGAGCGGGCCGGTGCTGCTCGTGGCGTGCGAGGACATCACCGAGCGCAAGCACGCCGAGGAGGCGTTGCGCGAGAGCGAGGAGCGCTTTCGCACGCTGGTGAAGTTCTCTTTCGACGTGTACTGGGAGAGCGACGCCCAGCATCGCTTCACCCGGCAGGAGTATTCCGCACAGTTCGACCGCGCGCCGGCGCCGGGCTCGGAGATCGGCAAGACGCGATGGGAAGTGCCCTATCTGGAGCCGGACGAGGAGGCTTGGCGCCAGCACCGCGCAGCACTCGATGCCCATGTCCCGTTCCGCGACTTCGAGCTCGCCCGGGCGACGTCCGACGGCGGCATACGCCATGTGTCGGTATCCGGGCTGCCGATGTTCGACGAGGCGGGGCGCTTCACGGGCTACCGGGGCGTCGGGCGGGACATCACCGAGCGCAAGCGCGCTGAAGATGCCGTCCGCCGCAGCGAGAAGGAGCTTCGGGAGGTGCTCGAGACGATGCCGGCGATTGCCTTCGTCACCGACGCCGATGGCTCCGGTGTGCTCGTCAACCGGCGCGGGAGCGAATACACGGGCTTCTCGCTCGCCGATGCGAACTGGCTGGCTGCAATTCATCCCGAAGATCTGCCCGGCTACATGCAAGCACGGGCGCATCACATGGCGACGGGCGAGCCTTTCGAGCAGGAAGCGCGTGTTCGTCGCGCGGACGGCGAATACCGCTGGTTCCTGAGCCGCGCCGTGCCGATGCGCGGCGAAGGTGGAAGGATTCTGAAGTGGTATGGAATCCTTACCGACATCGAGGACCTGAAGCGCGCGGAAGAGGAACGGCGCGCGCATCTGTGGTTCCTGGAAAGCATGAATCGCGTCAACCGCGCCATGCAGGGAACCAACGACCTCGAGAAGATGATGAGCGATGTGCTCGATGCAGTCCTCGACATCTTTGCTTGCGACCGGGCGTGGCTCACCTATCCGTGCGATCCGGAGGCTGAGGGCTGGCGCGCGGTCATGGAACAGACTCGGCCCGAGTTTCCCGGCGCGTTCAGCCTGGGCGCCGAGCTGCCCCTCGATGCGGATGTCGCCACGGTGTTCCGGACCGCGCGCGCTGCGAACGCAGCCGTGTCATTCGGTCCTGGCTGCGAGCTTCAGCTGCCGGCGCAGCTGGCGGAAAGCTTCAGCATCCGATCCGTGCTCGCCATGGCGCTGTACCCCAAGGCCGATCAACCTTACCTCTTCGGGCTGCACCAGTGCTCGCGCCCGCGCGCCTGGACGGCGCAGGAAAAGCGGCTGTTCGAGGAGACCGGACATCGGCTTGCCGACGCGCTCACCAGTCTGCTCATCTTCCGCAGCCTGCGCGAAAGCGAGCGCAAGCTCGAGGAGGCGCAGCGCATGGCGCATCTCGGTCATTGGGAAGCGGACCTGGACAGCGGTCGCGTGACCGCTTCGGAAGAGGCCTTCCGCATCCACGGCCTGCAGTGGCCCGAGTCCGGGCAACTGGCAGGCCGGTTGCTGGACCTCGTTCATCCGGACGACCGGAAAAGAGTGGAGCAGGCCAATGAGGCCGGCGTGCAGGGCGGACCGCGCTTCGACATGGAATACCGGGTGGTGCGTCCGGATGGCGAGGTGCGCGTGGTCCACAACAGCGCCGACGTGGCGCGCGATCCCTCCGGCCGGCCTCGGCGCTTTTTCGGCATCGTGCAGGACATGACGGAACTCAGGCGGGCCGAGTACCTGACGCGGCAGATCTTCGAGAGCGCCTCCGATGGCATGGCCGTGATCGGGCGGGATTACCGCTATCAAAGGGTCAATGCGGTCTATGAGCGCAATTGGAGGATACCGGCCGGGCAGATCGTCGGCAGGCATGTCGCTGAATTCTTCGGGACCGGCTTCTTCGAGCGTGCCGTGAAGCCGAGGCTCGACCGCTGTCTCGCCGGCGGGCAGTTCACGTTCGAAGATTGGTTCGCGACCGATCGGGGGCGCCTCTACCTGTCGGTGTCCTACTCGCCGCTGCGGCTCGATTCGGAGCGCCTGAAGGCAGCGCTTGTGATCACGCGCGATCTCACTGAGCATGTCCTCGCGTCGGAAGCCCTGCGCGAGGCGCAGGCGGCGCTTGCGCGAGTCAACCGCGTGACCACGCTCGGCGTGCTCGCGGCCTCGATCGCGCACGAGGTCAACCAGCCGCTCGGGGCCATGGTCGCGAGCGCCGGGTCCTGCGCGCGCTGGCTCGCGGCCCAGCCGCCCGAGCTCGAAAAGGCACAGCGCTCGCTCGAACGCATTGCCAGGGACGGCAAACGCGCGGGCGAAGTCATCGACCGCATCCGCGCCCTGGTCATGCGCCAGCCGCCGCGGCGGGACCGCGTCGACGTCAACCAGGTCATTCTCGACGTGATCGCGCTCACGCGCGACCAGCTGCGCCGCAACGACATTGCGCTCGAGAAGACGCTTGCCGACGGCCTGCCGCCCGTGTGGGGCGACAGGGTGCAGCTCCAGCAGGTGCTCCTCAATCTGATCGTCAACGCCATCGAGGCCATGAGCGCGCCCGGCCATCGCCCGCGACAGCTGGTCGTCGGCGCAAGCGAAGCGGAGGGCGGCGTGTGCATCGAGGTGCGCGATTCGGGCCCCGGCGTCGCGCCCGCGATCGCGGACAAGCTCTTCGAGCCCTTCCATACCTCCAAGGCGCAGGGCATCGGCATGGGGCTTTCGATCAGCCGGTCGATCGTCGAGGCGCATGGCGGGCGGCTCTGGACCGCGCCGAACCGGCCCCACGGCGCCGTGTTCCGGTTTTCGCTGCCGATCGGAGGGCCGTAGTGGCAACCGAGCGGCCCGTCGTCTTCGTGGTCGACGACGACCTGGCCATGCGCGAGGCGCTCCAGGATCTCCTCGCCTCCGTCGGCATGGACGTGCGCCTTTTCGCCTCGACGCAGGACTTCATGCAGGCGCAGCGCCCGGACGCGCCCGGCTGCCTGGTGCTCGACGTGCGCTTGCCCGGCGCAAGCGGATTGAGCTTTCAGGAAGAACTCCCGCGAGCGGGCGTCGATCTGCCGGTGATCTTCATTACCGGGCACGGCGACATTCCGATGACGGTGCGCGCCATGAAGGCCGGCGCAGTCGAGTTCCTGAGCAAGCCCTTCCGCGACCAGGAGCTTCTCGATGCGATCGATGCCGCGGTCGAGCGGCACCGCGCGCAGCGCCGCGAGAAGGCACTCGTCGCGGAGCTCCGGCAACGCTTCGCGGCGCTCACCCAGCGCGAGCGCGAAGTGATGGCGCTGGTGAGCGCCGGGCGCGTGAACAAGCAGATCGCGGCCGAGCTGGGCATCAGCGAGGCCACCGTCAAGGTCCACCGGGGGCAGATCATGCGCAAGATGCAGGTGAAGTCCCTGGCGCAGCTCGTGCGCATCGCCGACACGCTCGGCCTCTCCCATCCAAAGCCTTAGGCGCCTAAACCAAAGTCGTAGCGCGCGCGTCGCACGTGCAATGGTCTTGCGCGCGCCATCGGCCTAGTCTCGCGTCAACGCTCAAGAAGAGCTGCAAGGAGATCCAAGTGCGCAACAACCCGACCGTAGCGATCGTGGACGACGATGCATCGGTCCGAGACACGACGAGGGATCTGCTCGACTCCGCCGGCTTGTCCGCTGCCACCTTCGACTCGGCAGAGAACTTCCTGCAATCGAAGGGCACGTGCACCATCCGATGCCTCATCGCCGACATGCGCATGGCGGGGATGACCGGGCTCGAGCTGCACGGCCGCCTGGCCGCCGCCGGCACCCCGATTCCCACGGTCCTCATCACCGCCTACCCCGACGAACAGGCGCGCGCGCGCGCCTTGAAGACGGGCGTGATCTGCTTTCTCGCAAAGCCCTTCAGTGCGGAAGACCTCCTCGCCTGCATCGAGACCGCCCTGCGCGGACGCGATCCTGCGTAAGGCGCACGACCCTGTTTCCCGGAGCTGCTTCATCGAAATGAACCACGAGGACACCGCCATGCACGCCGCCCGCAACTCATCCGTTGCACAGTCCGCCTTCGAGCTACGCTTTCCCTCTCTCCGCGGCACGGGGCGCGCCCTGTCGTTTCCCTGCGATGCCAGCGGCTCGGTGCACATGGACAGCTTGAGCGCGCGCGCGCTGAACAACTACCTTCTTGCGCGCGCGCTGACGGGCCGCGACTACGGGTGGCCTAGCGTGCACGCCTCGTGCCAAGTGCAAACCTGAAGCGAAGGAGCAGGCTCAGATCCCCCCCCAACACAGGTACTTGACGTGCATGTAGTCGTCCAACCCGTGCACCGAGCCTTCGCGTCCATAGCCGGACTCCTTGACGCCACCGAAGGGTGCGGCCTCCGCGGCCAGGGCGCCTTCATTGATACCGACGATGCCCGACTCGAGAGCATCCGCCACGCGCCAGATGCGGCGCACGTCGGTCGAGTAGAAGTACGCCGCGAGACCGAAGGGTGTGTCGTTCGCGGCGGCGATCACTTCGGCCTCGCTGTCGAAGCGCGTGACCGGGACCACCGGCCCGAAGGTTTCCTCGCAACTGCACTCCATCGTCGCGTCGGCGTTCACCAGCACGGTTGGCGCGTAGTAGTTGGGGCCGTCGCAGCGCTCCGTGCGCTGCCGCTTGCCGCCGACGGCGATGCGCGCACCCTTTGCGACGGCATCGCGCACATGACGTTCGATCTTGTCGACCGCGCGCGCGTTGATCATCGGTCCGATCTGCGAATCGGGATCCGTGGCCGGGCCGACCCGGAGCGCACCGACCCGCGCGGCCAGCTTGTCGACGAAGGCATCATGCACGCGGGCCTGCACGAAGACGCGATTCGGGCACACGCAGGTCTGGCCGCCGTTGCGGAACTTGGCTGCCATCAAGCCTTCGACCGCAGCATCGACATCGGCATCGTCGAACACGATGAATGGCGCGTTGCCGCCGAGTTCGAGCGAGAGCTTCTTCAGCGTGTCGGCCGATGCGCGCGCGAGGTGCTTGCCCACGGGTGTCGAGCCCGTGAACGAAACCTTGCGAACGCGCGCGTCGGCCAGCCACACGTCGACCACCTCGGGCGTGCGTTCACGCGAGGCCGTGACGATGTTCAACACCCCCGGCGGCACGCCGGCTTCCTCGGCAAGCTTCACCAGAGCCAGCGAAGTGAGCGGCGTATCTTCGGCCGGTTTGCACACCACGGTGCATCCGGCCGCGAGCGCCGGAGCGATCTTGCGGGCGATCATGGCGGCCGGGAAGTTCCACGGCGTGATCGCCGCGACCACGCCCACCGGCTCCTTCAGCGCCAGCATGCGGCGACCCGGCACGGGCGCCGGAATCAGGTCGCCGTTGGCACGCGTGGTTTCCTCGGCGAACCACTCGACATAGCTGGCCGCGTAGGCCACCTCGCCGCGACCTTCGGACAGCGGCTTGCCCTGCTCGCGCGAGACGAGGCGGCCCAGGTCTTCCTGGTGCGCGAGCATGAGGTCGTTCCAGCGCTTGAGGATCTGGGCGCGTTGCTTCGCAGGCACCGCGCGCCAGGCGGGGAAGGCGGCATGCGCGGCATCGACCGCGGCGCGCGCATCGGCTGCGGTACCGTCCGGCACGCTGGCAAACACGGTGTCGGTGGCGGGATCGGCCACATCGAGGCGGCGGGCATCGCTCGCATCGCGCCACTCGGCGCCGATGAGATGGCGGCCGGGCATCAGGTCCTGGCGTTCGAGGGTGAGTGTCATGGTCGGAACGTTCTCTGTGGCGTTGGGCAACAAGGGCATCAGGAGACCATGACGCGCTCGGCGATGGCGATGCCCAGTTCGGTGGTCGAGGCCGTGCCGCCCAGGTCGCGCGTGCGTGGCCCCTCGCGCAGCACCGCCTCGATCGCACCCAGGATCGCGTCGTGCGCGGCGCGTCCGGCGCCCTGGCCCTGCGTGAGGAAGTCCAGCATCAGCGCACCCGACCAGATCATGGCGATGGGGTTGGCGATGTTCTGCCCGTAGATGTCCGGCGCCGAACCGTGCACGGGTTCGAACAGGGATGGGAAGCTGCGCTCGGGGTTGAGGTTGGCCGACGGCGCCAGTCCGATGGTGCCGGTGGTCGCAGGGCCGAGGTCCGAGAGAATGTCGCCGAACAGGTTGCTCGCCACCACCACGTCGAAGCGCGTGGGCTGCAGCACGAAACGCGCCGACAGGATGTCGATGTGCTGCTTGTCGATCTTCACGTCGGGGTAGTCCCGAGCGACCGCCTCGGCCCGGCCATCCCACCAGGGCATGCTGATCGCGATGCCGTTGCTCTTGGTGGCCACCGTCAGATGCTTGCGCTGACGAGCGTTCGCGGTCTCGAAAGCGTACTTCAGCACGCGATCGGTGCCGTGGCGCGAGAAGACGGACTCCTGGATCACGATCTCTCGCTCGGTGCCTTCGTACATCACACCGCCGAGCGCGGTGTATTCGCCCTCGGTGTTCTCGCGCACCACGAGGTAGTCGATGTCGCCGGGCTTGCGGCCGGCCAGCGGACAGGGCACGCCTTCGAAGAGCCGCACTGGCCGCAGGTTGATGTACTGGTCGAATTCGCGACGGAACTTCAGCAGCGATCCCCACAGCGACACGTGATCCGGCACGGTCTGCGGCCAGCCAACGGCGCCGAAGTACAAGGCATCGACGCCTTGCAGCTGCTCCTTCCAGTCGTCCGGCATCATCTGGCCGTGCTCGGCGTAGTAGTCGCAACTGGCCCACTCGATGGTGCGGCAGTCGAGTGCGAAGCCGAAGCGCTCCGCCGCGGCCTGTATCACGCGCAGGCCTTCGGGCATCACTTCCTTGCCGATGCCGTCGCCGGCGATCAGTGCGATTCGAAACGTCGGGGTCATGTCTGTGTTGCTCATGGTGCGGTTGCCGTCATGTGCCGGTCCATCTCGTCCAGCCAGCCCTGGCGCAGCTCGGGCACGGAACGTTCCAGCAGTTGGTAATAGGGGTGGTGCGGCCCGCGCTCGTAGTCGGCGCGCGCGACCTGCGCGAGCTTGCGGCCGTGCTGCATCACGACGATCTCGTCGCACACGGCGCGCACCGTGTGCAGGTCGTGGCTGATGAACAGGTAGGACACGCCGAGCTCGCGCCGCAGCTCGGCAATCAGGTCGAGCACCGCCGCGCCGACCACGGTGTCCAGGGCCGAGGTCACCTCGTCGCACAGGATCAGGTCGGGCTCGGCCGCGAGCGCGCGCGCCAGGTTGACGCGTTGCTTCTGCCCGCCTGAAAGGCCGTTCGGCAGGCGGCCGGCCACGGTCTGCGGCAGCTTCACCAACTCCAGCAACTCGCGGATGCGCCGCTGCAACGGCTCGCCGCGCAAACCCTTGTAGAACTCCAGCGGCCGCGCCAGGATGCGCTCGATGGTCTGCGACGGATTGAGCGCCGTGTCGGCCATCTGGAACACGATCTGGATCCGGCGCAGCTCTTCCTTGTCGCGCTGCGCCAGCGACGGCTTCAGTTCATGGTTGTTGAACAAGATGCTGCCGTGGCAAGGCGCCAGCAAGCCGGCGACGGCGCGCGCCAGCGTGGTTTTCCCGGAACCCGACTCGCCGATGACCCCGATGGCCTGGCCGCGATAGAGCTTGAGGTTGATGTCCTCGAGGATCAGCTTGGCCGGACGGCCGTGCGCGTCGACGGGGCCGTAGCCGGCCGAGAGCTCGCGCACCTCGAGCAGCAGTTCGCTATCGCCCGAACTCTGGCCGGAGGCGCGCGTTGCCGGCCGCGCGGCGGCCAACAGGCATTTGGTGTAGGCGTCGACAGGGGCAGAGAGGATCTGCCCGGTCGCATTGACCTCTTGCATCTTCCCGTTGCGCAGCACCAGGATGTGGTCGGCCATCTGAGCCACCACGGCCAGGTCGTGGCTCACGTACACCGCGGTGGCGCGGCGTTCGCGCACCACGCGGCGGAAGGCGCGCAGCACTTCGATCTGCGTCGTCACGTCGAGCGCGGTGGTCGGCTCGTCGAGGATCACGAGCTCGGGGTCGCCGATCAGTGCCATCGCGGCCATCAGCCGCTGCAACTGGCCGCCCGACACCTGGTGCGGATAGCGTGCGCCGATGGTTTCCGGATCGGGCAGCGCCAGCTCGCGGAACAGCTGCACCGCCTTCGCCTCGGCCTCGGCCCGCTTGCAGAGGCCGTGGATGACGGTCGGTTCGATCACTTGGTCCATGATCGTGCGCGAGGGATTGAAGGAGGCGGCTGCGCTCTGCGCGATGTAGGCGACCGTGCGACCGCGCAGTGCGCGCTGCTGCGCCGCATCCAGCGACAGCACGTCGGTGTCGCCGATCTGCACCCGGCCCGCCGAGATGCGGCAGCCGTGGCGCGCATAGCCCATCAGCGCCAGCGCGGTGGTGGTCTTGCCGGAGCCCGACTCGCCGATCAGCGCCAGCACCTCTCCGGGCTGGATGGAAAAGCTCAAGGCATCGACCAGCGTGCTGTTGCCAGCCGTGATGCTCAGGTTCTTCACGGTCACGGGTGCGCCCATCAGCGTGCTCCTCTTTCTCGTGCCGAACGGCCCGGAAGGTTGTCGATGACCAGGTTGACCGCGATGGTCAGGCTCGCGATCGCCAGCGCCGGCACGATCACCGAGGCGCCGCCCATGGCCAGTGCGCCGATGTTTTCGCGCACCAGGGAGCCCCAGTCGGCCACCGGCGGCTGGATGCCCAGGCCGAGAAAGCTCAGGCTCGCCAGCAGCAGCACGACGTAGACGAAGCGCAGGCCCAGGTCCGCCAGCATCGGTCCGACGATGTTGGGCAGGATCTCGCGCAGCATGATGTAGAGCGTGCCTTCGCCGCGCGTGCGTGCCACGGTCACGTAGTCGAGCGCATTGATGTTGACGGCCAGCGAGCGCGCGATGCGGTAGGCGCCCGGCACATAGATGATGGCGGCGGTGCCCACCAGCATCGGCACCGAGGAGCCGAAGCCTGCCACCATGATGAGCGCGAACATCTTGCTCGGGATCGCAGTCAGCGTGTCCAGGCCGCGGCTCAGCACCGCGTCGATCCAGCGGCCGCTGGCGGCGGCCAGCAGCGCCAGCGTGGTGCCGGTGCCGCTGGCCAGGAGCGTGGCGAGCAGCGCGACACCGACCGTGTAGCGCGCGCCCTCGATGACGCGCGCCAGCATGTCGCGGCCGAGGTAGTCGGTGCCCAGCCAGTGCGCCGCACTGATGGGAGCGAAGACGTTGTTGCTGCCCATGGCACCCGTGCTGTGCGAGAGGAGCCAGGGTCCGAACAGCGCCGCGAGCAGCCAGAACAGCAGCACCGCGAGTCCGAGCAGGCCGGACGGGCCGAAGCCGGCGAGCCAGCGCAGCCGGCCGCGGTGCCGCTCGGCGAGCGGGGCCGAGACGGAGGCCGTCGCGTTCCCGGCCGATGTTGAGGTCGATGATTCCATTTGGCTGCCTCTTGTTCAGCGGTGGCGCAGCCGCGGGTTGGCGACGATGCCGCAGATATCGGCTGTCGTCACCAGGATCAGGTAGGCGCAGCAGAAGATCATGGCGCAGGTCTGCACCAGCGGCATGTCACGCTGCGAGACGCCGTCGACCATCAGCTTGGCGATGCCCGGGTAGTTGAAGATGGTCTCGACAATGATCACGCCGCCGAGCAGGTACGAGAGGCTGAGCGCCACCGCGTTGGCGATCGGCCCCACCGCATTGGGCAGCGCATGTGCCAGCACCATGCGCATCGGCGAAGCGCCCTTGAGCCGAACCATCTCGATGTAGGGCGCCTCGAGCTGGTCGATCACCGCGGCGCGCGTCATGCGCATCATCTGCGCGACGATCACGCAGCACAGCACAAGCACCGGCATGGCAAACGCGCGCAGCAACTGGCCCAGCGACTCGATCTCGTTGACGAAGGAAAGCGCCGGCAGCCAGCGCAGCTTGACCGCGAACACAAGAACCGCCAGCGTCGCGACCAGGAACTCCGGCACCGAGACCACCGCCACGGCCGAGGTCGAGGCAGCGCGATCGAACCAGGAGCCGCGCCACACCGCCGAGGCGATGCCGAGCGCCAGCGCGATGGGCACCGAGAACAGCGCCGTCACTGCCGCGAGCAGCAGCGAGTTGGGCAGGCGGCTGGCCACCAGTTCGGCCACCGGCATCTGCGTCGTGGCCGAGCGGCCGAGGTCGCCCTTCACCATGCCGAGCAGCCAGTGCAGGTAGCGCTCGGGCGCCGGCACGTCCAGGCCCATCTGCGCGCGCAGCGCGGCGACGGCCTCGGGCGTGGCGTCCTGGCCGAGCTGCTCCTGCGCGGCATCGCCGGGCAGCACTGCGGTGATCGAGAACACGATCACCGACACCACCAGCAGCGACAGCAGCGCCAGCGCGATCCGCTGGCCGAGGAGCTTGAGGATCACCCTGTTCATCGTGGGTCTCCGGGCAATTGCTTGAGTCTCACGCCTCGAGCCACACGTTTTCCGCGAAGTTGTAGCCCATCAGGCCGCCCAGTGGAATCGGCGTCAGGCCCTTGAGCTTGGACGTATGGCCGTCGATGCTCGCGAGGAACAGCGGAATGCCGATGCCGGCCTCCTGGTGAATCATCGTCTGCATGTCGGCATACATCTGCTTGCGCTTGGCCAGGTCCGTTTCGGCACGCGAGGCCAGCAGCAGCTGGTCGAACTTCTCGCTCTTCCAGCGCGACTCGTTCCAGGCCGCGCCCGACTGGAAGAACTGCGTCAACAGCACGTCGGCGCTCGGGCGCGGGTTCACGTTGCCGAAGCCGACCGGGCTGTTGAGCCAGTGGTTCGACCAGTAGCCGTCGGCCGGCATGCGCTTGATCTCGAGCTCGAGGCCGGCGCGTTGCGCGGTCTGCTGCAGCATGAGCGCGATCTCCACGGAGTACAGGGCCGCCGGAGAAGCCACGACCGGCACCTTGCCGGTGACGCCGGACTTCTGCAGGTGGAACTTGGCCTTGTCGAGGTCGAAGGGCCGCTGGGGCAGGCCGGCGAAGAAGAAGCGGTTGGTCGGATCGATCGGTTGGTCGTTGGCGACGACCGCATAGTCGAGCGCGATGGTCTTCTTCATCTGCTCGCGGTCGAACAGGTACTTCATCGCGAGGGCGAAGTCCGGGTTGGCACCGGGGCCCATGTCCTTGCGCATCACCAGGTCGGAGTACTGGCCCGACTGCGTCGTGAAGATCGCATAGCCGGGCGTGTCCTTCACGCGCTCGACCGAGCGAGGATTGACCGAGCCGACCAGGTCCATGCCGCCGGACAGCAGCGCATTGACGCGCGCGCTCTCGTCGCCGATGCCCACGAACTCGATCTCGTCGAGGTAGGGCTTGCCGGGCTTCCAGTAGGCGTCGTTGCGCACCACCAGCGAGCGCACGCCGGGCTTGAATTCCTTGAGCTTGTAGGGGCCGGTGCCGATGCCGGCGTTGAAGTCGGTGGTGCCTTCCTTGACGATGTGGAAGTGGAAGGTACCCAGGATGACCGGCAGGTCGGCGTTCGGTGCGCTGAGCACGAAGGTCACCTCGTTGGGGCCGGTGGCCTTGGCGCTGTCGATCTGGTCGGCCAGCACCTTGGCCTTGGAGGCGGTGGCCGGATCCTTGTGGCGCATCACGGAGTACACCACGTCGGCCGGCGAGAGCGCCTTGCCGTCATGGAACAGCACGCCCTTTCGCAGCGTGAAGACCCAGGTCTTCGCATCCTTGGTGGTGAACGACTCGGCCAGCGAGGGCTGCGGCGTCAGGCTGCCGTCCAGCGAGGTGAGGCCGTTGTAGATCATGTTGCAGCGCGAGTAGTCGGTCTGGTTCGACTGCTTGGCCGGATCGAGCGTGTCGGTCGCCGCGGCGGTCGCGCCGGCGACCCGGATGCGGCCGCCGCGCCGGGGCGTCTGCGCATGGGCGCTCACCGCCATGCCCGCCAGGCCACCGGCAAGGGTGGCCTGCATGCCGCCGGCCATCAGCATCGTGAGGATGTCGCGCCGCGTGGCGCCGCGCTTGATCGACTCCATGACACGAAGGCTTTCGCCGGGACCGACGAGGCAATCGAGCCTCTTGTTGCTGCTGTCGCTCATGGTGGGGTACTCCTGGGGGGTCGATGGCAAGGTTTGAGGAACACGGAACGAAAACGCGGTCTCGAGGGGATGGTCAGGCGGCCATCCTGTCCTTGAGCGTGTAGTAGAGGCCCACCGCCGGCAGGAACCACGGCGGGCCGAAGTGGCCGGGAATGGCGGGCCAGTCGCGGCCCTGCCAGGGATTGGCGCTCGCATCGCCGCCCATCACGGCGGCCATGCGCTCGCCCATGTGGACCGACATCTGCGTGCCGTGACCGCTGTAGCCCATCGCGTAGTACAGGCCTTCGCGCTCGCCGGCGTGGGGCAGGCGGTCCTGCGTCATGTCGACCAGGCCGCCCCAGCAGTAGTCGAGCCGCACGGCGCCGAGCTGCGGAAAGGTCTCGGCCAGGCCCGCGCGCAGGATCTCGCCGCTCGCGGCATCCATGTGCGGACTGGAGACCGCGAAGCGTGCACGCCCGCCGAAGACCAGCCGGTGGTCCGCTGTGAGGCGGAAGTAGTGGTGGATGTTGGCCACCGTCACGTAGGTGCGCCGGGCCGCGAGCAGGGCGTTCGCGCGTTCGGCGCCGAGGGGCTCGGTGACCACGATGAAGCTGCCGATCGGCACGATGCGTCGGCGCAGCCAGCCGAAGCTGCCGTAGCCGCCGTGGCGCGTCGCGCCCGTCGCCAGCAGCACCTGCTGCGCGGTGACGGTGCCGCGTTCGGTGTGCAGCTTGTGTGCGTGGCCCTGGCCCAGGCGTTCGATGCGGCACACGCCGGTGCCGGTGTGGATCTGCGCGCCGTTGCGCTGCGCCGCCGCGGCCAGGCCCTGGGCGAAGCGGCCCATGTGCATCTGGCCGCTGCGCTTGTACAAGAGGCCGCCATGGAAGCGGTCGCTCTGAACTTCGGCGCGCACGCGTGTCGCGTCGAGGATCTCGACGTCGGTGTCCACGCCATCGTCGATCAGGCGCTGCGCGCTGCGTTCGAGCGCGGCCATCTGGTTCGCCCGCGTGGCGAGCTTGAGCTTGCCGTGGCGCAGGAAGTCGCAGTCGATGGCTTCGTCGCGCACCAGCCGCGCGACCGTGTCCACCGCGTCGTCGTAGGCGCGATACCAGGCACGGGCGCGCTCGACCCCGGCCTTGGCGGCAACGTCGGCGTAATCGACCGCGAGCCCGTTGTTGACGTGCCCGCCATTGCGGCCCGAGGCCTCGGCCGCCACGCGTTCGCCGGCTTCGAGCACGACGACGCGGGCGCCGCGCCGAGCCAGTGCCAGGGCCGCCGACAGGCCGGTGAAGCCGCCGCCCACGATCGCGACATCGACCTGCGCCGGCAGTTCGTGTCGCTCGGGGGCGAACGCGGGTGCCGAATCGGTCCAGTAGGAGTCGAGTTTCATGGCGCGGGGCGGGTGGGGCCGGTTAGGGAAATCAGAGGCCGACGACGCCGGGAAGGCCGCCGATGTCGGAAATCTCGACGTAGCGGTAGGCGGGATTGCCCGGACCATGGCCACGGTTGACGAATACCTTGTTGACGATGCCGATGTCGTCCGCCGACATCAGGTCGTAGCGCAGGCTGGAGGACACGTGCAGCACGTCCTCGGGGTTGCAGCCGAGCGAGTCGAGCATGTATTCGAAGGCCTTCAGTCGTGGCTTGTAGGCCTGGGCCTGCTGCGCGGTGTAGACGCGGTGGAACGGCGCGCCGAGCATTGCGACATTCTTTTGGATCTGGTCGTCCGACGCGTTCGACAGGATCACCAGCGGGATCTCCTTGGCGACCTTGGCCAGGCCGGCGGGCACATCCTCGTGCGGGCCCCAGGTGGGCACCGCGTCGTAGTACTTCTGCGCTTCGCTGTCGAGGTACTGGAGCTTCCACTTCCTGCACAAGCGCCGCACTGCGTTCTTCAGCACCACCTCGTAGGGCTGCCAGTCGCCCAGCACCTCGTCGAAACGGTAGGCAGAGAAGTCGGCGATGAACTGCTCCATGCGCTCGACCGGGATGCGATCGGCATAGATGTCGCGGGTCATCTCGCCCATGCGGAAACGCGTGAGCGTGCCGTAGCAGTCGAAGGTCACGTACTTGGGACGGAAGGTCATGGTCTCGAATCCTTTTTCAAACCGGTCACCGGCCGGGGCGGGCCGCCTGCCTTACGCGGCAAATGCGACAAACTCATTACGAAGTGATTGCAGCACGCAGTCGCACCAGAGAAATAGGGAAATGCGGCCCTTGCCGCACCAAAGCTGCGGTTTGCGGGGGGTGCGGCGGCATGCCATGCGGTCTGCCCTCGATGCGTGCGGCCATGCACCTCAGTGCGTCGCCGCGAAGTCGATGAGCACGCTCTTGAAGCGCAGGTTGGCCTCGACCGCCTGGCGCCCCAGGTCCTTGCCGATGCCCGACTGGTGGTAGCCGCCGGTGGGGATGACGAAGTCGGCGCTGCGCCCGTAGCGGTTGATCCAGACGGTGCCGGCCGAGATGCCGCGCATCGCGCGCAGCGCGCGGCCGATGTCCGCGGTGTGCACGCCGGCCGCGAGGCCGTAATGCGCGTGGGCGGCGAGCGCCAGGCCTTCCTCCTCGTCGCCGAAGGTCTGGACCGTGAGGACCGGGCCGAAAATCTCCTCCTGCACGGCCGGATTGGTTGCATCCACGTCCTCGATCAATGTCGGCTGGAAGTAGCCGCCGCCGGGGCCGGCGTCGTACAAGCCGCCGCCGCTGCGGATTCGGCCGCCGGCGGCGCGCGCCCGGTCGACGACGTCGCGGATGCGCCCCGCCTGCAACGCCGAGATGATGGGTGGCAGCGTGGCGGCGTCGTCCCAGGTCGCACCTGGGCGCATGGCGGCGAAGCGCGCAGCGACGCGTTCGACCAGCGCATCGGCGATGCCGCGCTGCACGATCAGCCGCGAACCGGCCACGCAGACCTGGCCCGCATTGCCGGTGATCGCGCCGGCGATCATGCCGGCCAGGCGGTCTACGTCGGGCGCGTCGTCGAACACCAGTTGCGGGCTCTTGCCCCCCAGCTCCAGCGTCACCGGCTTGGGGCCATGCAAGGCACAGGCGGACATGATCGCGGCTCCGGTGCGCGTGGAGCCGGTGAAAGTCATTTTCGAGATCAGCGGATGCCGCGAGAGCGCGTCGCCGGTGGTGTGGCCATCGCCCTGGACGATGTTGAAGAGCCCCGGTGGCACGCCGGCCGCGATGGCCAGTTCGGCCAGCCGCAGCGCGGAGTAGGGCGTCAGCTCGGAAGGCTTGAGCACCACTGCATTGCCTGCGGCCAGCGCGGCGCCGACCTTCCAGGAGACCATGACCAGCGGGAAATTCCAGGGCGTGATCGCGCCGACGACGCCATAGGGCTCGGCCACGACCATGCCCAGGTGGTCGTGGCGCGTCGCGGCGACCTCGCCGCCGAGCTTGTCTGCGTACTCGGCAAAGAAGCGCAGTCCTTCCGCCGTGAACGGGACGTCCCAGGCCATGGCATCGCGCACCGGGCGCGTGGAACACACGGCTTCCAACGGGCCCAACGCTGCCGCGGAGGCCTCGATCAGATCGGCCCAGCGGCGCATGACACGGGCGCGGTCGCGCGGTGCGCGGCGTGCCCAGTCGCTGTGGCGCCAGGCGGTCCATGCGTTGCGCACGGCGGCGTCCACCGTCCCTGCATCGCCCAGCGGGATTTCGCCATGCGGCTGCGCGTCGGAAGGCCGTTTCACGACGATGCGGCCCGCCTCGGGCACGAGGCGCCCGCCGATGAAATGGCCCGAGGGCACGTGGATCTGTTGAGGGTCGAAAACTTGCATGTCGCCAGGGTTCCTGTGGTGCCGAAAGAGCGGCGATCGATCCTAGGCAGGATGTCGCAGCATTTGTGTGCGTAAGCGGGGCCCCTGCCGCAGCGAATTGCAAAATCCGGACCCCTGGCAGCCGATGCTTGCAAGTTGCGAAGAAGCTTGATTTCGGTCTGGTGTCGCGCGCCGATGTCGTCCAAGATCGACGCGTCGTTCCCTTCGCAGAGACTTTCCCAATGCCCGATCACACCCAGAATGCCTCCGCCGTGGATGGCGTGGCGCTGAGACCGATGACGCCGGCCGACCTTCCATTCGCGCATGCGCTGTCGGCCGAGTTGCGCTGGCCGCACCGCCTGGCGGACTGGTCGCAGGTGTTCGCGCACGCCGAAGGGTTCGTCGCCGAGCGCGACGGCGAGCTCATCGCCACCGGGCTGCGCTGGCGCTGGGGCGATCGCCACGCCACCATCGGCCTCGTGATCGTGACGCCGGCCTGCCGGGGCCGCCGTATCGGCCACCGGCTGATGAGCGCGCTGCTCGATGGCCTGGACGCGCACACGGTGCTGTTGCATGCAACGGCGGACGGGCGAGGCCTTTACGAGCGGCTGGGTTTCGTGCGCACCGGCGAGCTGCGGCAGCACCAGAGCGTCGCGCAGCCGGCGCCGCTGGTCGCGCTGCGGCCGGGCTGGCGGCTGCGGCCCGCCGGGCTGAACGAGACTGCAGCGCTGCAGGCGCTCGACGCCGCGGCGCGCGGCATGCCGCGCGATGGGCTGATCGCCGACCTGCTGTCCACCGCGGATGCCTGCGTGGTGCTCGACCACGACAGCGAGCCGCGCGGCTTCGCCATGCTGCGCCGCTTCGGACGGGGGCATGCCATCGGTCCCGTGGTCGCACCCGACGTGCAGGGCGCGAAGGCATTGATCGCGCATCTGGTCGGCCTGAACGCCGGCCACTTCACGCGCATCGACATCGACTTCAACAGCGGCCTGGCCGATTGGCTCGAAGACATCGGCCTGCCGCGCGTGGACGCGCCGACGACGATGGTGCGTGGCGCGCCACTCGCCATGCCGCCCGGCGGACCGGCACTGTTCGCCATCGTTTCCCAAGCCGTTGGCTGAGGCCACGATGGGCACGACCACCTTCCTCTACAAGTCCGACCCGGTGCGAGGCCGCCAGTGGGCCGAGGTGTTCCAGCGCCGCGTGCCCGAGATCGACTTTCGCATCTGGCCTGATGTCGGCGACCCGGCGCAGGTGCGCTTTCTCGCGGCCTGGGAGCCGCCGGACGACCTGGCGGCGCGGTTCCCGAATCTCGAGGTGCTGTTCTCCTCGGGCGCCGGTGTCGACCAGTTCGACTTCGCGGCGCTGCCGGCCGAGCTGCCGGTGGTGCGCATGGTGGAGCCCGGCATCGTGCGCGGCATGGTCGAGTACGTGACTCACGCGGTGCTCGGCCTGCATCGCGATATGCCGCAGTACCGTCGACAGCAGGAGGAAGGACAGTGGCGTCCGTTGCCGGTGCGACCTGCGGGCGAACGATGCGTCGGCGTTCTCGGCCTCGGTTCGCTCGGGCAGGCCGTGCTGGCGCAGCTCGTCGGCATGGGTTTCGATTGCGCGGGATGGAGCCGGTCGCGGCACGCGTTCGACGGCGTTCAATGCCATGCGGGCGCCGACGAACTGCCCGCGTTCCTCGGGCGCACCGACATCCTCGTGTGCCTGCTGCCACTGACCGCTTCGACGCGGGGCTTTCTCGATGCGCGGCTGTTCTCGATGCTACCTTCCGGCGCCGGTCTCGTGCACGTGGGCCGCGGGCCGCACCTCGTCGAGGGCGACCTGCTGGCCGCGCTGGCAAGCGGACAGATCGGCGATGCCGTGCTGGATGTGACCGATCCCGAACCGCTGCCGCCGTTGCACCCGTTCTGGCGCCATCCCCGTATCCAGCTCACGCCCCACATCGCGAGCATGACGCAGCCGCTGAGCGCGGTGGAAGTGGTGCTCGACAACCTGCGCCGCTTCGAGGCCGGTGAATCGATGGTCGGCCTGGTCGATCGCGCGCGAGGGTATTGAGTGCACCCGCAACGTCGAGCCGCCCCGGCGTCAGGACAACAGGATCTGCTGTTGCGGCGCAGATAACCGCAGCGTGCTTCGCGCAACGCCCCCAAAGCAGCACCAGACCCGAAGGCGCGCGACATAAGCTGAGGGCATCGGAAGCTTCCTCTGCTCTCGCTCCATCCAACACCGCCATGACGCACCCCACCGCATTGCCCAACCAAGCCGCGCTCGACGCGATTGACCGCGCCCACTTGATCCACCCCGTCTCGCCCTGGCGCGCGCACGAGCAGCGCGGCCCCACCGTCCTCGCCTCGGGCCGCGGCGCGTGGCTGACCGACAGCCATGGCCACGAACTGCTCGACGCCTTCGCGGGCCTGTGGTGCGTGAACGTGGGCTACGGGCAGGAGAGCGTGGTGCAGGCCGCGGCCGAGCAGATGCGCCGCCTGCCCTATGCGACCGGCTACTTCCACTTCAGCAGCGAGCCGGCCATTCGCCTGGCGGAGAAGCTGGTTCAGCTCACGCCGGCATCGCTGACCCGCGTCTACCTCACGCTCGGTGGTTCCGAGGCGGTCGATGCCGCCGTGAGGTTCATCGTGCAGTACTACAACGCGATCGGCAAACCCTCGAAGAAGCAGTTCATCGCGCTCGAGCGCGGCTACCATGGGTCCTCCTCCACGGGCGCGGGGCTGACCGCGCTGCCGGCCTTCCATCGCGGCTTCGATCTGCCGCTGCCCACGCAGCACTACATCCCGTCACCCAACGCCTACCGCCACCCGGCAGGCGCCGAGCCGCAGGCGCTGATCAGCGCGTCGGTCGCGGCTCTGCGCGCCAAGGTCGCCGAGCTGGGTGCGGACAAGGTGGCCGCCTTCTTCTGCGAGCCGATCCAGGGCTCGGGCGGCGTCATCGTGCCGCCCGAGGGCTGGCTGAAGGCCATGCGCGAGGCCGCGCGCGAGCTCGACATCCTCTTCGTCGTCGACGAGGTCATCACCGGCTTTGGCCGCACGGGCCCGATGTTCGCGTGCGAGGCCGAGGGCGTGGAACCCGACCTGATGACCATGGCCAAGGGCCTCACCGCAGGCTACGTGCCGATGGGTGCGACCATGATGTCCGAGAAGGTCTACGCCGGGATCGCCGACGGCGTCCCGGCCGGCGCGTCGATCGGTCATGGCGCGACCTATTCGGCGCACCCGGTCAGTGCCGCGGTGGCGCTCGAGGTCCTGCGTCTGTACGACGAGGGCGGCGTGCTCGCCAACGGCCAGCGCGGCGCGGCGCACTTCGCGGCCGGGCTGGACACGCTGCGCGTGCACCCGCTGGTGGGCGATGCGCGTCACCGCGGCCTGCTGGGCGCGCTCGAGCTGGTGAGCGACAAGGCGAGCAAGCGCGGCTTCGATGTGGCGCTCGGGCTGTCCGACCGCATCTTCGCCGCCGGC
Organism: Variovorax sp. P4_B11; assembly: GCF_056402355.1. Taxonomy (NCBI): domain Bacteria; kingdom Pseudomonadati; phylum Pseudomonadota; class Betaproteobacteria; order Burkholderiales; family Comamonadaceae; genus Variovorax; species Variovorax sp. P4_B11. Next base: position 31,765 of record NZ_JBFUHO010000033.1, read on the forward strand.
TATCGCAACGGCCTGGTGTTCCGCTCCTTCGCTGATCACATCCTCGGATTCGCGCCGGCGCTCACCTACACCGAAGACGAATTCGCGCAAATGTTCGCGCGCCTGAAGAGGACGCTCGACGAAGTGCTCGAGGCTCCCGATGTTCGCGCGGCGCTGGCGGCCTGAGAGAAAGAGCGCACACCGCCCGCACCGCTCCCGGACCGACGCAGAATCGGACTCTCTTCGACTTTCGGTACCGCCATGACAGAAGCATTCAAGATCGATCGACTCGACCTGCGGATCCTGGCCCAACTGCAGAAAAACGGCCGCATGACCAATGTGGACCTGGCGGACGCCGTCGGCCTCTCGCCCAGCCCCTGCCTGATCCGCGTCAAGCGCCTCGAGCAGGCCGGCTACATCGCCGGCTACGGCGCCCACCTGCGGCTCGAGAAGCTCGGCGACACGCTGACCGTGTTCACCGAGGTCACGCTGTCGGATCACCACCGCGAGGACTTCGTGCGCTTCGAGGCCGCCATCCGCGAGGTCGACGAGGTGCTCGAATGCCACCTGGTCAGCGGCGGTTACGACTACCTGCTTCGCTTCCTGACGCGCGGTGTCAACCACTACCAGGAGGTGATCGAGGAACTGCTCGAACGCAACATCGGCATTGCGAAGTACTTCAGCTACATCGTCATCAAGACGCCGTTCATCAAGACGCACTGTCCGATCGAACGGCTGTTTCCCCACCCGCGCTGATTGGCGCCTTCGTTCCGTCCATGCACGACACCACGCCTCGCTCCCAGCCGCCCGCCCGCTTCGTCAGGCTGGCGGAGACCGACAGACCCTCGCTCACGCTGCAAATCGACGGCCAGGCGGCCACGGCGCTCGTCGGCGACACGCTGCTGGTGGCGCTGCTCAGCCACGGTCGCCGCGTGCGCGACAGCGAGTTCGGCGACGGGCCGCGTGCCGGCTTCTGCCTGATGGGCGCGTGCCAGGACTGCTGGGTGTGGACGCCGGCTGGCGGGCGCTTGCGCGCCTGCTCGACGATCGTGGAGGCGGGCATGTCGGTGCTCACGCGCCCGCCCGCCCAGCATTGGCCGGCCACCCCCGATCTGCAGCGCGCGCTGGCACGCCGGGCCGTGGGAGCCGAGGCATGACCGCTGGATCGGATTCCGCCCCGCGCGTCGTCGTGATCGGCGCCGGCCCTGCCGGGGTGCGTGCGGCCCAGGCCCTGGTGCAGGCCGGGTTGCGGCCCCTCGTGGTCGACGAAGGGCTGCGCGACGGCGGCCAGATCTACCGCCGCCAGCCCGAGGGATTCAAACGCCCCTACGCCAAGCTCTACGGTAGCGAAGCCGCGAAGGCGCAGGCGCTGCATCGCGACTTCGACGCCCTGCGCGGCCAGATCGACTACCGGGGCGACACGCTGGCCTGGAACGTGAGCAAGGGCTCACTGCACGTCGTGCGCGCCGGCGAGCCGCAGACCCTGCCCTTCGACGCCTTGCTGGTGTGCTCAGGCGCCACCGACCGGCTGATGCCCGTTCCCGGCTGGCATCGCGCCGGCTGCTACAGCCTGGGCGCGTCGCAGATCGCGCTGAAGGCCCAGGCCTGCGCGATCGGCGCGCGCGTCGTCTTTCTCGGTACCGGGCCGCTGCTGTACCTGGTTGCGTCCCAATACGTGCAGGCTGGCGCCCAAGTGGCGGCGGTGCTCGACACCGCGCCGGCCGCCAAGCCCTGGGGTGCGGTCGCCGGTCTTCTCGCGCGGCCACGTCTCGCGCTGCGCGGGCTGGCGCTGGTGCGTGGGCTGCGCCGCGCCGGCGTGCCGGTGCTGCAGGGCGTGTCGCCCTTGCGCATCGATGGCGACGACAGCCTTGGCGCGCAAGCCGTGTTCGTGCGCGACGCCCACGGCCGCGAGCAGCGCTTCGACTGCGACGCGGTCGGCCTCGGCTGGCACCTGCGCGCCGAGACGCAACTGGCCGATCTCGCGGGCTGCGAGTTCGACTTCGAGCCGGTGAGCCGGCAATGGCTGCCGCGCATCGACGCCGACGGACGCAGCAGCACGCGAGGCGTATACCTCGCCGGAGATGGCGCCCGCATCCTCGGGGCCGATGGTGCCGAGGCCGCGGGACGGCTGGCGGCGCTGGCGGCGCTGGCCGACCTGAAGCATGAGCCGGGCCGCGCCCTGTACCACGCCGAGTCCGCCGCGCTGCGGCGCACGCTGGCACAGATGGACCGCTTCCGCGAAGGCCTGGCGCGCGCCTTTCCATGGCCGTACGCGCAGGCCGCGGCGCTGCCCGACGATGCGGTGGTGTGCCGCTGCGAAGCCGTGACGGTCGGCGAGCTGCGGCGCTGCGTCGATGCGTTGGGCAGCCGCGAAGTCAACCGCGCCAAGGCCTTCAGCCGTGTCGGCATGGGCCGCTGCCAGGGGCGCTTCTGCGGCCACGCGGCGGCCGAGATCGTCGCGCAGTCCTGCGGCGTGCCGATCGAACAGGTCGGGCGCCTGCGCTCGCAGGCGCCGGTCAAGCCGCTGATGATGAACACGCGCGAGGTCACCCAATGAGCGAATCGACGACAGTCACCGACGTCCTGGTGCTGGGCGGTGGCCTGATGGGCACCACCGCTGCCTTCTTCCTGCGCCGGCACCACGGTCTCTCGGTCACGCTGCTCGAGCGTGAATTGGTGGGCCGCCAAGCCAGCGGCACCAACTTCGGCAACGTGCGCCGCCAGGGGCGCGCGCTGGCGCAGATGCCGCTGGCCAACCGTGCACGCGCCGTCTGGGGGCGTGTGAGGGAGTTGCTGGGCGAGGACCTGGAATTCGTACCTTACGGCCACCTGCGCGTCTGCTACACCGACAAGCAGGCGGCAGTGCTCGAGCAGCATGCGAAGGACGTGAAGCCGCTGGGCCTCGACCTGGAACTGTTCAATGCCGAGCAGTTGCGCCGGCGCTGGGGCATCTTCGCGCCGGAGATCGTGAGCGGCTCGCTTTCGCCGAACGACGGCCATGCCAATCCGCGACTGGCGGGCCCGGCCTTCGCTCGGGCGGCGTGGCGCGCGGGCGCGAACATCGTCGAGCACGCCGAGGTCATGCATGTCGAGCGCGACGGCGCAGGCTTCGTCGCACACACGGCGGACGGCCGGCGCTATCGCGCGCCGCAGCTGCTGGTCGCCTGCGGCGCCTGGTCGAACCGCATGGCCGAGCAGTTCGGCGAGGCCGTGCCGATGGATGCCCGCGGACCGCAGATGGGCGTGACCGAACCGCTGCCCTATGCCATCGGCCCGTCGATCGGCGTGTCCTCGCCGGTCGAGCATGAAGGTCTGTACTTCCGGCAGATCGCACGCGGCAACATCGTCTTCGGTGGTGGTCTCAAGGGACCGGCCGACACGGAGTCGATCCGCGCGTACGTCAAGCCCGACAACGTGCTGCGCCAACTGCGCGAGTTGCGCCGCTTCGTGCCGGCCTTCGAGAACGTGCAACTGATCCGCGTGTGGAGCGGCATCGAAGGCTACACCGGCGATTGGCAGCCGGTGATCGGGCCCAGTGCCCGCGTGCCCGGCCTGCACTACGCGTTCGGCTTCAACGGCGAGGGCTTCGCGATCAGCCCCGGCGTGGGCGAGACGATGGCCGAACTGATGGCCACCGGCCGCACTTCGACGCCGATCGAGAGCTTCTCCATCGAGCGCTTCGCGCCCGAGTTGACGAAGCAGGTGGCCTGAAGCGGACGGTGCGTCCCTTCGGGGCTCACATCGCCATCACGACGAACACCTTGCGCAGCGTTTGGTGCACCTGCCATTCGCCGGTGGTGTGCGCGGGAAAGAACAGCGTGTCGCCGGTGCGGATCTCCAGCGCCGGGCCACCGGTTGGCGTGAAGGTGCATGCCCCTGCGAGGATGTGCATGACTTCGGCATTCGGCAGCTGGCGCTCGAAGCGCCCGGGCTCGCATTCCCACAGGCCGCTGTTGTTGCCGCCCGCGCCCGCGAGTTCGATGTCGATGCCGCGCAGGCGGCAAGGTGGCTGGCTCAGTGGGCGCGCAGGGGTCCCCTGGTCTTGCAGGCCGCCGACGGTGGCCGATTGGTGAAGAACGGTGATGCTCATCAACGACCGGCCTCGACGGCGTCGGCCAGCTCGGCCAAGGTGTGGAAGTGATAGTCAGGCTGTGTATGCCTGGATTCGATCGTGCCGCCGGAACCCTGCTGCGCATGGCGCCGCTCGATCCAGCAGGTGGTGATGCCCAGCTGCTTGGAAATGCCGATGTCGTGATACTGGCTCTGCGCCACGTGCAGGTTGTCGGCCTGCTTGTAGCCCCAGGCGCCTTCGAAGCGGCCGCGGGCATAGGCGAAGTACCGTGCGTCGGGCTTCTCGCACAGCGCGTCGTCGCAGCTCAGCAGCATGTCGAAGGGGGAGCCCAGCGTCCGGTCGAAATGGGCCAGCGCCCACTGCTGGGCATTGGTCATCGTCACCAGCTTGAAGCGCTTGCCGAGTCGCTTCAGCGCTTCCACCGAATCCGGAAACGCCGGCCAGTTCGCCACCGAATCGCGCAGGCCGCGTGCAATCGCATCGGTGTCGGGCAGACCCAGTTCCGGTGCGATGGCGTGCCAGCAGCGCTCCAGGTCGTCGGGATACCAGCCGGCCTTGCCGTCGGCGCGCGCGCGGCGGTAGGCGGCCAGGAAGTCGTCGTCGGTCACGCGGGATTCGGGCGCCGCGGCGCGCAGGTAGGCGAGCATGCCGCCCTCGAAATCGATCAGCGTGCCGACGACGTCGAACGTGAGAACCTTGAAATCTTGCAGGGACATGGGATTGCTCCAGTGATGACGGGGATGGAGGACGGCGCGCGCCGTGATGCAGAGGAGCATAGGCGGCGCTCTTTGCATGCCCGAACCGAACTGTGTACGCGCAATGGCACAGAATTTCGTTGTCGGCGTCGCGTCGGCATCTTCTTCGGCGCCCGCATGGCGGGGAGGAAGATGTCCGGTCGGCCAATCCCAGTCCGAGCTGCTTTTGCTTTCTCGAGAGAGTGAAACAAGATTTACACCTCATGCGGCGACATCTGCCGTGCGAGGCGTAGCATTTTGAGAATGGAACCCCATCGAAATCCCATCGAGATTTTCGCTGATCTGGCTGTGATGTCTGGCCTGCTCAAGCCTGGAGAGGCTATCCCGGCCGCTGTGCAGACCTTTGCTGAAAGCGTGGTCGCTGAATGCGCGGTGCTCGGCGATGGATACGGCACCGAAGACGAGACAGCAGGCGACCAGATACGCGCCAGCCTTCTAAGCGAGGACTAGGGCCCGTTCACACTATTTCTGACCTTCAGGCCGATTCGTGCAGCAGCGACTCGACCACGCTGCCACCGAGCTGATCGGCCGGGTCGAGCCGGAGCAACTGCGCCACGAAGCCTTGCGCGGCCGCGCGTTCGCCACGGCGCAGATGGATGAAGGCCAGCGCCTTCAGCGTGAAGAGCCAGAACCGCGCCGGGCCGGGCGCGCTGAAGTCGGCGTCGCCGGGCTGCACTGCGCGCCAGTCCGGCGACAGTGCCGCGGCCCGCGTCGCCTCTTCCAGTCCCTTGCGGGCGGCGCGCAGTGCCTCGTCGAGCTCGCCCAAGCCACTGTGCAGCTTGTAGAGCAAGTAATAGATCGGCAGGCTTCGCGGCGCGCTGAGCGCGGCGGTCCACAAGGTCGCTGCGACCTGTTCGCGCGGTGCGAGGCGCGCCTGCTCGACCAGGTGTTGCACCGCCGTCGACACCTCGCCGCCGAAGAGCTCCGTCGACTCGGTGCCGGTGAACAGATTCATCAGACCGTCTCTGCGGGACGCAGGCGCTCGACCGGTACGCCCCCTTCGAGGTGGCTGGAAAAGATCTCCTCGACGTCGGCCGGGGTCACTCCGCTGTAGAGAATGCCCTCCGGGTAGACCAGCACATTGGCGCCCTGGTCGCAGGGGCCGAGGCAGCCCGAATAGGTGATCGCGACCTGCTCGTAGGCCTGGCGCTTCTGCAATTCGGCCCAGAAGGCCTGCAGCAGGGCGGTCGAGCCCTTGCCGGCGCACGAGCCGCGGGGATGCTGCGGTGGACGGGTCTGGGTGCAGACGAAGACGCGACGGGCAGGGCTGGCCATGGGGACTCCTTGTTGTGGGGGATGAAAGGGCGATGAACAGGTCCTAGGCAGCCTGCTGGCGGGCGGCGTCGCGTTCGAGCTGGATCGCGTGGACGAGGAAAAGGCGGATGTCGTCGATCATGTTCAGCCGAACTTGAACAGGATGCCGTGCCCGCCGCGCGGATACTCCCATTCGATGTTGGCGTGCTCGCTGCAGAGGATGCGGCAGCTGCCGCACTCCAGGCACCCGTCGGTGATCAGCGTCACGCTGCCGTTGCCCTCGGTCTTGTAGCAGGAGGCCGGGCAGACGAAGGTGCAGCTCTTCACGCCGCAGTCGTTGGTGCAGACATCGGCGTTCTTGATCCGGATGTGGGGCCGCCCGGCGTCGACCCGGTAGCGGTTCTGGAACAGTTTGTCCTCGACGTTCACGGTGATGGGGTTCATCGAAAAGCCCTCCAGAGTTTGTAGGCGTCGCCGACCAGGCCGGTGAGTTTCCGGCTGCTGCGGAAGCTCGAGAAGATCTCGCGCTCCTTGGTCTTCTTGTCCACGCCGTCCACGGTGATCATGGTGCGGGCGGCCTTGGCGACGAGGTCGGGGTAGCTGGTGAAGAACTGCGGGTTCTTGTGCAGCACGCCCGGCATGTCGCGGTACTTGTGCAGGTCCTTCATCACGAAGCTGGCGTCCAGCGCGGACTTGTAGGCCTTGAGCGCGCCGGCGCGCCAGCCGCTGCCGCCGGCCCGGCATTGGATGACCGTCTCGGCGGCGAGCCGTCCGGTGGTCATCGCCAGGTTCGAGCCTTCGCGGTGCGCCGCGTTCACGAAGCCGCCCGAGTCGCCCACGATCATCCAGCCGTTGCCGTAGACCTGCGGGATCGCATGGAAGCCGCCCTCGGGGATCAGGTGGGCGCAGTATTCCTTCATCTCGCCGCCCTCGATCAGCGGCGCGATCGAGGGATGGCGCTTCATCTGTTCGAGCAGCACATAGGGGCTGGTGCGGCTCGGGTTCTTCGCGAAGTCGCTCAGCATGCAGCCGACGCCGATCGTCAGCGATTCCTTGTTGGTATAGAGGAAGCCGGTGCCCAGCATCCCGTCGGTGATGCGGCCGACCATCTCGATCACCACGCCGGACTCCTCGCCGACGTTGAAGCGCTGGCGAATCGTTTCCTCGGGCATGAAGAGGATCTCCTTCACGGCCAGCGCCACGTTGCCGGCCTCGATCTCGCCGTGGAAGCCCGCCTTGCGCGCCAGCGTGGAGTTCACGCCGTCGGCCAGCACCACCACGTCGGCATAGACGTCGCCGTGCTCGCGGTCGCACTGCACGCCCACCACCTGGTCGCCGTCCAGGATCAGCTGGTTGACCGTGGTCTCGCAGATCAGCAGCGCGCCGGCCTCGCGCACCTTGGCGCTGAACCACTTGTCGAACTGCGCGCGGATGATGGTGTAGCGGTTGTAGGGCGGCTTGTTGTAGTCCTCGCTGCGGATGTGCGTGCCGACGAAGGAGGTCTCGTCGAGCATCCACATACGCTGCTCGATGATGTGCCGCTCCAGCGGCGCGTCGTCGCGGAAGTCCGGAATGATTTCCTCCAGCGCCTTGGCGTAGAGGATTGCGCCCTGCACATTCTTGCTGCCGGGGTATTCGCCGCGCTCGATCTGCAGCACCTTGAGACCGGCCTTGGCCATGGTGTAGGCGCAGGCGTTGCCCGAGGGCCCCGCGCCGACCACGATGGCGTCGAATTGCGATGTCTTTTTCATGGCATGCCTTTGTCGTGAGAGAGATCAGGCGGCGCGGCGCGCGTTCTGCGAGAGGTGCGCAGCAAAGGCCTGAGTCAGCGCCGGCAGCACCTGCAGCGCGTTGCCGACGATGCCGTAGTGCGCGAAGTCGAAGATGGGCGCGTTCGGGTCGGTGTTGATCGCCACGATCACGTCCGACGCTTCCATGCCCACGCGGTGCTGGATCGCGCCCGAGATGCCGGCGGCGATGTAGAGCTTGGGCCGCACCGTCTTGCCGGTCTGGCCGACCTGGCGGTCCGCGTCGACCCATCCGGCCTGCACGCAGGGCCGCGTGGCGCCGACCTCGCCGCCGAGCACGCGCGCCAGTTCGAACACCAGCTTGAAGTTCTCCGGGTTCTTCATGCCCTTGCCGCCGCTCACGATCACGTCCGCGTACGGCAGGTTGACCTTGTTGCTCTGGGCGTCGGCGATGAAGTCGAGCAGCTTGGTGACGATCTGCGTCTCGACCATGCCGAGCGTGTCCCGCACGATCTCGCCGCTGCGGCTGGCGTCGGCCGGCGGGGTGGCCATGACACGCGGGCGCACGGTGGCCATCTGGGGCCGGTAGGCCAGCGTCATGATCGTGCACAGCAGCGAGCCGCCGAAGGTCGGCCGCGTCGCGGCCAGCGCGCGCGAGCTGGGGTCGATGTTGAGCTCGGTGCAGTCGGCCGTCAGGCCGGTGAGCAGCGTGGTCGCCACCGAGCCCGCGAGGTCCCGGCCCATCGAGGTCGCGCCAAGCAGCAGGATCTCCGGCTGGTACTTGTTCACCAGGTCCGTCAGGCCCTTGGTGAAAGGCTCGTTGCGGTAGCCCGTGAGGACCGGGTCGTGAACGATGTAGGCCGTGTCGGCGCCGAAGCCGAAGGCCTCCTGCGCGAACTTCCCGAGCGGCTCGTCCGGTCCGCCGAGCAGGATCGCGCCGACGCTGCTGCCCAGCTTGTCGGCCAGCTTGCGCGCTTCGCCGAGCAGTTCCCACGAGACGCTGTGCACGTGGCCGCGCTCGTGTTCGATGAAGACCCAGACACCCTTGTAGGCCTTCAGGTGCTCGGGCAGTTCGACGTTGCGGCGGCCGGCAGGGCGCTTGGCCGCTGGGGCGGGGGCTTCGCTCATGACATCTCCTTCATCAGCAGTTCGGACTCCAGCGTCGGATGGCGCGTGAAGACCTTCTGCAGCAGGTTCAGTGACAGGTCGCGCAGATTCGAGATCTCCAGATCGAGCATCTCGGCCTTCTCGCTGCGCGGCGTCGGCCCGAAGACCTTGCTCACCACCGTGGGAGAGCCCTTCAGGCCGATCTTCGCGATGTCCTCGATGCCGGCCTGCTCCTTGTTCCACTTGCGCACCGGATGGCCGGCGGCGTGGATCATGGCGGGCAGCCCCGCGAAGCGCAGTTCGTTGGTGTTCTCCAGCATCGTGATGAGGCAGGGCAAGGCCGTCCGGAGCACCTGCACGCCGCCTTCGGCGCGCCGCTCGACGGTGATGGTGCGATTCACCAGATCGGTCTCGACGATGCGCGAGACATAGGTCAGCAGTTGCAGTCCCATGCGCTTGGCGATGCCGGGGCCGACCTGCGCGGTGTCGCCATCGATCGTCTGCTTGCCGGTGAAGACGATGTCCACCGACTGTTCGCTCGCGATCTGGCGGATGCCGGCGGCCAGCGCGTAGGAGGTGGCCAGCGTGTCGGCGCCGGCGAAGGCCCGGTCGGTCACCAGCACGGCATCGTCGGCGCCGTAGCTGATGCACTTGCGCAGCGCGTCTTCGGCCTGCGGCGGGCCCATGCACAGCATCGTGACCTTGCCGCCGAACTTGTCCTTGAGCCGCAGTGCCTCCTCGAGCGAGAACAGGTCGTACGGATTCACGATCGCCGGGACGCCCTGGCGCATGATGGTGTTGGTCACCGGATGGACGCGGATCTGCGCCGAATCCGGAACCTGCTTGATACAGACGACGATGTGCATGGCGCTCTCCGCTCAGGCCGCTGCGCGCATGGGCATCGACGCCTTCAGGCTGTCGAGCGTCACGTGCTGCTTGCCGTCGGTGTCCTGGAACACCTTGAACACCTTCTCCTGTGCCGGCGTGGATCTCACGAAGTCGCCGTACGCCCTGACCAGCAGGCCGCGGTAGACGGTGAACATCTGCAGTTCATCGGCCTGCGTCAGCTTCGTCTCCTGGCGGATGTACTGGAAGAAGCGCTTGAGGATGTGCAGCCGGCTGACGTTGACCACCTTCGGGTCGAACGGGACGGCGAAGAACTGCAGGAAGTCCTCGGCCGACGAGAGCGCCTTGAGCTGTTGAAGGAAGTTTTCCATCGGTACCTACTCCTCGGTAGAGGGTTGAAGAAGGGATTCGAAACCGGGCTCGGTGCAACGGTCCTCGCAGGGCCCGCAGGCGGCGTCGGAACCCGACGTCTGCGTCCCGGGCTGCAGCCGTTCGAGTTGCGCGACGCGTTCCAGCAGGCAGGCGATCGCCTTGCCGACCGGGTCGGGGATCAGGTGATGGTCGAGGTCGAAACCGTGCGTCGTGCGCCGGACCGGCGCCACCACGCGGCCGGGGATGCCGACCACCGTCGCATCGGCCGGAACGGCGTCGATGACCACGGAATTGGCCGCGATCCGTGCGCGGTCGCCGACGGCGATGGGCCCCAGGATCTTGGCGCCGGCGCCGACCACGACGTGGCTGCCGAGCGTCGGATGGCGCTTGCCGGCGGCCCAGCTCGTGCCGCCCAGTGTCACCCCGTGATAGAGCGTGACGTCATCGCCGATTTCCGCCGTTTCGCCGATCACGACACCGGCGCCGTGGTCGATGAAGAAGCGCACGCCGATCCGGGCGCCGGGATGGATGTCGATCTGCGTCAGCCAGCGTGCGACGAAGGAGATCCAGCGCGGCAGGTAGCGCCAGCCGCGCCGCCAGCCGGCGTGTGCCAGCCGGTGCAGCGCCACCGCCTGGACCCCGGGATAGATCGTCCAGACCTCGAGCATGCTGCGCGCGGCCGGATCGCGTTCGCGCACGCAGCGCGCGTCCTGGCGCAGCAACGACCACCACGAAGGCCCCTGCGCGCCCGGCTCACCGACGGGCAGCGCGGGCATGGATCCGGAGTTCGCGTTCACGTCGGGCCTCATGCCGCCTGGAAGCCGGTGCGCGCCGGTGCGGCGGGGCGCGACGCCTGCAGAAAGCGCCGCAGGTCTGCGGCGGTCGGCGCGTGCTTGACGCGCATCGCGTGGTCGCGGATCTGCGCGAGCAGCTGCCCCGTCAGTCCGTCGTCGTCGAGCATGAAGCCCAGCGCACGGTAGGCTTGCCGCACCGCCTGCGAACCCGAGTGCTTGCCGAGCACCGTCCGCCGCTCGCGGCCGAGTTCCGAGGGATCGAAGCTCTCGTAGGTCGACGGGTTCTTGAGCAGGCCGTCGATGTGGATGCCGGACTCGTGCGTGACACACGGCCTCGCCGACGATGCTCTTGTTGAAGGCCACGCTGCGGCCGGAGGCCCGCGCCACCAGGTGCGAGATCCCGACCAGCGCCTGCGTGTCGACGCCGCAGTCGGCGCGGTGCAGATGGCGCAGGCCCATCACCACTTCTTCGAGTGCGGCGTTGCCGGCGCGCTCGCCCAGGCCGTTGACGGTCGTGTTGGCATGGGTGGCGCCACCGCGCAGCGCGGCGAGCGTGTTGGCGGTCGCGAGCCCGAGGTCGTTGTGGGCATGCATCTCGATCTCCATGTCGACGGCGTCGCGCAGCCGCGCGATGGCCTCGTAGGTGGAGAAGGGGTCGAGGACGCCCAGCGTGTCGGCAAAGCGCACGCGGCTGGCGCCGCAGTCCTCGGCGCGCCTGGCGACCTCGGCGAGGAAGCCGGCGTTGGCGCGCGACGCGTCCTCGGCGCCCAGCGACACCTTGCGGCCGGTCGCGGCCGCCGCCGCGATCACCCGCGTGACCTGCGCCAGCACCCATTCGCGCGATTGCCGGAGCTTGTGGCGCAGGTGGATGTCCGACACCGGGATCGAGAGATGGACGATGGCTGCGTCGCAGCGCATCGCGCTCGCCAGATCGCCATCGGTCAGGCGACCCCACACCATGAGCTGGGCATCGAGACGAAGCGATGCGATGGCGTCGATGCAGGCGATCTCCTCGTCGCCCATCGCCGGAATGCCAATCTCCATCTCGCGCACGCCGGCACTCGCCAGTGCGCTGGCGATGGCGCACTTCTCGTCGACCGTGAAGGCCACACCGGCGGTCTGTTCGCCGTCGCGCAGCGTGGTGTCGTTGATGACGAGACTGAGTGACATGGTGGGGTGTCCTTTGCCTTGTTATCGCAAAGTGCGTGCCACTGTTTTTTGTCGCTTTCCGGTGGGCCGGGACCTGTGCGGCGGGCGTGTTTGTCGCGTCTCGGGCGCGCGCTGCGTGGGCGCGCTGCGGTGGCTGTCGGGAATGTGTCGTTTCGAACAGGCGCGCCATTCGGCGCCAGCGGACCCGAGGTCGACTCAGTGCTTCACCACGTGATCGCGTGACCCGCGATGCATGAAACCGGCGCAGCAAAATGCCAGGGATACCGCGGAACCGCCTTTGCCGGGCCGCTGGTATCGTCCCCCTTGAGGGGCTGAGGTCCGCGGCTCCAAGCCTGCCTGCGCAGGCTTGGACGGAACCGAAGAGCCGCTGCCTCTGGCAGCGACTCGGGGCGCCGCAGGCGCTTCGGGGGGTGTTTCTCTAGTGTTCGCGCGCGTGGTTGCGCGTGTGGCGCGGAAGCTCGATCGTGAGGTCGGTGTCGCGCAGCTTCACGCAGCAGGCCAGCCGCGATTGGGCGTCGAGGCCCCAGGCGTTGTCGAGCTGGTCGCTCTCTTCGTCGTCGGGAGGGGCCAGCGAGGCGCCGCCTTCGCGCACATGCACGTGGCAGGTCGCGCAGGCCGCCACCATCTCGCAGGCATGTTCGAGCGCCACGCCCGACGCGAGCAGGCTTTCGCAGAGCGAGCTGCCGCGGCGCGCTTCGAGTTCGCGTCCGTCGGGGCAGAGATCGGGATGGGGCAGCACGTGGACACGGGGCATGGCGAGAGACCTAGGCGAGGCTGTCGAGCGCGCGGCCGGCCAGCGCGCGGCGGATCGAAGCATTCATCCGCCGGGCGGCGAATTCTTCCGTGGCCGCGGACAGCACGCGGACCGTGGACTGCAGCGCATCCACCGCGGCTTCGGTCTCGAGCATGTCGGCGACCATGAACATGGCGTGGCGTATCGCGGCCAGTTCCGAGGGCGACAGCAAGTCGGCGTCTTCGCCGATCGCGGCTTCGGTGGCGTCGACCAGGCGCCGCGCGTCGACCTGGGCCTCGCGCAGCGTTCGCAGCAGCATGTCGGCTTTCGATGCGCCGACCGCGGCCTGCAGCATGGCGGTGATCTCCGTGTCCCCCAGGCCGTACGACGGCTTGACTTCCACATGCGCCTCGACGCCGCTGGTCTGTTCGCGTGCGGTGACGGAGAGCAGGCCGTCCGCATCGATCTGGAAGCTCACGCGGATGCGGGCGGCGCCGGCCACGGCGGGCGGAATGCCGCGCAGTTCGAAGCGCGCCAGCGAGCGGCAATCGGCCACCGCTTCGCGCTCGCCCTGGACCACGTGCAGCGACATGGCGGTCTGGCCGTCCTTGAAGGTGGTGAACTCCTGGGCACGCGCAGTCGGCAGCGTCGAGTTGCGCGGGATGATCTTCTCGACCAGGCCGCCCATGGTCTCGATGCCGAGCGACAGCGGGCAGACGTCGAGCAGCAGCCAGCCATCGCCGGTGCCGTTGCCGGCCAGCACGTCCGCCTGCATCGCGGCGCCCAGCGCGACGACCTGGTCGGGATCGATGTCGGCCAGCGGCTCGGCACCGAAGAAGTCGCGCACGGCGGCGCGCGCGATGTGCATGCGCGTCGAGCCGCCGACCAGCACGACGCCGGTGACGTCGGCCGGTGCCACCCGGGCGTCGCGCAAGGCGCGCCGCGTGGCGGCCATGGTGCGGGCGACCAGGGGCGCGCCGAGTTCCGCGAACTCCGCGTGCGTCAGCGTCGCATCGAGTGCCAGTCCTTCGTCGAGGGCCAGGTGCAAGGTGGCCGCAGCGTTCTGCGACAGCGCTTCCTTCGCGGCCCGGGCCGCCGACAGCAGGCGGCGTTGCGCGCCGGGGGCCAGCACGGCCATTCCCTCAAGGCCGTGCAGCGCGCAGAACCACTGGGCGATGGCGCGGTCGAAGTCGTCGCCGCCGAGGGCCGAATCGCCGCCGGTGGCGAGCACCTCGAACACGCCCTTCGTGAGGTTGAGGATCGAGATGTCGAAGGTGCCGCCGCCCAGGTCGTAGATGGCGAAGGTGCCCTCGGCCGCCTTGTCCAGGCCGTAGGCGATGGCGGCCGCGGTGGGCTCGTTGAGCAGGCGCAGCACCGTCAGGCCCGCGAGCCGCGCCGCGTCCTTGGTGGCCTGGCGCTGGGCGTCGTCGAAGTAGGCCGGCACGGTGATCACCACGCCCGACAACGCGCCGCCGAGCGAGGCTTCGGCGCGATCGCGCAATGCGGCGAGGATCTCGGCCGACACCTGGATCGGCGAGCGTTCGCCCGCCACGGTCGCGAGTCCGACCATGCCGGGGCCATCCACGAAGCGATAGGGCAGGCCGGCCGCTTCGCTCAGGTCCGCCAGGCGGCGGCCCATGAAGCGCTTGGCCGACACGATGGTGTTCTGCGGGTCGTGCGCCTGGCTCGCCTGCGCTTCGCAGCCCACCACGGTGCTGCCGTCCGCAAGATAGCGCACGACGGAGGGCAGCAGCAGCGCGCCTTGTGCATCCGGCAGCGCGTGCGCCAGCGCGCTCTGCACGCTGGCGACCAGCGAGTTGGTGGTGCCCAGGTCGATGCCGGCCGCCAGCCGGTGCTGGTGCGGCGCGGCGCTCTGGCCGGGTTCGGCGATCTGGAGAAGTGCCATGGGAGCGTGCCGATGCGTTCAGACGGCGAAGCTCTCGCCGCACCCGCAGTTGGCGCGGGCGTTCGGATTGTTGAACTTGAAGCCTTCGTTCAGCCCTTCGCGCACGAAGTCGAGTTCGGTGCCGTCGAGCATGCCGAGGCTGCGCGGATCGACGATGACCTTCACGCCGAAGGTCTCGAAGCACCGGTCTTCCGCATTGACCGCATCGACGAACTCGAGCGCGTAGGCGAAGCCGGAGCAGCCGCTGGTCTTGACGGCGAGGCGCAGGCCGATGCCGCTGCCGCGCTTTGCCAGCGACTTCTCGACGTGACGGGCGGCGGCGGACGTGAGGGAGACACTCATGGCATGGGCCCTTTCAGACCGAGAAGGAGCTGCCGCAACCGCAGGTCGTTTGCGCGTTGGGGTTGTGGATCACGAAGCGCGAGCCTTCGAGCCCGTCCTCGTAGTCGACGCGGGCGCCCAGCAGGTACTGCTGGCTCATCGCATCGACCACCAGCGCCACCCCTTCCGTGACGATCGTCATGTCGTCCTCGGCGACCTGGTCGTCGAAGGCAAAGCCGTACTGGAAGCCGGAGCAGCCGCCGCCGGTGACGTACAGGCGCAGCTTGAGCGCGGGGTTGCCCTCTTCCTCGATCAGCGCGGCGACCTTGGCGGCGGCCTGTGCGGTGAACTCCAGCATGCCGGGCATGAATCCGGGCGCGGCGGCGGTGGCAATGGTCTGGGCTGCTTCCATCTTGGATACCTTCTTTCTGGGCTGTGGGGACGTGGGGTGATCGGCGGCTCAGCGCGTGCCGGAGTCGCAGACCGGCTGTTCGACGAGCAAAGGCGGGTCGACGGCGGCCGCGCCCTGGACCGCATGGCGGGCCCGAAAGTCGGCGACGGCCGCCTTGATCGCGTCCTCGGCCAGGATCGAGCAATGGATCTTCACGGGCGGCAGCGCCAGTTCCTCCGCGATCTGCGAGTTCTTGATGGCCAGCGCCTCGTCCAGCGTGCGGCCGCGCACCCATTCGGTGACCAGCGAGCTGGAGGCGATCGCGGAGCCGCAGCCATAGGTCTTGAACCTGGCGTCCTCGATCACGCCCTGGGCGTTGACGCGGATCTGCAGCCGCATCACGTCG
The DNA here is from genome assembly GCF_056402355.1 of Variovorax sp. P4_B11. Classification (NCBI taxonomy): domain Bacteria; kingdom Pseudomonadati; phylum Pseudomonadota; class Betaproteobacteria; order Burkholderiales; family Comamonadaceae; genus Variovorax; species Variovorax sp. P4_B11. The sequence goes on from NZ_JBFUHO010000033.1 coordinate 47,619, forward strand.
CCGCAGGCCGGCGCGCCGACCATGCCCGTGCCGATGTTCTGCTCGTCGCCCTCGAAGGCGCCGACGTTGCGCGGGTTGTCGTAGTGGTCGATGACCTTGTCGCTGTATGCCATGGGCTTTCTCCGTGGATCGAAGGGGGGTGAAGGACGTTTGAACCGGCCGGCGTTCAGTGCTCGGCCCACTGGATCGCGTCGAGGTCGACACCGGCCTGCACCATGTCCCACAACGGGCTCATGGCGCGCAGGCGCGCCACCACCTCGGTCACCTGGGCGATCGTGAAGTCGATCTCCGCCTCGGTGGTGAAGCGGCCGATCGAAAAGCGCACCGAGCTGTGGGCGAGTTCGTCGCTGCGCCCCATGGCGCGCAGCACATAGCTGGGCTCCAGGCTGGCCGAGGTGCAGGCCGAGCCGGAAGAAACCGCGACGTTCTTGATCCCCATCAAGAGCGATTCGCCCTCGACGTAGTTGAAGCTCACGTTCAGGTACTGCGCCGCACGCTGCTCGAGGTCGCCGTTGAGCGCCACGCAGTCCATCTTCGAGAGGCCGTTCCAGAGCCTGTCGCGCAGCGCCCGGATGCGCATGTTGTCGGCTTCCATGTTCTCGCGGGCCAGCCAGAAGGCGGCGCCCATGCCGACGATCTGGTGCGTGGCCAGCGTGCCAGAACGCATGCCGCGCTCGTGCCCGCCGCCGTGCATCTGCGCGTCGATGCGCACGCGCGGGCGCCGCCGCACGTAGAGCGCGCCGATGCCCTTGGGGCCGTAGATCTTGTGGGCCGACAGCGACATCAGGTCCACCGGCAGCTGCTCCAGGTCGATCGGCACCTTGCCGGCCGCTTGCGCCGCGTCCACATGGAAGAACACGCCCTTGGCCCGGCAGATCGCGCCGAGCGCCGCGATGTCCTGGATGACGCCGGTCTCGTTGTTGACGAACATCACCGAGGCCAGCGTGGTGTCCGGCCGCAGCGCGGCCTCGAAGGCGGCGAGGTCGAGCAGTCCGCTCGGCAGCACCGTCAGTACCGTCACTTCATAGCCCTCGCGCTCCAGTTCGCGCATGCTGTCGAGCACCGCCTTGTGCTCCGTCGCGACTGTCACCAGGTGGCGGCCCTTGGCGCGATGGAAATGCGCCACGCCCTTGATGGCGAGGTTGTTCGATTCGGTGGCACCGGAGGTCCAGACGATCTCGCGCGGATCGGCATTGACGAGGGCGCAGACCTGCTCGCGCGCCAGCTCCACGGCTTCTTCCGCGGCCCAGCCGTAGGCATGCGAGCGGCTCGCGGGATTCCCGTACATCTCGGTCAGGTAGGGAATCATCCGGCTCGCCACGCGGCGGTCGACCGGCGTGGTGGCCGCGTAGTCGAGATACACCGTGCGGGCGGTGCGGGAAGCGGCTTCGTCGCGAACGGGTTCCGGCATGGCGGGCTCCTGGAATGTGAGGAAGGACGCAGCCTGTTTCGCAACTTCGATGCCATGCGCTTTTTCCTGTCAAACAGGTGTTTCGGAGGACTGTTTGTTGGCTTTGTGCGCGGTCCGCGCGGCCGGTCGAAGCGCGCATGTCTCGTTTGTCGTAAATGTGTGTTTCACGGGCGCTCGGCGCGCGGGGTGTGCGATGCCGCTGGGTATGTTTCTTGCGTGAGACGCGGCCAAGGTTGTTGCGTTGTCAGGGCGTCCGTTTCCGGTGCGTTTCCTGGCTCGATGCAACAGGTCCGGTGTCGCACGAGAACGGGACTCCCATGATGAAGATGCAAGCGATTGAAGCTCGACGCGAGCTCGATGCGGTCTACGAGGTCAGCAAGACGTTGGCCACTTCGCTGGATGTCGCCAAGACCTTCCGCGAAGCCTTGAACTATCTGCTGCACGCCTTCGACTGGCGCCGCGCCTTTGTCGTGCTTGCCGAGCCCGATGGCAAGCTGCACGGCCTCTGTGCGGTCGGCCTCTCGCGCGAGGAGCAGGGACGCCTGCGCTTCGCGCCCGGCGAAGGCATCGTGGGCCGCGTCTACGCGAGCGGCATGCCGGCCATGGTGCCCGACGTGTGCGCCGAACCCCTGTTCCTCAACCGCACGGGGGGCGCCGACCAGATGCCGGGTGCCACCGTCGCGATGCTGGGCATGCCCATTCGCGCGGACCGCCGCACCGTGGGCGTGCTCGCCATCGACTGTCTCAATCCCGGCGAGCGGCGCGTCTTCGCGGATGAGCTGCAGCTGCTCAAGATGGTGGCCACGCTGATGGGCCAGGCGTTGCTGCTGCATCGCAGTGTCAGTGCCGCGCACGACGCCATGCAGGACGAGGTGCGCCGCATGCACAAGGTGCTCAAGCCCGGCCGCCAGCTGGACCAGGTGGTGGGCGTCTCCGCGCCGATGCAGGAAGTGTTCGAGCAGGTCCACCAGGTCGCGCCGGCGCGCACCACCGTGCTGCTGCGCGGCGAAAGCGGCACCGGCAAGGAGGTGATCGCGCGTGCCATCCACAACCTCTCTCCGCGCAAGTCCGAGGCCTTCGTGCGCGTCAACTGCGCGGCGCTCACCGAATCGCTGCTGGAGAGCGAGCTGTTCGGCCACGAGAAGGGCGCCTTCACCGGCGCCCAGGGCCAGCGCAAGGGGCGCTTCGAGATGGCGCACGGCGGGACCCTGTTCCTCGACGAGATCGGCGACATTTCGGCTTCGTTCCAGGCCAAGCTGCTGCGCGTGCTGCAGGAGCGCGAATTCGAGCGCGTGGGCGGCAACGCGGCGGTGAAGGTCGACGTCCGCCTGATTCTTGCCACCAACCGCAGTCTCGAGCGCATGGTGCAGGCCGGCGAGTTTCGCGCCGACTTGTACTACCGCATCAATGTGGTCAGCATCCAGTTGCCGCCGCTGCGCGAGCGGCGCGGGGACATTCCGGCCATGGCGCAGCATTTCCTGGAGCGCTTCAATCGCGAGAATTCGCGCAACGCCCGTTTCGACACGGCGGCGATGCGTGTGCTGACCAGCTGCTACTGGCCGGGCAACGTGCGCGAGCTCGAGAACTGCGTGGAGCGCACGGCCACCATGTCGCACGGCGATGTCATCACCGACCTCGCCTTTCCGTGCCAGGGAAACCGCTGTCTGACCCAGGTGCTGCATCACATCGATCGCGAAGACGCCGTGCGGCCCGGCCGGCTGGCCGATATTCCCGTCACCGAAGTGCCGATGGCGCCGCCGCGTTCCGGCGCCGATGTCGCGACACCGGGGGCCACCGAGCCGGTGCCGATGCCCGACGGCGAAGCTGCCGCGCAGGGCATCCTGCCGAATCCGGCCGCTCAGCCGGCCGACGATGGCAAACCCGAAGGCGAGCACGAACGCCTGATCTGGGCGATGGAGCATTCCGGCTGGGTCCAGGCCAAGGCCGCGCGCCTGCTGAAGATCTCGCCGCGCCAGATGGGCTACGCGCTGCGCAAGCACGAGATCGAGGTGCGCAAGTTCTGAGCGACCCCGGAAACACGCCCGTCGACCGATAGCGGTCGCCGCGGTCGCCGCGGTCGCACGCCATGAGCACGATGGCGGCGTTCTCCACCTGCGCGCTGATCCGCAGCGCGAGCCGGCAGGCGCCGGGCGTGCAGTGTGGCCTTTGTCGCATCGCTGACAGGGCTTGGCGCAATTGTGGGAGCTGTCGGGTACGACACACCCGACAAATCGTTCAGGCCATTGATTTCAAAGGACTTTTTACGTGGCACGAATTTGGCTTTAAGACCCTCATGCGGCCACCGTCGGTCGCGAGAAAAGGTCACCATGCAAGCCAGTACGCACGCCGGTTCCATGCCAGCCATGACCTATGTCGGCATCGGCCAGATCAAACCCCTCGGCGCCGCGATCGCGCTGCCTGAAACCGGCGGCGGCTGCGGCACGTCCGGCGGCGAAGGCAAGGCCAGTTGCGGCAGCTCCGGCGGGCCTGACGACATGCCGCAGGAGATCTGGGACAAGGTCAAGAACCATCCCTGCTATTCAGAAGAAGCGCATCACCACTACGCGCGCATGCATGTGGCGGTCGCGCCGGCCTGCAACATCCAGTGCAACTACTGCAACCGCAAGTACGACTGCAGCAACGAGTCGCGCCCCGGTGTCGTGTCGCAGAAGCTCACGCCCGAACAGGCGGTGAAGAAGGTCGTCGCGGTGGCCAGCGAGATTCCGCAGATGACGGTGCTGGGCATCGCCGGCCCCGGCGATTCGCTCGCGAGCCCGAAGAAGACCTTCGACACCTTCCGGATGCTGCAGGAGCAGGCACCCGACATCAAGCTGTGCCTGTCGACCAACGGTCTGGCGCTGCCCGACCTGGTCGACGAGATCTGCAAGTACAACATCGACCACGTCACGATCACCATCAACATGGTCGACCCGGTGGTGGGTGCCAAGATCTATCCGTGGATCTTCTGGGAGCACAAGCGCGTGACCGGCGTCGAGGCCGCGCGCATCCTGCACGAGCGGCAGATGCTGGGCCTGGAGATGCTCACTGCGCGCGGGGTGCTGACCAAGATCAATTCGGTGCTGATCCCCGGCATCAACGACGAGCACCTGATCGAAGTCAACCGCGAGGTGAAGAAGCGCGGCGCCTTCCTGCACAACATCATGCCGCTCATCTCGGAGGCCGAGCACGGCACGCACTTCGGGCTCACCGGCCAGCGCGGCCCGAGCGCGCAGGAACTCAAGGCCGTGCAGGACGCCTGCATGGGCGGCGCCAACCTGATGCGCCACTGCCGCCAGTGCCGCGCCGACGCGGTCGGCCTGCTGGGCGAGGACCGCAGCGAGGAGTTCACGCTCGACAAGATCGAAGAGATGGAAGTGGTCTACGACCTCGACCGCCGCCGCGCCTACCAGGACAAGGTCGAGGTCGAACGCCAGGCGCAGTTCGCCGCCAAGCGCGAGGCGCTGGCCGAAGCGGCAGCCATCGACGTGGCCGACGACCTGAAGGTGCTGGTCGCCGTCGCGACGAAGGGCGGCGGCCGCGTGAACGAGCACTTCGGCCACGTCACCGAGTTCCAGATCTTCGAGGTCTCGGCGGCCGAAGCGCTGTTCGTCGGCCATCGCCGCGTCGACCTCTATTGCCAGGGCGGCTTCGGCGACGACGAGCAGCTGCCGTCGGTGGTGCGCGCCATCAACGACTGCCACGCCGTGCTGGTCGCCAAGATCGGCGCCTGCCCGAAGGACGAACTCGCCCAGGCCGGCATCGAGCCGGTCGACCAGTACACAGGCGAGTTCATCGAGAAGGCGGCGCTGGCCTGGTTCAACGACTACCGCGGCCGCATCGCCAGCGGCGCCATCGTGCACCAGGACCGCGGCGACGCGCAGATCCGCCAGGGCGCCTTCACGGGCGTTGCCGAAGCGGCCTGAAATCCCCCCAGCCATCCCCCTCTCAGGAGAGCCACATGTCACTCAAGATCATCGCGTCCACCTGCACCGGCTGCTCCGCCTGCGAGCCGGAATGCCCCAACGTCGCCATCCGCGAGAAGAACGGCGTCTTCATCATCGACCCGGCCAAGTGCACCGAGTGCGAAGGCCACTTCGACGACCCGCAATGCGTCGCCGTGTGCCCGGTCGACGGCTGCATCGTTGCGGCATGACAACCACAACCGGTCTTCGCGCACTTCGCGTCGCATTGCTCGCCGCGACCTGAGGCTTTCCCCATTCCTTGTGACCCCTGGAGACGATTCGCCATGCTGCCCAAGCTGACCATCACCCCCGCCGCCGAAAAATTCATGCGCCGCATCGTGCGCTATTCAGGCCTTCCCGACGGCGCGGGTTTCCACCTGAGCGTGAGCGCCGGCGGCTGCTCGGGCTACAACTCGGAGTTCAGCGCGCAAGCCGCGCCGCAGCCGGGCGATGAAACGCTGGAGTTCAACGGACTGCGCATCTTCCTGCCGGCCGAAAGCCGGCTGATGCTCGACGGCTGCACGATGGACTTCGCCGATACGCCCACCAAGTCGGGCCTGAGCTTCGTCAATCCGAACCAGGCGGCCTGCGGCTGCAGCAGCAGCGCCGAAGTCGCGCCGCCGCCCGGCTTCGCGACGATCGAGATCAGCGCCATCGGGCGCGGCGGCCGCCCCGCGGTGCCGACGCTCGCTTCCTGAGCGCGGGACATCGGCCATGGAAGCAGCCAGCCTTGGTTTCGACGACGCGGCGGCGGCCTTTGCCGACGCCGCGATCGGCGGCGGGCTGAGTCCGCAGGCCGATGCGCTGATCACCCGCGCCGGGCTGCTGCGGCATCTTCCCGAAGAGGCGCTCGCGCTGCTGGTGCAGGCCCGCGCCGCCGCGCCGCGCCACGTCGTGCCGCTGATCGCGCTGTACCGCTTCCACTTCTACGGCCATCGCCTGGCCGAGGCGCGTGCCGTCGGCGAAGATGCGCTGGCCATCGCGCGCTCGGCGCTCGGCCCGGATTTCGGCGATGAGCCGCCGAGCGACGACGCGGCGCGGCACGATGCGGCGGTGCGCTTTTACCTCTTCACGCTGAAGGGACTGGCGTACCTGAACCTGCGCCTGGGCGCGTTCGAGGAGGCGCGCCTGATGCTCGGCGAATTGCGCCGGCTCGATCCGAAGGACCACGTGGGTGGCGCTCTGCTGCTGCACGTGCTGGCGCGCCACGAGGAGGGCGAGGATCCCGAAATGGGCGAATCGCGGCCCGCGCACCCGGTGCGCGGATGGAGCGGGGCCGGGCGATGAATGCAGCCATCGCGACCGCCGCACCCGCGCGTGCCGCCAGCCGGGCGCCGGCCGGCGACATTCCGTCGCAGCACTGGCGGGGCGGCCCGGTGGACTGCGCCGCCTGCGAGCATGCCGGCCTGCGCCAGCTGCCCGGCGAGCAGGGCTGCGAGCCGGGCCACGCCTGCATGCAGGATGCCTACGCGCGCCGCATCGATCGATTCTTCCGCTGGCATCCCGGGCAGGGCGATGCCCATCTGGCACATCCGTACTTCGAGGTGCGCGCGATCGCCGCGCGTCATGCCAGCGTGTTCCGGCTCGCCGCGCTGATCCACGATCCCGACGAGACGGTGCGCCTGCAGATCGCGCTGCGCCTGCCGTTGACGCAACTGGTCGCGCTGGCCGCCGATCCGCACCGCGAGGTGCGCATTCGCGTGGCCCAGCGCGTCGGGCCGGCGTTGCTCGCCGCGATGCGCAGCGACACGGACTACGGCGTGCGCGAGTGGGTCGCGCGCCGCCTTCCGCTGGCGCTCCTGCCGACCCTGGCGGGCGATCCCGACCGCACGGTGCGCGTGCGCGTCGCGCAGCGGCTGGAAATGCCCGCGCTGCTCAGGCTCGCCACCGACTGCGAACCCGAGGTGCGCCGCATCGTGGCCGAGCGGCTGCCGGCCGGGCTGCTCTCGCGCATGGCCGCGGACGACGACTGGCGCGTGCGCTGGGAGGTCGCGCGGCGCGCCGATGCGGCCGTGCTGGGCGCCTTGCGCGGCGATCCCGACCCCGAAGTGCGCCGCGCGGTGCGCGAACGCGGCCAGGCCCTTGCGGGAGCGGCCCATGGCTGACATCAACCGCGACGACGACGCGATCGAGGTCGCCTTCCCGCCGCGCTTCCATTACGGCGAGCGGGTGATCGCGCGTTCGGTGATCCGCAACGACGGCACCTACAACGGCAAGGACATCGGCGAAGTGCTGGTGAACAAGGGCGAGATCGGCTACGTCACCAACATCAACACCTTCTTGCAGCAGTTCTACATCTACGCGGTGGATTTCGTCGACACCGGCCATCGCGTGGGCATGCGCGCCAAGGAACTGTGCACGCTGGACAACCTGCCCGAGGACGTGCTGGAGAAGCTGGGCGAAAGAGCGCCCGTGCTGCGCACGCTCGGATCGAGCCGCCCGAACCTGGAGAAGCCGTCATGAACAAGCTCGCGCTGCTGTCCCCCGAGCCACGCGCCGCGCTCTATGCCTGGGGCCAGCGCGTGGTGGCGCTCGACGATCTGATCAACGACGGCAGCTATCCCGAGCGGCCGGCCGACGCCCTGCTGGCCGGTCGCGGTGCGGTCGGCGAGATCGTCAACGTGGGCCACGCGACCGAGCAGAACGAGCCGGTCTACCTGGTGGAGTTCGACGGCTGCGTCATCGGCTGCCTGGAGGAAGAGATCGCCCCGGCGCCACCCGGCCTGCTGCCTGAGACGGAGGCTGTCCTATGAGCATCGCCGCCAGCCTGGCGCCAGCCAACGGATGGGTGCTGGACTTCATGCAGCACCGGCTGGAGCGCGCGCTGAACCAGCGCGTGCGCTACCGCTACGTGCGGCCGCGCGTCCTGCGAGAAGGCGAGTCCTTTCGGATCGAGAGCCCCTGCTGCTCGCGCAACGTGGACCCGGCAGGCGGCGTGATCGACATTGCGCTGCTGGTGCCCGGCTCGCCCGGCGTCTCGCTCGGCCAGCCCGGCCGCATGGTGCAGAACTGGCGACTGTTCGCTCGCGACCACGCGAATGGCGCCTGGGTGCCGCAGGACGAGAGCGACCGCCTCGACGAACTGCTGGACCTGCTGTGCGTGGACACGCGCCGCGTCTACTGGCCCTGAGTACGCGCGGGCGACCCATGACCGTCTACCTCGACCACAACGCCACCACGCCGCCTGCGCAGGCGGTGATCGAGGCCATGCTGCCGCTGTTCTCCGGCCTGTGGGCCAACGCATCGTCGCAGCATGGCCCGGGGCAGGACGCGAAGCGCGCGCTGGGCGCCGCGCGCGGCGGCGTGGCGCGGGCGCTGGGCTGCAAGCCGGCCGAGGTGCTCTTCACCAGCGGCGCCACGGAGTCGAACCATCTGGCGGTGCGCGGCCTGCTGGCCGCGGCGGCGCCGGGGCGCCGGCGTGTCGTGTTCAGCAGCATCGAGCATGCCGGCCATCTGCGACTGGCGGCCGCATTGCGCGAGAGCGGTGTGCCGGTGGATTTCATTCCGGTCCAGGCCGACGGCACGCTCGACCTGGACGCGGCCGCCGCGCTGATCAGCCCCGACGTCGCGCTGGTGTCGCTCATGGCCGCCAACAACGAAACCGGCGTGCTGATGCCGGTCGCCGAAACGGCGGCGCTCGCCCGGGCCGCCGGGGTGCTGCTGCATGTGGACGCCACCCAGTTCATCGGCAAGCTGCCCTTCGACTTCGGTCGCTTCGCTGCCGACGCGGTGTCGCTGTCGGCGCACAAGCTGCAGGGCCCCAAGGGCGTCGGCGCGCTGCTGCTGCGCCAGGGCGTGTCGCTGGCGCCGCAGACGCTGGGCAGCCAGGAGCGCGGGCGGCGCGGCGGCACCGAGAACCTGCCCGGCATCGTCGGCCTGGCGGCCGCGCTGTCGCAACTCGGCGATGGCGCCGCATTGGCCGCCGAGGCCGCGCGCCAGGCCGCGCTGCGCGACGCGCTGGAGGGCGGCCTGGCAGCCGCGCTGCCGTCGCTGCACATCTGGTCGAAGGGGGTACCGCGCCTGCCCGGAACCAGCTACCTGCGCTTCGGCCAGCTGCCGGCGGAGGTGGTGCTGAACCGGCTCGAACGGCTGGACGTTGCCGCCTCCTCGGGTGCGGCCTGTTCCTCCGGCGGCAGCGCGCCCTCCCATGTCCTGACCGCGATGGGCGTCCCGCCCGAAGAGGCGCTGGCCGCCGTGCGCCTGTCGCTGGGCCGGACCACCACCAGGGAGGACGTGGCGCATCTGCTGGCCGCGCTGCCGCCGCTGCTGAAACCCTTGCTGCGTGAAGAAGCCAAAGCGCGGACCGCCGTCGCCGCCTGAGCCCAGGACCACCGAATTTCCCACCCTCCGGAGCCGACGATGAAAGTGATGATCCGCAAAGACAGCAAGGGCGCGCTCAGCGCCTATGTGCCCAAGAAGGACCTGGAGGAACCCATCGTCTCGATGGTCCGGCCCGGCATGTGGGGCGGCCTGGTGACGCTGGGCAACGGCTGGCAGCTCGACCTGCCGGAGATGGCGGCCGATACCCGGCTGCCGGTCACCGTCGAGGCGCGGCGCATCGCCGGCGCAGGCGATGGCGATTGAGCCGGAGCACAAGCCATGGCATTGACTTCTCAGCATCTGCGAACGGCCGGTGAAATGGTGGGCGCGGCGACGACGCTGCGCGAAGCGGTGGACCAGTGGCGCACGCTGCACCCGGACGTGCGCACCGTGCTGGTCGACGCCTTCGACATGCGCGACGAAACGCCCGCGCTGCGCCTCGGCGCGCGCAACGTGTATCTCGCCGCCACCAACGGCCACTGCTGGCACGTGACGCAACAGCCCGAAGATGCGACCGCGCTGATCCTCACGCAGGACGGACCATGATCGACATCGACGTCATCTCCCTGTCCGAGCCCGAATGCGGCGCGCGCGAGATCGAGCTCGTCAACGCAGTGCTGCAGTCGGCGCGCTGGAGCGACGGGCCGATGCTCGAGTCCTTCGAGCGCGCCTTTGCCGGCTGGGCCGGCCGCGGGCACGCGGTGGCGGTGGGCAGCGGCACCTTGGGGACCTGGATCGCGCTGCGCGCACTGGGCATCGGCCCCGGCGACGAGGTCGTCTGCGCCGCCCACACCTGGCACCAGGTGGCGCAGGCCATCACGCTGGCCGGTGCGACGCCGGTGTTCGCCGACATCGACTACTGGAGCGGCTGCCTCAGCGCCGAGAAAGCCGCGCCGAAGATCGGCCCGAGGACCCGCGCCATCCTGGCCGGCAACACCAACGGCCACCCGGCCGCCTGGGGACCGCTGCGCGCCTTGGCCGTCGCACACGGCCTGAAGCTGATCGAGGACAGCAGCGAGGCGCTCGGCTCGCGCTACATGGGCCGCACGGTCGGCAGCTTCGGCGACGTGGCGGTGTTCGACTTCTCGCAGCCTTCGGCCTTGTGCACGGGCGAGGGCGGCATGCTGGTGACCGACGACGAGCAGTTGGCGCACGAGTTGCGCTACCTGCGCCAGCGTCGCGTCTCGGACCGCAGTTCGCTGTCGATCGGCTCGCGCGTGCCGCTGCAGGCCGGCATGAGCGAGCTGACCGCTGCGCTGGGCCTGGCGCAGCTGGCGGAACTCGACGCGCGGCTGGCGCTGCGCAAGCAGGTCGAGGCCTGGTACCACGACCAGATGCAGAGCTTCGAGGGCATCAAGCCGCCGTACCTGGCCGAGGACGTCGACGAGGTCCACTGGATGCTCTACGTCGTGCACCTGGGCAAGCGCTTCACGCAGAGCGCGCGCACCCAGATGATCGACGACCTGCGCGCCTGCGGCGTCGAGACCGCGGCCTACAGCCATCCGCTGCACCGCCAGTTCTTCTACATGAATGCCGGCGACGCGATCGGCCGCAAGCGCGGCCTGCTGCCCGACACCGACCGCATCGGCGACCGTGCGCTGGCGCTGCCGCTGCACACGCAGCTCGATGCCGACCAGGTCAAGTACATCGTCAAGACGCTCAAGGACACCGCCACCAACGTCGGTGCCGGTGCGGCGATCTACTGATATGCGCTCGCCCCGATCTGCGCGCACCGTACGGCAAACCCTGGACTCAAGGAACCCACATGAACACTGCCACCTCCGCCTCGGTCCAGGACATCGCGCGCCAGCTCGATGCCGGCGCCGTCATTCCCTATCTCGGCCCCGACATGCTCTCGCTGTGCGGCGGCGCGAAGGTGCCGGCCAACCCGCAGGCGCTCGCGGAGATCATGACCTCCAAGGTCAGCGTGCCGCACAAGATCCGCAAGCGCCTGACGCAGGCGGCGCAGTTCATCGAGAACTTCAAGCACCGCAAGTCGGTGGTGCAGCTCATGAACGAGGCCTTCGCCGCCACGCCCGAGCCTTCGGCGCTGCACCTGGCGCTGGCCGCGAGCGGCGCAGGGCTGTGGGTCGATACCTGGTACGACGACACATTCGCGGCCGCGCTGCGGCAGGTACGACCGGAAGGCGGCTGGACGCAGATCCAGGGACTGTCGCAGTCCGAACATTTCGGCCGGTGGACCGGCGTCTATGCCGACGACGGCGAGTTTCTGCCCGAGCTGCCGGCCGACGCCGGACGCATCCTCTACCAGCCGATCGGCAGCCACGGCCCGGCCGGAAACTACCTCGTGTCCGACAGCGACTACGTCGAGGTGCTGACCGAGATCGACATCCAGACGCCGATTCCGCCCGCGGTTCAGGCCTGGCGCAGCGGACGCCGCTTCCTGTTCCTGGGCTGCCGCTTCGACGACCAGCTCACGCGCAGCTTCGCGCGCCAGATCATGAAGCGCTCGAGCGACCGGCACTGGGCCGTGCTGCCCGACGAGCCCACGCGCATGGAGGCGCGCTTCCTCGAAGAGCAGGGCATCGTGCGCATCCCGATGCCGCTGGCGCAGTTCGCCGAAGCGCTGCTGGGCGCGCTTCAGCCGGCCGTGCCCGCCTGAGTCTTTCCGTTCCAACCCTCACCACGATCCAACGACCATGAGCGAAACCAGCAACACCCTCACCACGACCTTGACCGTACTGCCCTCGGGCAACAGCTACGAGGCCGTGTCCGGCATCACGCTGCTCGAGGCGCTGCGCCGCGCCGGCGTGCTGACGCACGAATGCGACGGCGGCGCGAAGTGCACCGACCTGTGCCACCTGTTCGTGCTCGAAGGCCGCAAGAGCCTGTCGAAGACCACGCGCGAAGAGAACGAGCGGCTCGACGCCATCGTCGGCGTCGGCGCCAAGTCGCGCCTGGCCTGCAGGGCGGTGCTGGGCGAGGAGCCCGTCACCGTCGAGCTGCTGACCTTCAAATGAGCCCATCTCGCCCACGGGCGTCGCTGCGCGCGTCTTGATCTCCCGGGCAATCCTCCATGGCCACCATCGAACCTCTCGTCGCCGACGTGGCCATCGTCGGCGCCGGCCTGTGCGGGCTCGCGCTGGCGCGCTCGCTGCATGCGCAAGGGCTTTCGGTCGCGCTCGTCGAGGCGCGCGATCGCCTCGGCGGTCGTGTGCTGACGCAGCGCTGCGAAGCCACCGACCAGGCGCTGGACATGGGACCGACCTGGTTCTGGCCCGAGACCGAGCCGCGCATCGCCGCGCTGCTGGCCGAGTTCGGCCTGGCGAGCGCGCCGCAGCACGACCCCGGCGATGCGTTGTGGCTCACGGACCCGAACCGCGAGCCCGAGCGCCGCGAAGCGCCCGGCGGCGTGCATGCCGGCGCGCAGCGCATCGAAGGCGGCGCGGCACGCCTGGTCGATGCGCTCGCCGCCGCCCTGCCCGAGGGCAGCGTGTACACCGGCAGCGCGCTGCGCCTGCTGCGCGACCACGGCGCCTGGCTCGAACTGCAACTCGAAGCGGACGGCCGCACGCGCCCGCTGCGCGCGCGCCATGCCGTGCTGGCGCTGCCGCCGCGCCTGGTGCACGAGCGCATCGCCTTCGATCCGCCGCTGCCGGCAGCGTTGGCTGAAGCGCTCGCCGCCACGCCGACCTGGATGGCAGCGCAGGCCAAGGCCGTCACCACCTACCCGCGCCCGTTCTGGCGCGTGGCGGGCCACTCGGGCAACGCCTTCGTGCGCCATGCCCAGGCCGTGCTGGGGGAAGTGTTCGATGCCAGCGACGCGGCCACCGGCGCCGGCGCGCTGGGCGGCTTCGTCGCGCTCGGCGCCGCGCAGCGTGTCGACTTCCGGCGCGGCATGCCGATGCTGATCGAGAGCCAGCTTGCCCAGCTCCACGGCGCCCAGGCGCACCAGGAGGGGCACCTGCACGTGCTCGACTGGGCCGGCGAGCCCTGGACCTGCAGCACCGCCGACCGCGAAGGTCCGCCCGAGCCGCCGCAGGCGGACCCGGCGCTGCGACGGCCGCACTGGGCGGGCCGCCTGTACTTCGGCAGCAGCGAGAGCGCCGCGCACGGCGCAGGCCACATGGAAGGCGCGCTGGAAGCGGCGGCGCGCATCGCACGGGCGCTGGCGCCGGTGCCCGCGGCACCTGCCGGCGCCGGCGATGCGGACGACCCGCTCGGCCGGTTCAAGGCCGAGGTGTCGGCGCGCCGCGCCCAGGCCCCTTCGCACTATCGCCAGCATCTGGCGCGGCTGCTCTCCACCCAGCAGGCGGAACAGCTGACGCAGCGCGCGCTGCTGGCGACCGTCGAGCAGGTCTACAGCGAAACGCTGATCGCGCTCGACGGCTTGCTGCCTGATCTCGGCCTCGACCGCGCCCGGCCGGCCGAAGCCGGCCGGCATGCGCTGACGCCTGCGCTGCTGGTCGCTTTCAAGGGCTGGAACGGCGAACTGCTGTCGAATGCGCTGGCCTTCAACGGCAGCTCGTGCGCGCTGTCGAACTTTCCCGGCGAGCACCGGCCCGATGCGTTGCTGCAGCGCGCCATCGCACGCGATCTCGCGGCGGCCTGGCGCGAGTTCGCACTGGAACTGAACACGCGCCTGCTGGCGGCATCTGCGCACGCGCAGCGCACGGCGGTGCCGGCATGACAGGCGTCCGCCCCATCGAGACCAGCGCCCTGCTGGCCATCATCGAGCAGGCCGGCACGGCGGTGGTCATCCTCGTCGAAGGGCTGGAGCGCGAAGAACTGCTGCGCTCGCGCCTGACGCGCGCCGAAGTGCTGCGGCAGCTCGGGACTCTGGCGGACAGCATGGGCCAGGTCGATCCCGCGGTTCGGCTCGAAATGCCCGAACTCGCCTGGCGGGGCTGGGAGGCGCTGCGCCCGCGCCTGTCCGGCCCGGCCGGCGAGGAACTCGACGAGGCGCTCTGGTTCGCCTGTGAATCGCTGGTGCCGGCAACGCTGCTGTGGCTGCGCGTGTACCGGCAGAGCCAGTCGGACCTGTTCCAGATGCAGTGGTGAACGCCAGGAAGCCAAGGTGCCCGCAGCGCCTGGCCGAGAAGCTGCTGGCTGGCCTTCCCGAAGGTCCGGTGCGGGCCTTTCTGAACGGCCCGGCCGGCTACAGGACGGCCTCGAAGCCCTCGAACTGCGGCGGTCCCAGGTAGAGGCCGCGCTGCTGGCCGGCACCGGCGTGCGCCGCGCGGAAGGCTTCGGAGCGCGTCCAGGCCTCGAAGGCCTCGGCGCTCTCCCAGGTCGAATGCGAGACGAACACGGTCGCCTGCGCGTCGCTCGGCCCCTGCAGGAGATTGAAACGCTGGAAGCCCGGCACGTCGGCCAGCCTGCTGTCGCGCTGGCGCCAGACCTCGATGAACTCCGCTTCGCGGCCCGGCGCGATGCGAAAGCGGTTCATGGCGATGAACATGGTGTGAGCCTTTCAGGAGAAGAGAGAGGAGGACACAGGAACCCTGCCACCCATGCCTCGACCCGCGGCGCGCAGCGGGCGAGGCGGTCGCGGTATTCGGGAATCAGGAAGTAGTCGGCGTCGTGCAGGTACGGGTTGCGCATGCGGCCGACGTCGAGCGCGTCGTGGCCGAGGTCGATCAGGCGTCCGTCGATCCGGTTGAACTGGTGGGCATAGTGGCCCTCGATGACGCCGCCGAAGACACCCTGCACGAAGAGCGAGCCGTATTTGCAGGCCCCTGAGAGATCGCTGGGCACCGGGGCCTGGCGCTCGAGGGCGAGTTCGCACCACAGGCGGAAGACGAACGCCTTGGCGTCGGCGAAGCGGGCGGGGCTGTAGGCGATCGGGCCGCGCGGCAGCGCGCCGACGGCCGGCGGCTGCGGGTTCACTGGATCTGCATGAGCCACGCGTCGACCTTGCTGGCGGTGAGAAAGAAGAAGGGTCGGCGCCGCACGGCTCAGGCCGCCACCGGCGTGTCGAGCACCGCCTTGAGGTTCAGTGTCATGCTCGACTTGGTGGCGTCGACGTAGGGGCAGATGCCCCTGGCGCGTTCCATCAGGCTGTCGGCGGTGGGCTGGTCCAGCGTTCCGGCCATGAAGGCGGTCAGGCTCAGCGCCATGCGGTAGGCGCCCTCGAAGTTCACGTACATCGACAGCACGGCCTCGACGTAGCAGCCGCGCAGCGGCAGCTTGCCGGCGCGGGCGATGTGGCGCACGGAATGTTCGAAGCAGGCCGCGAATGCGGCCGCGAAGAGCTGCTCCGGATTGGGGCCGTCGCCCTTGCCGCCCATCTCCTTCGGGACGACGAGCTTGAGCTTGAAGCTGCCGTCCTCGCTTTGCACCTGGCCGCCACGGCCGCCTTGGGCCAGCATGGTCGTTTTGTAGACGAGGTCCATATCAGTTGCTCCACCGCGCGGTGCGCGATCCACGACCCATGAAACCGGCGCAGTCCGATACCAGGGATACCGCGGAACCGGCTTTGCCGGGCCGCCGGTATCGCCCCCCTTGAGGGGCTGAGGTCCGCGGCTCCAAGCCTGCCTGCGCAGGCTTGGACGGAACCGAAGAGCCGCTGCCTCTGGCAGCGACTCGGAGGCGCCGCAGGCGCTTCGGGGGGTGCTTCATTTCAGACGTTCTTTCCCTTGAGCAGCCTGGCGCGGTCGGCCGCGCTGTACTGGTCGAAGTGGCCCTGGGCCGCCGCGGCGCGGCGGTTCGACATCCGGATGGCCTCGATCTTGCCGGCGGGCGCGATGCGCGAGACGGCTTTCTCCAGGGCCGTGCTGCCGCACTGCGGACAGGCAGGCTGGGTGCCGGAGCGCACCAGCATCTCGAAGCGCTGGCCGCAGGCGGGGCAGTGGTAGTCATAGAGGGGCATTCCGGTCTCCGGTTCAAGTCGTCGGTGCGTCGGTGATGTGGGCCATCGGGGCGCCGGCCACCGCCCAGGCGGCATGGCCGCCGATCAGGTCGTGCACGTCGGTGAAGCCGAAGTCGGCGAACATCTGCGCGTAGGCCTGGCTGGCGTTGCCGTGGTGGCAGTAGATCAGCACCGGGCGCCGGCGCTCGGTGCGCAGCAGCAGCATGTCCTGGTTGTCGCCCGAGATCCGCACGGCGCCGGGCCAGCCGTCGCGCGCGTGGCTGGCGGCGTCGCGCGCGTCGAGCAGCAGCGCGTCCGGCCGCTGGAGCCGCCAGGCTCCGAGTTCGGCCAGCGTGAGACGGCGGAATGTGCGCTGGCCCTTCATGGCGTGTCCTCCTGGCGCTCGCCAGCGGTATATCGGCCGCCCGTCGTCGGCCGGCAATGGCAGCCGCGCGGCGGGCGCACCGGCCGGTGCTTGGTGCGCGCGTGGTAGGCCAGGACAGTGGCTGAGCGTGCGGCCGACATGGGGGGTCTCAGGGCGAAGAGGCCAACCGGCGACGGGCCAGGCGCAGCAGTTCCAGCCCGCGGTCGGCGGCCATGTCGAAGGCGCTGCGGCCGTCCGGCGCGCTCAGGTCCGGCGCCGCCCCTTGCGCCAGCAGCAGGTGCACCATCTCCAGCCGGCCGCTCGCGGCGGCCTGCATGAGGCAGGTGATGTCGTCGTCGTTGGCATGGTCGATCGGCGTGCCGGCCTGGATCAGCCGCAGGATGGTCGCCGGACCGCCGTGCAGGCAGGCGAACCAGAGCGCGTTGTTGCCCTCGTCGTTCACCGCATCGGGCGCAGCGCCATCCGCCAGCAAGGCCTCGACCACCTCATGCTCGCCATGCCATGCGGCCCGCATCAGCGGCGTGTCGCCGTTGTCGCGGCGCGCCTGCGGGCCGGGAAAGTCCTGCTGTGCCAGCCAGGTCGCGAGTTCGGCATGCGACAGCGGCGGCATCGCGGTGTTGGCCGCCTCTCGCCATGCGGCGGTGCGGCGCACGGCGCGAGAAGTGCCGGCGGACGCAGTCACGGCCAGGCGTCGATGCAGGGCGTTCATGGCGTGTGTTCCAGCGGATCAGACCGGACGGTTCTCGTTCGGGTTGCGCACTGGGCCCATCAGTTCCAGGCCCTCGGCGTAGGTGATGGTGTCGAAGGTGACGTCGAACTTGATCGCCGCATCGGCCACCGCATCGAGCTTGCCGGCGCTGTCCTTCTTCTTGAGTTCGTTCTTCTCCAGGTACAGCAGCGCCAGCAGTTCGTTGTAGACCGTGCTCTCGTCGATCGGCAGCACGTAGAACAGGGCGCCCTTGTAGGGCACCTGGTACTTCCTGCTCAGGTCGATGTTGTTGCAGAACAGAAAGTACTTGCCGCCGGCGCTGAGCGTCTCGCCCAGCACCTCGGCCACGTCCTTCAGGTGCTCGAAGCTCAGCAGGTAGCCCGCGAAGAAGGGCAGGTGCCGGTCGCCCGTGGTCCCGACGGCCATCACCTGGTCGCAGGTGAGTTCCGGCGGGCGTGCCTCGTCGGCCAGCTTGGGCGCAAAGCGCAGCGCCAGTTCGCCGCGAAAGCCGAGACGGCCGAACTTGCCGGTGGGCGCCTTCAACACGGGGTTCAGCAGCCGCCCCTCCTTCTCGAGCCGGGCAAACGCGGTGTCGTCGAGTTCCTTGCGGTCCAGCGTGGCATTCATGGAGATTCCTTGGTGGTGATGAATTCAGAAGAAGAAGCGGCAGCGGGGACCGGCGCCGTGTTGCGCATCCAGTCGGCCGTCTTGAAGAAGGCGGCCATGAGTTCGTCTCGCAGCGCGGGCGCGGCGCCGGCGTCCTGCAGCGCGGCCTGCATGCAGGCCAGCCAGGCGTCGCGTTCGTCCGTGCCGATGGCGAAGCCCGCATGGCGCATGCGCAGGCGGGGGTGGCCACGGCGGGCCGAATACGCCTTGGGGCCGCCGAGCCACTCGCACAGGTAGAGCACGAGCACGGCCTTGGTCGATGCAAGGTCCGGCGCATGCATGGCACGTATGCCGCGCGCATCGGGGCGCGTGTCCATGTGGCGATAGAAAGAGTCGACCAACTGCACGACGCCGGCCCGGCCGCCGAGCATGTCGAAGTGCGGGGGGCGTTGGCGCAGCGGCAGGGTGTTGTTCGCGGCGGCGTTCATGTGCCGTCTCCTGCAACGAACGTACCAGGGGATGTCGGCCTGCGGCGCGCTGCAAACCCGACACAAAGCGGCCCCGCGTGTTGCATGGCAGGTCTTTTTTCCGACGCGCCGTGCAGCGTTTGTCGCGAAGCGAACAATGTGCGCCGACTGGCATTGCGATCTGCGCCGGAGAGCTGTTTTCCCTCTGTGGAAGGGCATGGCACGAGCCCTGCCGACGGTGCCGGAACCGCATGGCACGGAAGCTGCGAAGAAGGGTCTGCGCGGACACAGGTCCGGCCGATGCGTGACCCCACAGAAGAAGACCAACAGGCACGACAGGCTGACATGGGCGCGGCTACGCAACCTTGTTTTTCAACCCTTCCTGAATGGAGTACTGCTATGGCCAAACTTCGGCAAATCGCCTTCTACGGCAAAGGCGGCATCGGCAAATCGACGACTTCCCAGAACACCCTCGCGGCGTTGACGGAACTCGGCCAGAAGATCCTCATCGTCGGCTGCGACCCCAAGGCCGACTCGACCCGGCTGATCCTGCACGCGAAGGCACAGGACACCATCCTCTCGCTGGCCGCGGAAGCCGGTTC
This sequence comes from Variovorax sp. P4_B11, assembly GCF_056402355.1. Lineage (NCBI taxonomy): Bacteria > Pseudomonadati > Pseudomonadota > Betaproteobacteria > Burkholderiales > Comamonadaceae > Variovorax > Variovorax sp. P4_B11. Next base: position 66,892 of record NZ_JBFUHO010000033.1, read on the forward strand.
GGTGGAGGACCTGGAGCTGGAAGACGTCATGAAGATCGGCTATCGCGACATCCGCTGCGTCGAGTCCGGCGGTCCGGAGCCGGGCGTCGGCTGCGCCGGCCGCGGCGTGATCACCTCGATCAACTTCCTCGAGGAGAACGGCGCCTATGACGGCGTGGACTACGTGTCCTACGACGTGCTGGGCGACGTGGTGTGCGGCGGCTTCGCCATGCCCATCCGCGAGAACAAGGCGCAAGAAATCTACATCGTGATGTCCGGCGAGATGATGGCCATGTACGCGGCCAACAACATCTCCAAGGGCATTCTGAAGTACGCCAACTCGGGCGGCGTTCGCCTGGGCGGGCTGGTGTGCAACGAACGCCAGACCGACAAGGAACTCGAACTCGCCGATGCGCTGTCCAAGATGCTGGGCTCGCGGCTCATCCATTTCGTGCCGCGCGACAACATCGTGCAGCACGCGGAGCTTCGCCGCATGACGGTGATCGAGTTCGCGCCGGAATCCAAGCAGGCCGCCGAGTACCGCACGCTCGCCACCAAGATCCACGACAACGCGGGCAACGGCACGATCCCGACCCCGATCACGATGGACCAGCTCGAAGACCTGCTCATGGAGCACGGGATCATGAAGCAGGTCGACGAGTCCCAGGTCGGCAAGACCGCCGAAGAACTGGCCGCCGCGGCCTGACGCCGACCCGGGCCCGCTGCCGCTTGACGCCATGAGCGTCCGTCGCCGCGGGTCCGCACCGTCCCCACCCACCCTACGGAGCATCCCATGACCGCCACGGTTGAAGAACGCAAGGCCGCGAACAAGGCCCTGATCGATGAAGTGCTGAAGGCCTATCCCGAAAAGATGGCCAAGCGGCGCGCCAAGCACCTCGGAACCTTCGACGAAGGCAAGCCCGATTGCGGCGTCAAGTCCAACATCAAGTCGCTGCCGGGCGTCATGACCATCCGCGGCTGCGCCTACGCCGGCAGCAAGGGCGTCGTCTGGGGCCCGATCAAGGACATGATCCACATCAGCCACGGCCCGGTCGGCTGCGGCCAGTATTCGTGGGCCGCGCGCCGCAACTACTACATCGGCACCACCGGCATCGACACTTTCGTGACGATGCAGTTCACCTCCGACTTCCAGGAGAAGGACATCGTCTTCGGCGGCGACAAGAAGCTCGACAAGATCATCGACGAGATCCAGGAGCTGTTCCCGCTGAACAAGGGCATCTCGATCCAGAGCGAATGCCCGATCGGCCTGATCGGCGACGACATCGAGGCCGTGTCGAAGAAGAAGGCCAAGCAGTACGAAGGCCACACCATCGTGCCGGTGCGCTGCGAGGGCTTCCGCGGCGTCAGCCAGTCGCTCGGCCACCATCTGGCCAACGACGCGATCCGCGACTGGGTGTTCGACAAGGTCGATCCGAACAAGCGCCCCGACTTCGAATCCACGCCCTACGACGTGGCCATCATCGGCGACTACAACATCGGCGGCGACGCCTGGTCCAGCCGCATCCTGCTGGAGGAAATCGGCCTGCGCGTGATCGCGCAGTGGTCGGGCGACGGCTCCATCGCCGAGCTGGAGAACACGCCCAAGGCCAAGCTCAACGTGCTGCATTGCTATCGCTCGATGAACTACATCAGCCGGCACATGGAAGAGAAGTACGGCATTCCATGGGTCGAATACAACTTCTTCGGCCCCACCATGATCGAGAAGAGCCTGCGCGAGATCGCCAGCCACTTCGACGACACCATCAAGGCCAACGCCGAGCGCGTGATCGAGAAGTACCGTCCGCTGATGGATGCGGTGATCGCGCGCTTCAAGCCGCGCCTGCAGGGCAAGAAGGTGATGCTGTTCGTCGGCGGCCTGCGCCCGCGCCACGTCATCGGTGCCTACGAGGACCTGGGCATGGACGTGGTCGGCACCGGCTACGAGTTCGGCCACAACGACGACTACCAGCGAACCACCCACTATGTGAAGGACGGCACGCTGATCTATGACGACGTCACCGGCTACGAGTTCGAGAAGTTCGTCGAACAGGTGCAGCCCGACCTGGTCGGCTCCGGCATCAAGGAGAAGTACGTGTTCCAGAAGATGGGCGTGCCGTTCCGCCAGATGCACAGCTGGGACTATTCCGGCCCCTACCACGGCTACGACGGCTTCGCGATCTTCGCGCGCGACATGGACATGGCCATCTCCAGCCCGATCTGGAGCCTGACCAAGGCGCCCTGGAAGAAAGCCGCCTGACACCCGGTGGTCGGTGATCGCCGGCCACTCCCCGGTCACCGACCCCTATCGCCTCACAGACAACCCTCAGGAGCCCGCCATGCCCCAATCAGCCGACAAGATCCTCGACCACGAACTGCTGTTCCGTGAGCCCGAGTACCAGGAAATCTTCCGCACCAAGAAGGAACAGTTCGAGTTCAACCATTCCGACGAGACCGTCAAGCAGATCGTCGAGTGGACCAAGACCGAGGACTACAAGGAAAAGAACTTCAAGCGCGATTCGCTCACCGTCAATCCGGCCAAGGCCTGCCAGCCGCTGGGCGCCGTGTACGTGGCCAACGGCTTTGCCAAGACGCTGAGCTTCGTGCACGGCTCGCAGGGCTGCGTGGCGTACTACCGTTCGCACTTCTCGCGCCACTTCAAGGAGCCGACCTCCTGCGTGAGTTCGTCGATGACGGAGGACGCCGCGGTGTTCGGTGGCCTGAACAACATGATCGACGGCCTGGCCAATGCCTACAACCTGTACAAGCCCGAGATGATCGCGGTGTCGACCACCTGCATGGCCGAGGTGATCGGCGACGACCTCGACGCCTTCATCAAGAACAGCAAGCAGAAGGGCAGCGTGCCGGACGACTACGACGTGCCCTTCGCGCACACGCCGGCCTTTGTCGGCAGCCACATCACCGGGTACGACAACGCGCTGCTGGGCATCCTGAAGCACTTCTGGGACGGCAAGGCCGGCACGGCCGAAAAGCTCGAGCGCGTGCCCGACGAGAGCATCAACTTCATCGGCGGCTTCGACGGTTTCGTCGTCGGCAACATGAAGGAGATCCGCCACATCTTCGATCTGTTCGGCGTCAAGGTGAACGTCATCTGCGACCCGTCGGAGAACTGGAACACGCCCACCGACGGCGAGTTCCGCATGTACGAAGGCGGGACCACCAAGGAAGAAGTCGTGGCGGCCCTGCATGCCAGGGCCACCATCGTGTTCCAGGAATACTGCTGCGAGAAGACCAGCAAGTTCATCGCCGAGCACGGCCAGGAGGTGGTGGTGCTGAACGCGCCGATGGGGGTGGCTGGCACCGACGAATTCCTGATGGCGATCTCCCGCCTCACCGGCAAGCCGGTCCCGGCGGCGCTGGAAAAGGAGCGCGGCCAGCTGGTCGACGCCATGGCCGACAGCCAGGCGCATCTGCACGGCAAGCGCTTCGCGCTGTACGGCGACCCCGACCAGATGCTGGGTACCACCCGGTTCCTGCTGGAGCTGGGCGCCGAGCCGGCCCACGTGCTCGCGACCAACGGCACGGAAACCTGGGCGAAGAAGGTGCAGGCTCTGTTCGACAGCTCGCCGTACGGCGCCGGCTGCAAGGTCTACCCCAAGCGCGACCTGTGGCACCTGCGCTCGCTGCTTTTCACGGAGCCGGTCGATTTCCTGATCGGCAACACCTACGGCAAGTACCTGGAGCGCGACACCAAGACGCCGCTGGTGCGCATGACCTTCCCGATCTTCGACCGCCACCACTACCACCGCTACCCCACCTGGGGCTACGACGGTGCGATGCGCACGCTGATCATGCTGCTGGACGAGTTCTTCGAGACGCTTGATGCCAACACCATCGTCGCAGCGAAGACCGACTACAGCTACGACATCATCCGCTGACCGGGACCACCCCGTTTCTTGCCAGGAACCTATCCCATGACAGATGCCGTATGGGTCAAGACGACACAGGATGGCCGCAAGGTCGAAGTGATCGACGGCTGGGTCTGCCTGGCCGGCGCGCGCGAGACCGACCACCTGGTGCCGCTGCTGGAGCATCCGAACCGGCAGGCCATCGGCAAGGCGGTGCACGGTGCCACGCACATGGCCGGGCGGATTCCGCTCACGCATGCGGAAACCGCCATCGCCCAGGGGGCGATGGCGGCCGCGCAGCGCGCGTTCGACCCCAGCCCGGCCGCGATCACCCAGCGCATCCGCCACGCGATCTGGGCCAAGGCCCATGCGGAAGGCGTGGAATGACAGCCCCGCTGATGCAAGACCCGCAGAGCGCCTGAGACAACGCGGGAACCGGCCGTGATCTTCGTGGTGGAACTTCCGCAACAAGGCGACCCGCGCGCCTGGTTCGCCTATGACGACGAGGACTTCGCGCGCAAGGTGGCGGCCTCCGATCCGCTCGACCCCTGGGAGATCCACGACGAGCTGACGGCACGCGACCTGCTGGAAGCCGCGGGGCATGCCGGGCCCGACGACGCTGCGCGGGAACGTTCGCCGGCCCTCTGCGCGCTGGGCGACGCGCACGGCTGGGACACGCCGCTCTACCGCGCCGATCACCTGCTCGGCCGTGGCGTGCTTCGCACCGAGCCGGTGGCCGAGCGCGACGCGCTGGCCGCTGCGCTCGCCGCGCGCGGCGGGCAGAGCTGCATCTACTGGAACGACCGCGAGGCGATCGGTGCGTTCGAAGGGGCCGATCCGCGGCTGGCGGGCGAGGCCCGTTGGTGGGCGCGGCGCGCCCTCTACGAGCAGCTCATTGCGCTCGAAGTGCTGGCGGACGACAACTGAATCCGGAACGAGCGAGGCCATGAAGCTGGGCATCGAGCGCTCGCATGCCCACCGGCTCGCCGCCTGAGGAGACCTGCGATGCTGTCCCGGATGCAATGCGACATCGTGTGTGGCTGCGCCGACGCCATCCAGGCGCTGACGGCCGAGATGCGGGACGACAGCGAGCTGTTCGCCAGCCCGAACACGCTGGCCGGCGTGGAGATGTCGCTGCTCGCCATCGCGCAGACGCTGGACCACCTGGCGCCGGCCCTGCGCGGCCGCCTTGCATGGATCGACTGGACCGGCTGGCAGGCCTTGCGCGGTCTGCTGGAGCACGACGTCCAGCCGCGCCGCGAGCAGGTCTGGTACGGCATCCGGTCGCTGGTGCCGGCCACCGTGCACCTGATCGGCCAGCTGCGCCGCCACGAGCCGGTGTGGTTCGAGATTGCGTATTGAAGGATCGGACGCGTTGCTGCGCGTGGCGCACCGTCGTGTGTCGCAAGGCCTTTGTCGCATTCCGTTCAAACCCGCCAGCAGGGTGGCGCCCGGCGCGCCAAAAGACCGCCAAACCGGCGATAAATCGCCCCCGAACGGCCTCCCGGACGCTGGCACCAAACCTGCAATGAGAGCCTCATCCACCTGTCGGGAGTCTTCCATGTCAGTCTCGCTGAAAGCCAAGATCGCCGAAGTATTCGATGAGCCCGGCTGCGACAAGAACCAGGGCAAGAGCGAGAAGGAACGCAAGAAGGGCTGCACCAAGCAGCTCTCGCCGGGCGCCGCGGCCGGCGGCTGCGCCTTCGACGGCGCCAAGATCGCGCTGCAGCCGATCGTGGACGTTGCGCACCTCGTGCACGGGCCGATCGCCTGCGAAGGCAACTCCTGGGACAACCGGCATTCGGCGTCCTCCGGCTCGCAGCTCTACCGCACCGGCTTCACGACCGACATCAACGAACTCGACGTGGTCTACGGCGGCGAGAAGCGTCTCTTCAAGAGCGTGCGGGAGATCATCGAGAAGTACGACCCGCCGGCCGTCTTCGTCTACCAGACCTGCGTGACCGCGTTGATCGGCGACGACATCGAAGCGGTGTGCCAACGCGCATCGGAGAAGTTCGGCAAGCCGGTGATCCCGGTGAACTCGCCCGGCTTCGCCGGTCCGAAGAACCTGGGCAACAAGCTCGGCGGCGAAGCCATCCTGGACTACGTGATCGGCACGCGGGAGCCAGCGTACACGACGCCCTACGACATCAACATCATCGGCGAATACAACCTGTCCGGAGAGCTCTGGCAAGCCAAACCGCTGCTCGACGCGCTGGGCATCCGCATCCTCTCGTGCATCTCGGGCGACGGCCGCTACAACGAAGTCGCGAGCGCGCACCGGGCCAAGGTGAACATGATGGTCTGCTCCAAGTCGATGATCAACATCGCGACCAAGATGCAGCAGCGCTGGGGCATTCCATACTTCGAGGGTTCGTTCTACGGCATCGGCGACATGAGCGACACGCTGCGCCAGATCGCGCGGCTGCTGGTGGCGCAGGGCGCGCCCGCCGAGCTGCTGGAGCGCACCGAGCGGTTGATCGAGGTGGAAGAAGCGCGCGCCTGGAAGCGCATCGCGCACTACAAGCAGCGCCTGGCCGGCAAGCGGGTGCTGCTGATCACCGGCGGCGTGAAGTCCTGGTCGGTGGTCGCGGCGCTGCAGGAGGCGGGCCTGGAAGTCGTCGGCACCAGCGTCAAGAAGAGCACCAGGGAAGACAAGGAGAAGATCAAGGAGATCATGGGCGACGACGCCCACATGATCGACGACATGACGCCGCGCGAGATGTACAACATGCTCAAGGACGCCAAGGCCGACATCATGCTGTCGGGCGGCCGCTCGCAGTTCGTCGCGCTGAAGGCGCGCATGCCCTGGCTGGACATCAACCAGGAGCGCCACCATCCCTACGGCGGCTATGAGGGCATGGTCGAGCTGGTGCACGAGATCGACCGCGCGATCTTCAATCCGGTGTGGCAGCAGGTGCGCATCCCGGCGCCCTGGGGCGACGACGGCGAGACGCTGGGTGCTGTGCGGGTCGTCGCGCAGCAGAACGCCGTGGCGCCGGGCATGGGATTCCTGGCCGAGGTCGCCCGCCGGGCCATGGGCCTGGAGCCCGACGAAGTCCCGGCCTGAGCAGGACGCAAGCGGGAGCGAAACAGCATGGCCAGCGTCGTCGAGTCCAAGAAAGCTTGTGCGGTCAATCCGCTCAAGATGAGCCAGCCGCTGGGCGCGAGCTTCGCGTTCATGGGGCTCGATGCCTGCATGCCGGTGATGCACGGCTCTCAGGGCTGCACCTCGTTCGCGCTGGTGCTGCTGGTGCGCCACTTCAAGGAGGCGATCCCGCTCCAGACCACGGCGATGAACGAGGTCACGACCATCCTCGGGGGCTACGAGAACATCGAGGCCGCGCTGCTCAACATCCGCAAGCGCGCGGCGCCGAGGATCATCGCGATCTGCTCCACCGGCCTGACCGAGACCAAGGGCGACGACGTGACCGGCTACCTGGCCACGGTGCGCAAGCGCAAGCCCGAGCTGGACGACACCGAGATCCTCTACGTGTCGACGCCCGATTACGTGGGTGGGTTCGAGGACGGCTACAAGCACGCGGTCACCGGCATCGTGCGCGCGCTGGTCAAGCCGCTGCCGGTCGACGCGCGGCAGGTCACCCTGCTGCCGGGCAGCCATCTCTCGCCGGGCGACATCGACGAGTTGCGCGAGATCGTCGAGGCCTTCGGCCTGTCGGTCATCGTGCTGCCCGACATCTCCGGGTCGCTGGATGGCCACATCGCGCCCGACTGGCGCGGCACGACGATCGGCGGCACGACGCTGGAACAGGTCCGGGCGGCGGGGGCATCGGCGTTCACGATCGCCGTGGGCGAGCAGACGCGCGAGGCCGCCGAGGCGCTGCAGTCGATCGCAGGCACGCCCTTCGAAGTCTTCGAGCGGCTGACCGGCCTCGAGGTCAACGACCGCCTGCTGCAGCGGCTGTCGCAGCTTGCCGAACGGCCGGTGCCGGCGAAGTACCGGCGCCAGCGCAGCCAGTTGCTCGACGCGATGCTCGACGGGCACTTCTACACCGGCGGCATCAAGGTCGCCATCGGCGCCGAGCCTGATCTGCTGCTGGCGGTGGGCGGCCTGCTGCACGAGATGGGCGCCGAGCTGCGCTGCTGCGTGAGCACCACCAAGTCGGCGGCGCACGCGCTGCTGCCCGCCGGGCAGGTGGTGCTCGGCGACCTCGAGGACCTGGAGCGCGGCGCGGCCGATTGCGACCTGTTGATCACGCATTCGCATGGCCGCCAGGCTGCCGAGCGCCTCGACAAGCCCCTGCTGCGCATCGGCTTTCCGGTGTTCGACCGCATCGGCAACGCGCACCGCCGCCATGTCGGCTATCGCGGAACGATGAACCTGATCTTCGAGGTTTCCAACCTGATGATGGAACGCATCGCCCATCACCACGCCGGCGATTGGCCGCTCACGCACGAGGCGCGCCGCGCCGCCGCGGCCGCGAGCCGCGCGGACGCCGTCGAAAGCACCATCGCGGCGGCCAGCGCCTGAATCCAGCAACCAGGAGTCCCCATGAAAATCGCCTTCGCCACCCAGGACAAGGAGCGCGTGGATGCGCACTTCGGCTGGGCCAAAGCCATCGTGGTCTACGAGGTCACGGCCGACGGCCACCGTTTCGTCGAGAGCTTCGACTTCGGCGGCAAGCTGGAGGAGGACGGCGACGAGGACAAGCTGGCGCCCAAGCTCGACGCCATCAAGGACTGCGCGATTCTCTACGTCGCCGCCATCGGCGGCTCCGGCGCCGCGCGCGTGGTGGCGCTGAAGATCCACCCGATCAAGGTGCCGCAGCCCGAGCCGATCGCCGAGATCCTGGACAAGCTCCAGGAGGTTTTCAAGGGCACGCCGCCACCGTGGCTGCGCAAGGCACTCGCCAGGGATGGCGAGCGCTCATTCGATTTCGAAGACGACGAGGTTCCACATGGCTGAACAAGCAATCATCGAGGCGGCAGCGGGCGACCAAGCCCATCTCGCCAGCCCGTTCGTGCAGCAGCTGGTCAAGCAGCTGCGTGCGCAGGACACGCACGGTGCGTGGGAAGGCAAGAGCGACATGCAGTTGCTCAAGCCCTACGTCCACACGCCCGAGGAGCGCCGCGCGATCCCCATCATGGGCGATCCCGATCCGGAGATCCTGTGGCGCCTGGAGATCTTCTACAACGCGATCGCGGTGGCGATCGAGCGCGAGACCGGCCAGATGGTGTCGCCGATGATGAAGATGAGCCATGAAGGCTTCGGTCGCCTAGTGCTGATCGCCGGCCGGCTGGTGGTGGTCAACAAGCAGCTGCGCGACGTCCACCGCTTCGGCTTCTCCTCGCTGGCCAAGCTGTCGGAAGCCGGCACCAAGTTCTTCGACGAGGCGGTCGCGATGATCCGCGAGTACCCGGCGGTCGCCCAGTACGGAGCCTGAACATGGAAAGCCCCGAAGAACTCAAGGTGCGCCTGAAGAAACTCAATGCGCAGGCCACGCAGGCCAAGATGGACCTGCACGACCTGTCGGAAGAGCTGCCCACCCACTGGGAGCAGATCTTATCGGTCGCGCAGCGTTGCCACGACACCCACGCGGCCTTGATGGCCGCGCGCAAGCTCCAGGCCGCCGCGGCCTCCTGACGAGAAGGAACCAGCGATGACGGCCTTCAGTGTCACCCTTCCCAGCGGCGCCACCTGGACGCCGACCTTCGTCGCCTCGCTGGACGAGGACAAGTGCATCGGCTGCGGCCGCTGCTTCAAGGTCTGCCCGCGCGGCGTGCTCGAACTCGTCGGACTCGACGAGGACGGCGAGCACATCCGCCTCGAAGGCGACGAGGACGAAGACGAGGAATACGAAAAGAAGGTCATGACGATCGCCCACCAGGCGCTGTGCATCGGCTGCACGGCCTGCGCGAAGATCTGCCCGAAGAAGTGCTACACGCACGCCGCCGCATCGGTGTGACCATGGGTGCGCGTGCGGTGCTGATGTCCTGCGCCGCAGATGCGGGGGACCCGGCGGCGCTGGCGCTGGCCGGCGTGCTCTCGGCGGCCTTCCAGCGCCATGGCCGCGGCCTGCTGCCGATGCCGGGGCTGGACGCCGTCGCCACGCGCGCGCTGTTCGTGCACTGGTTCCCCGGCGCCGATGAAGCACTGGGCCTGGACTGGACGGCGCTCGCCGGGGCCGAGCGCGCGGAGCCGCGCCGGGACGAGATCGAAGACCTGGTCGGCCTGCTGCGCGACCATGCCGACGTCGACGCCGGGCCGGCCGCGGCGTCGGAGGCCGTTGCGCATGCCCTCGCTTGCGCCAGCCTCGGCGACAACCATCTGTGGCAGGACCTGCACCTGCCTTCGCGCCGCGAGCTCTCCGCGTTGATCGCGTGCTGGTTCCCGCGCCTGGCGGCCCGCAACACGCACGACATGAAGTGGAAGCGGTTCTTCTACAAGCAGCTGTGCGAGCGCGAGGCATTGTTCATCTGCAAGGCCCCGAGCTGCGGCGTGTGTACCGATCACGGCGTGTGCTTCGGCGCCGAAGAGGCGCCGGCTCTCCCGCTGCCGGACTGATGCCGCGGGCATGACGATTGCAATGGAGAGTCCATCGCTATGTATGTCACTGCATAGCCGACAAACCGGACGACAGAACCGACATGCCGACGTCATCGAATCCTCTCGCCGAGCCCCCGCCGGCACCCGCGCGCTGGGTGCCTTGCGACCGGGCGTGCTACCTGACGCTGCACTGGCCCTTGGGGCGCAGCGTCGGCCTGCCGCCGGCCTGCCTGCCGCAGCTGCCGCAGCCGCCGCATCGATTGCTGGCCATGTGCAACGAAGAGGGCTTGCGCGCACTCGTCCACGCCCACATGCTGCGCCTGCGGCGCACGCCGCTGTTCGCCCGGTCCGGCCGCTGCTTCGACTGCGTCGCGCAGCGTGTGGCCGATTTCGTGGTCGAGGCCTGCGGCGGCCCGCTGTACTACAGCGAGCGCCACACCCGGCTTCAGGCCGCCGCCGGCCTGCCGTTGCTGCTGGACGAAGAGGGCCGTGAGGTCTGGCTGGTGCAGCTCTGGCATGCCTTCGACGACGCGGGCTTTCCCCCGGCGGTGCGGGCGGACTTCTGGAACTGGGCCGAAGCGCTTTCCATTTATCTGCTGGCCCCCCAGGCGCGCCGGCGCGAGCTCACGCGCTATGCGTACGACACGGTGCGCAGCTGGTTTCCCGCGCGGCCCTCCCGCATCGCCGGCGCGTCCAGCGGCCGCGCAGTGCCGTGATTGCGACGGAGCACTCGCCATGAATGTCCCTGCCTTCCATGCGGCTCGCGCGCAGGCGCACATCGCGGGTCTGCAGCAGGAACTGGAGGCGCTGGAAGGCGCTTTGCTGCATCCGCCGGCGTGGGCCGCCCGACTGAAAGGGCAGCGCCTGGTGTACGTGGGAGGACGACCGCGAAGCAATGCGGCGCTGCGTTCGATGGTGCAGCAGGCCGGGGGCGAGTTCGTGCTGCATGCGGGCCTGATCGACGACGACGGGCGTCCATCGCGCTTCGCGTCGCTGCTGGCCGGCGCCGATCTGGTGTGCTGCGCGCTGGACCTGATCGATCACGATTCGCTCGCGGCCCTGCGGCGCCTGTGCGCCCGCCACGGCGTGCCGTGGCGGCCCTTGCGCAGCGCAAGCGTGGCCAGTTTCGTGGCGGCCCTGTCCAGGGATGGGCTGCCGCCGTCGGTGGCGGCACCGGCCGGGACCGGGCCGCGCGCATGCCTGCGCCACGGCTGACGCGGCACTGCACACCGCGTCACCTCCATCTCTCTGTCCAAGGGTGCCACCATGTCCGAACCAGCGCAACGCTACGGCGTTTTTCTCAACGTCGAGGACCCCGATGGCGATGCCGGCGACGCGCTCGACCAGATGGTGCGTACCGCCGTCGCGGCCGAGGCCCTGGGCTTCGACGATGTCTGGGTGGCCGAGCACCACTACAGCCGCTTCGCGATCGGCAGCGCGCTGACCGTGCTGCTGGGCCACCTGGCGGCCTGCACGTCCCGCGTGCGGCTCGGCACCGGCGCGGCGTTGCTGGCGCTCAACGACCCCGTGCGCGTGGCCGAAGACGTGGCGACGCTCGATCTGCTGAGCCGCGGGCGCATCGAGTTCGGCGTCGCGCGCGGCGGCCCCTTTCCCGAGCAATACCGTCATGCGGCGCTGCCCTCCGCGGAGATCGCGCGGGCCCGCATGCATGAGGCCCTGGAACTGATCCTTCGCCTCTGGCGCGAGCCGGCACCGAGCTTCGACGGCCGCTTCTATCGCTGCGAGGGCCTGTCGATCCAGCCGCGGCCGCTGCAGCAGCCCATGCCGGTGTGGCTGGCGAGCCTGAGCGCCGATTCGCGGCGGCTGGCCGCGGCGGGGGGCCACGGGCTGATGGCGACGCCTTCTTTGGACCTCGCCGATGTCGCCGCGGTGGTGGCCTCCGAGCGCGCGGGGCGCGGCGACTTTCCCTTCGCCATTGCGCGCTTCTTCCATTGCGAGCCCGATCACCGGCTCGCCGTCGAGCGTGGGGTCGCGGCGGTGCGCGCGTACCCCGGCCTGATGGGTGTGCGCTTTGCGCCGGGGAGCCTGCCGCCGATGTTCGCGCCCGATGCGAGCGATGCCGTCATCCTGGCCAACGCGGTGATCGGCGACCCGGCCCATTGCGCGGCTCGCCTGCACATGCTGCGTGAGCGACTCGGACCGCATCGCCTGTTGCTGAAGCCCGCGGTCCACCGGGCGGGGCAGGCACGCGAGGCCCTGGAGCTGTTCATGCGGGCCTGCATATTGCGATGAATGACGCTATGTAGCCCGCTACGTAAGGAATGTCGCAATGATGTCGGACTCGCTACACAACTTCGACGCCTCGCCGTTGATTCTGTCGCTCCAGGTGGCCGCAGTGGCCACGGTGCTCGCGTTGCTGGCTGGCGTGGCCCTGGGCTGGGTATTCGCGCGCCATGCCTTCCCGGGCAGTTCCGTTCTCGAAGCGGCCTGCATGTTGCCGCTGGTCCTGCCGCCGACCGTCATCGGCTATGGCATCCTGGTCCTGGCCGGCCGGCGCAGCGCGCTCGGCGGCTGGCTGCGAGCGCACTTCGACTACACGATCATCTTCAACTGGCACGGCGCGGTCGTTGCGTCCGCAGTGGTCGCGCTGCCCCTGGTGCTGAAGTCGGCCGGGGCCGCCTTCACGGGCGTCGACCGCACGCTGGAAGCCGCTGCGCGCACCTTGCGGCAAACACCCTGGAGCGTGTTCGTGCGCATCACGCTGCCGCTCGCCTGGCCCGGCATCCTGGCCGGCACGCTGCTGGCCTTCGCCCGCGCCATGGGCGAGTTCGGCGCTTCGCTGATGGTGGCCGGATCGATCCCCCGCCAGACCCAGACGCTTTCGATGGCGATCTACGACGCGGTGCAGGCCGGGCAGGACCAGACGGCCATGGCACTTGTGATCGTCACTTCCGCCATCTCGATCGCCGTGCTGGTCGCTTCCGCTCGCTTCCTTTCCCTTCGCTGACCCTCCAGGAGTTTCGCAGATGCGTTCCATCCGTTTCCTCGCTGTCGTCGCAGTGGTCGTTGCGGCCGCGTTGCCACCATCGGCCGCTGCGCAGCAACTCACCGTCTCGGCTGCGGCGAGCCTGACCCATGCGTTCCAGGAACTCGGCCCGAAGTTCGAGGCCGGCAAGCCCGGCGTGACGCTGCGCTTCAATTTCGCCGCGTCCGGCGTGCTGCTCCAGCAGGTCGCACAGGGCGCACCGGTGGATGTGTTCGCGAGCGCGGACCAGGTCAGCGTCACGCGAGGCATCGAGCAGAAGCTCTTCGACCCGGACAGCAAGCGGGACTTCGCGCTCAACAGCGTGGTGCTGGTGGCCCCGGCGCAGGGTGCGCCGGAGATCCGGTCGCTGGCGGATCTGGCGTCTCCGGGCGTGAAGCGAATCGCGATCGGCAAGACCGCCACCGTGCCCGTCGGCCGGTACACCAGGGAAGCGCTCGACACCGCTGGGCTCTGGCCGGTGCTCGAATCGAAATTCGTCTATGCAGACACCGTCCGCCAAGTGCTGGACTACGTGGCGCGCGGCGAGGCCGATGCGGGTTTCGTCTATCGCACCGACGCGGCGATCGGCGGCGACAAGGTGAGGGTGGTGCTCACCGCGGGGGGGCACACGCCCGTGAGCTATCCGGTGATCGTGGTCAGCGAGAGCCGCAACAAGGCCCTCGCGAAGGATTTCATCGCCTTCCTGTCCACGCCACCGGCCGTCGATGTCTTGGCCAGGTACGGCTTCGGGAAGCCCTGAGCGGGCAGGGGCGTGATGATCGACATCGATCTCCAGGCTTCGGTCAGCGATGGCACCCGCCGGTTCGATCTGGACGTACGCTTCGCCTGCGAGGCCCCCGTGGTCGCGCTGTACGGACCGTCCGGCGCGGGAAAATCGCTCACGCTGCAGGCGATCGCCGGGCTTCAACGGCCGGCGGCCGGGCATGTACGCATCGGCGGCCGGACGTTGTTCGATGCAAGACTCGGCATCGATCTGGCGGTGGCCGAGCGGCGCGTCGGCTACCTGTTCCAGCACTATGCGCTGTTCCCGCACCTCAGCGTTCGGGAGAACGTGAGCTTCGGGCTCAAGAACTGGTGGCATCGGCGCCTGTCTCCGCACGACGCCGAACGGGTCGACGGATTGCTGGAGAGCTTCGGCCTGGGCGCCTTCGCGCGCAGCCGGCCGTCCGCGCTGTCGGGTGGCCAGCAGCAGCGGGTGGCGCTGGCCCGCGCCCTGGCCTGCGAGCCTTCGGTGCTGCTGCTGGACGAGCCCTTCGCAGCGTTGAACCCGATGCTTCGGCAGCAGCTTCGTCGCGAACTGGCGCAGGTCTGTGCACGCCGGCGCGTGCCGGTGGTGATGATCACGCACGACATCGACGACGTGCTGGCGCTGGCCGACGTCGCCTTCGTGATCGAGGGCGGGCGGGCCGTGCGCGAAGTCGATGTCCGGCGCGGCGCCGGACGCGAATTGACTCAGCGCTTGCTGGTGCCCGGATGGGACCCGCCGGTGGTCACCGCCGCCGAAGGGGCGGTGCGGGGATGGCTGGGAGCGCCAGTCCATGGCTGACGCGACGTTGCTGTCGGGCGAGCTGAAGCTGGCGGGACGGCTCGATGCGCGCTTCTTCGCGCTGCTCGAGGCGATCGACAACACCGGCTCGATCAACCGTGCGGCGAGCACCGCGGGCTACAGCTACAAGGGCGCCTGGCTGCTGCTCGAGACGGCGGAGAACCTGGCCAGCGAACCCTTGCTCGAAAGCGCGATCGGCGGCAAGGGGGGCGGCGGCACCCGGCTGACCCGCGCGGCCCGTGATCTTCTGGCGGCCTGGCGCATCGTGCAGGCGGCTCATCTCGGCTTCCTGCGCACGCAGGAGCGCTGGCTCACCCAACAGCCGGCATTGGCCGGCCTTCTCAGGAGGATTTCCATGAAGACCACAGCCCGCAACCAGTTGGCCGGCACCATCGCGGCCGTCGAGTCAGGCCCGGTCACGACCCAGGCGACGCTCGTGATCGCCGGTGGGCACGAAATCGTCGCGACCCTGACGACGGCCGCCGCCCAGAAGCTCGGGCTTGCAGTGGGCCAGGAAGCCATTGCGCTGATCAAGTCCTCGGCCGTCGTGCTGGTGACGGATTTCGCCGGCTATGTGCTGTCGGCCCGCA
Organism: Variovorax sp. P4_B11; assembly: GCF_056402355.1. Taxonomy (NCBI): domain Bacteria; kingdom Pseudomonadati; phylum Pseudomonadota; class Betaproteobacteria; order Burkholderiales; family Comamonadaceae; genus Variovorax; species Variovorax sp. P4_B11. Next base: position 82,388 of record NZ_JBFUHO010000033.1, read on the forward strand.
ATCAGTTCGCCGGCACCATCTCGCGCGTCGAGCGGGGCGCGGTGTCGTCGCTGGTGCTCGTCACGCTTCCGGGTGGCGGCAAGCTGGCGGCCGCTGTGACCAACGATGCGGTCGATGCGTTGGGCCTGGCCATCGGGCAAGCCGCGACGGCGGTATTCAAGGCGTATGCGGTGATGCTGGCCACGGCTGCATGATCTGATTGGCGCAGCGGACGCCATGGGTCTCCACGAAGCCATACGACAAGGGGTATTTCAGCAGCCTGCCAAGCGCTCGAGCGTCCGAGTTCGATATTCCCTCGGCCCGAGGCCCGTGTGCCGCTTGAAAAAGCGGCAGAAGTAGGCGGGATCCTGAAAGCCGAGGTCGAAGGCCAACCTGGACACGGGCGCCGCTACGTGTACGAGCCTGCGGCAGGCTTCGCGCGCAAGCCGGGTGTGGATCAGGGACTGGGCGTTCTGCCCCGTCTCATTGCGTACCATCCGGTTGAGCCTTTCGGTGGAGAGTCCCAATTGTTCGGCATAGCGCGAGAC
>NZ_JBFUHO010000034.1:0-82675 GCF_056402355.1 Variovorax sp. P4_B11
CGCTCGGCGTGAAGGAGGGCAACATGGTGCTCGAGCTGATCCGCCGGGTGCGCGACAAGGGCCTGCCGGTGGTGCTGATCAGCCACAACATGCCCCACGTCTTCGAGATCGCCGACCGCATCCACGTCGCCCGCCTGGGCAAGCGCGGCGCCGTGCTGAACCCCAAGAAGATCAGCATGAGCGACACCGTCGCGGTCATGACCGGCGCGCTGCCGCCCGAGCAACTGCCCGCCGAATGCCTGGCATGAGCGCCGCGCCGGGCCGACCCAGGCAAGCTCGCACCGCCGTGCGCAGCACGGAGGTATCCCGATGGCCGGGGTGCTGCATGCGATGAGCCCGGCGCCCGAAGCGGCCGGCAGCGGCCCGCACGATGCGAATCACCGCCTGCGTCCGCGCGGCTCGAGCCAGGGCGGCCTGCGCCAGTACAACGAGCGGGTCGTGCTGCAGGCGATCCGCAACCACGGCCCGATGCCGGGCGCCGAACTGGCGCGGCTCACCAAGCTGACGCCGCAGACCATCTCGCTGATCACCAAGCGGCTGCTCGACGACGGCCTGCTGCTGCGCGGCGCCCTGCTGCGCGGCAAGGTGGGCCAGCCCTCGGTGCCGCTGGCGCTGAACCCGGACGGCGCTTTCTCGATCGGCATCAAGCTCGGGCGCCGCAGCCTCGACATGCTGCTGGTCGACTTCACCGGCGCCGTGCGCGTGCGGCGCAGCCTGAACTACGACTTCCCCACACCCGAGGCGGTGTTCGGCGAGATTGCACGGCGGCTGGCCGAATTCCATGCGCTGCTCGGCGCGGCCGAGCAGGAGCGGCTGCAGGGCATCGGCATCGCGGCGCCGCTGTCGCTGGGCGGCTGGCAGGCGCTTCTGGGCTTCGAGGCCGACCACGCGGCGGCCTGGAACCGCACCGACGTGCGGGCCCGGGTGGCGGCGCTGTCGACGCTGCCGGTCAGCTTCGTGAAGGACACTGCGGCCGCCTGCGTGGCCGAACTGGTGGCCGGGCGCGGGCGCAGCGTGCGCAGCTTCGTCTACATCTTCGTCGACACCTTCATCGGCGGCGGGCTGGTGATCGACAGCCATCTGCGCGGCGGACTCAACGGCAACGCCGGCGCGATCGGCTCGCTGGCGCTGCAGCGCGCGCAGCCGGGCGACGCCGGGCCGCCGCCGCAGCTGCTCAGCGTGGCGTCGCTGATCACGCTCGAGCGGCGCTACGAGGAAGCCGGGCTGGACCCGGCCGCGGTGGCCGACGCGCGCGCATTGCAGGCGCCCTGGCGGCCGATCACGCAAGGCTGGCTGGACGAGGCGGCGCCGGCGATCATGCTGGCGATCCACGACGCCGCCTGCCTGCTCGACCTCGAGGGCGTGATCATCGACGGCTCCTTCGACCGCGCGCTGCTCGACGCGCTGCTGGCGGCGGTGTCGGCGGCACGCGGCCGCTACAACTGGGAAGGCGTCGAATGCCCGCAGCTGCTGCCGGGCACCACCGGCTCGGATGCCCGCGCGCTCGGCGGCGCGCTGCTGCCGCTGCATGCCAACTTCGCACCCGACCGGGATCTGTTCCTGAAGCTGGACAAGGCGTCGGCCTGAGGCCCCGGCGCGGACTCAACCGGCCAGCGACTCGACCCGCAGTGTGGTGATCGCACCGGCCACCGCGGGGCTGGCCTGCAGCGCCTGCACGGCCAGGTCCAGCGCGCCCTGTGGCACCGCGTCGGTCAGCACCAGGCCATGCGGGCCCTGCCCCGCCCGCTCGGCCGCCAGCAGAAGCCGGTGCACCGGCAGCTGCCGCGCCGCGAGCGATGCCGCCACCGCCTCGATTTGCGGCGCGGCATGCAGCGGCACACGCAGGTAGTGCGCGCTGCACACGGCCGCGCGCGGCAGCACCGGCAAGGCATTCATCGCATGCGCATGGAAGCCCAGGTGCGGCACGCGCTGGCCCGCGTGGGTGCCGGCCATGCGCGCGACGTCGACCAGGTCGGCGATCACGGCCGAGGCGGTCTGCTCGGACCCCGCGCCAGCGCCGTAGTACATCGTGACGCCCGCCGCGTCGGCCTTGACCATGATGCCGTTCATCGCGCCATGGACCTGCGCCATGAGGTGCGCGGCGGGCACCAGCGCGGGCTGCACGCGCAGCTCCACGCCGTTCGCTTGCCGCCGGGCGATGCCCAGCAGCTTGACGCGAAAGCCCAGCTGTTCCGCACAGTCCACATCCAGCGCCTGCAGGGCCGCGATGCCTTCCACCTGCGCGTCCTCGAAGCGCATCGGCATGCCGAAGGCATTGGCGGCCAGCAGCGTGAGCTTGTGCGCGGCATCGATGCCCTCGACGTCGAAGGATGGATCGGCCTCGGCATAGCCCAGCGCCTGCGCCTGCGCGAGTGCGGCGGCGAAATCCAGCCCCTCGTCGCGCATCTTGGAGAGGATGAAGTTGGTGGTGCCGTTGATGATGCCCGCCACCCATTCGATGCGGTTGGCCGTCAGGCCCTCGCGCAGCGCCTTGATGATCGGGATGCTCACGGCCACCGCCGCCTCGTAGGCCACGGCCACGCCGTGCAGCCGGGCGGCGGCGAAGATTTCGCTGCCATGCACCGCCAGCAGCGCCTTGTTGGCCGTGACCACGTGCTTGCCGTGCGCGATGGCCGCCAGCACCCAGTCGCGCGCCGCGCCGGTGCCGCCCGCCACCTCCACCACCACGTCGACCTCGGGATGGGTGGCGACGCGAAAGGGATCGCTGGTCAGTTCGGCCTGGCCATCGAGGATGGCCGCCGCGCGGTCCAGGTTGCGCGCCGCCACGATCACCAGTTCGATCCCGCGCCCTGCCCGGCCCGCGATCTCGGCCTGGTTGCGAGCCAGCACGCGGAAGGTGCCCGACCCGACGGTGCCGATGCCGATCATGCCGACGCGCAGGGGGCGGGTGGCCGCAGGGAGGCGGCTCAGGGGCTCGAGGGACTGGACTGGATCGCGGTACATGAAGATCTCCGAACGAACGAACAAACAAGAAACCCAGCTGCCAGAGCTGGGTTGGATTCGTTCGAGGGAGAAGCGAGAAACACCAGGTGGCTGCCGGAACGGCCACCTGCGCGTGCTCAGGGGGCCGCGGTGCTAATGGTGCTAATCATTCGTGCGTCCAGCCTCGCGCGGCCCGGGAGGGCAGCGCCGAATGCAGCGAGGAAGGGATGGCACGACATGAACGCAGAGTGTACAGGAGCAGCGAACGACGCCGCGCTACGAATGGCAGATGCAAGCCTCCCCGTGCGCCGCCGACACCAGTTCGCTGAGGATCCCGCATTCCTTGGCCGCATGCGGCTGCGAACAGCGCCCGCGCAGCCCGGTCAGCTGCTTCTCCAGCGCCTCCAGGCTCTTCAGGCGGGCGCGCACCCGGTCGATCTGCTCGTCCACGAGTTGATTGATGTCGGCGCAGTCCTGTTGCGGGGCGGTGGTGAAATCCAGCAGCCGCTTGATATCGCTCAAGGGGATGTCCAGCGCCCGGCAATGGCGCACGAAGGACAGGCCTTCCAGGTGCGCCTGCCCGTAGGCGCGATAGCCGTTGGGCTGCCGTTCGGGCGCCGCCAGCAGGCCGGCCCGCTCGTAGTAGCGGATCGTGCCGACATCGACACCCGTGGCGCGGCTCAGATCGCCGATCTTCATCATGATGATGGCTGTTTCTTGCTGGTGGAAAAGCAGAATCGTAGCCGCTTGACCCTATAGCAGGTACAGGGTGTGAAATAGCCCCTGAAAGCGATCCCCATGGCCAGACACCTTCACGATCACACGCCCGCCGAATCCACCGGGTCCGAAGCATGCTGCGGGCCCAGTGCCTGCTGCGGCCCCGCGACGCTCGCGGTTGCCGAAGCCGCCGCGGCGCCGAACACCTTCCGCATCGCCACCATGGACTGCAGCGTGGAAGAGTCCGAGATCCGCCGGCTGGCGGAGCCGATCGCCGGGATTCGCGGCCTGCATTTCCGGCTGCCCCAGCGGACGCTGCGCATCGACGGAAGCGACGACGCGGTCCGGCAGGCGCTGGCCGCCATCCGCAAGGCCGGCTTCGCGCCCGAGCCGCTGGCGGCGGCGCCTGCGGCAGCTGCCGGCGCCAACCACGGGCACGCCGAAACCACCGGCACCCTGCGGCTGGCGGCGGCGCTGGGCTTTGCGGCGCTGGCCGAGGCGATTTCCTTCTTCGCCCCCGACAGCACGGCCTGGACCGTCGCCGGGATGGCGGTTGCGGCGGTCGCGATCTGGCTGGCCGGGCTCGAAACCTACGCCAAGGGCCTCGGCGCCCTGCGCCACGGCAAGCTCAACATCAACGCCCTGATGTCGGTCGCCGTCACCGGCGCCTTCGTCATCGGCCAGTGGCCCGAGGCGGCCATGGTGATGGCCCTCTATGCCATCGCGGAATTGATCGAGGCGCGCGCGGTCGACCGCGCCCGCAACGCGATCAAGGGCCTGGTCGACCTGGCGCCCGACGCCGCCGAGGTGGCGCAGCCGGACGGCAGCTGGCGCCGGGTCAAGGCCATCGATATCCCGCTGGACGCGATCGCGCGCGTGAAACCCGGCGAGCGCGTGGTGCTCGACGGCGTGGTCACGCGGGGCCACAGCAGCATCGACCAGTCGCCCGTCACCGGCGAGAGCATCCCGGCCGACAAGGAGCCCGGCAGCCCGGTCTTCGCCGGCACCATCAACCAGAACGGCGAGCTGGAATTCCGCGTGACGGCGGGCGCCAACGACTCGACCCTGGCCCGCATCATCCACGCCGTCGAGGAAGCCCAGGGCACGCGCGCCCCGACCCAGCGCTTCGTCGACCGCTTCGCCGCGGTCTACACGCCCACCGTGTTCGCACTCGCTCTGGCGGTGGCCGTGCTGCCGCCGCTGCTGCTGGGCTGGCCCTGGCTCGCCGCCATCTACAAGGCGCTGGTGCTGCTGGTGATCGCCTGCCCCTGCGCGCTGGTCATTTCCACGCCGGTCACGGTGGTCAGCGGCCTGGCGGCCGCCGCCCGCCGCGGCATCCTGATCAAGGGCGGCTCGCACCTCGAGCATGCCCGCCTGCTGAAGGCCGTGGCCTTCGACAAGACCGGGACCCTGACCGAAGGCAAGCCGAAGCTGGTGGCCTTCAAGGCCTGGCACGGCGCCGACGAGGCCCAGGTCCGGCGCTGGGCCAGGAGCCTCGCGCTGCGCTCCGACCACCCGGTATCGGCCTCGATCGCCCAGGGCCTCGAAGGCGACGCGATGGCGATCGACGGGTTCAGGGCCTTGCCGGGGCGCGGCATCGAAGGCGTCGTCGACGGCCGCCCGATGGTGCTGGGCAACCACCGCCTGATCTCCGAGCGCGAGCAGGCCGACCCGCCGCTCGAAGCCGAGCTGGCGGCCCATGAGGCGCGAGGGCGCACCGTCACCCTGCTGGCGGACGCGGACGGCGTGCTGGCACTGTTCGCGGTGGCCGACACGATCAGGCCGAGTTCCGTGCAAGCCATCGTTGCGCTGCGCCAACTGGGCGTCAGCCCCGTCATGCTGACCGGCGACAACCCGGCGACCGCCCGGGCGATCGGGCGCGAGGCCGGCATCGACGATGCGCGCGGCGGGCTGCTGCCGCAAGACAAGCTGTCGGCCATCCAGGACATGCGCCGGCGCTACGGCTCGACCGGCATGACCGGCGACGGCATCAACGACGCGCCGGCGCTGGCCCAGGCCGACATCGGCTTCGCCTTGGGCGGCGCCGGCACCGATACGGCCATGGAAGCGGCCGACGTGGTGATCATGAACGACGATCTCGGGCGCATCGCGGAGACGATCCGGCTGTCGCGGCGCACGCACGCGGTGCTGTGGCAGAACATCACGCTGGCACTGGGCATCAAGGTGGTGTTCTTCGTGCTGGCGGTGTTCGGCAGCGCCACCATGTGGATGGCCGTGTTCGCGGACATGGGCGCGAGCCTGCTGGTCGTCGCCAACGGGCTGCGGCTGTTGCGCGGCGCGCCCGCGCCTTTTCGTTCGCCTTGACATTCGAGGGCGCCGACGTGGTGGTGCCGAACGGCATGCTGCTCGCCGACAAGCTGGTCAACTGGACGCTCAGGAGCACCCGCCGGGGGGTGCGGCAATTTGAGCGCGCACAACGTGCCGGTGTCGACAAATCGCCGGTCCCGGCCCTATCGGGACGCGTCCGGCGCCTGCAGGACCTCGTCGAACAGCCAAAGGAGTTGCCGCGCGAACAGGTCCATGTTCAGCGCCCGGTCGCCTTCGCCGGTCTCGATGGTCTTCGTCCGCGTCTGTGCGCCGGCGACCGCGACGCACACATGACCCGGCGCATCGCCGTAGGGGCTGGCCGAGGGTCCGGCTGCGCCGCTCTCGGCAAGCCCCCAGGTCGCGCGCAATTGCGTGCGGATCCGGGTCGCGACGAGGGCGGCGTAAGGCTCGGTCTCCCCGCGCATCCCGGCGACGTCGGCGGCGGTCAGTCCCAGCAGCGCCTTGCCGGCACGCCGGGTGTAGACGACTGCGCCACCAAGGAAGAAGGCCGATGCGCCCGGAATCGCCAGCAGCGCGGCCGACACCAGGCCGCCGGCCGAGGATTCGGTGACCGCCACCGTCTGGCCGCGTTCGCGCAGGGTGGCGCCGATGCGGGCGGCAAGCGTGGCAAGCGATGGCAGGTCGGACATTCGGCGGCTTGTTGGATAACCTTCGCGCAGCAGCGCTTCGGTCATCATGGCGCGATCGCCCCGGCCGCGCGCACCGTGGCGGTCTTGCGCACGCGCTCGCTCATCGCCGGCTGCGACAGCCCGATGCGCTTGCCCAGCGCCGCCAGGCTCTGCCGTGCATCGGCCTGCAGCGCCTCGAGGATCAATCGATCCTTCTTGTCCAGTTGCATCCTTCGGCTCCATCCATGGGTGCGGTGCCCGACCGATGATCCATCGGTTTCGGGCCTCGATTTCCAATGCCTCGCGCTGGTGCACGGCGGCGGCCCTTCGTATCCTAAGGGCCCTCTTCAACTCCCGGTCCCCCCGATGCAACTTCTCGGAATGCTCGACTCCCCCTATGTGCGGCGTGTCGCGGTCTCGCTGCACCTGCTGGACATCCCCTTCACCCACCGGCCGATCTCGGTCTTCGGCGGCTTCGACGCCTTCAGCGCGCTGAATCCGGTGGTGAAGGCGCCCACGCTGGTCTGCGACGACGCAAGCACCTTGATGGATTCCAGCCTGATCCTGCAATTCGTCGAGCTGCAGGCGGCGCGCAGCCTGCTGCCGTCGGACCCGACCGAGCGCCAGCGCGCCTTTCGAATCATGGGACTGGCCCTGGCCGCCTGCGAGAAGACGGTGCAGATCGTCTACGAGCGCAACCTGCGTCCGCCCGAGAAGCAGCACGGGCCCTGGGTCGAGCGGGTCGCGGGCCAGCTGCACGCCGCCTACGCCTTGCTGGAGCGGGAGCTTGCGGCGGCGCCGCTGCCGGCGCAGGCAGCGACCATCACGCAGGCCGGCGTCAGCACGGCGGTCGCCTGGACCTTCACGCGCATGATCCTGCCGGACATGGTCGATGCGCCGGCGCATCCGGCGCTGACGGAATTCACGGCGGCCGCCGAGCAGCTGGCCGCGTTCAGGGCCGCACCGCCTTGAAGAAGGCCTTTCCCACCGCCGCAGAGCTCGCTAGACTCTGGCGCAAACCACGCTGACACCATGATCTTCGAGCAGATTGCCACCGGCGGATGCCAGTCCTACCTGGTGGGCTGCGACGAGACGCGCGCCGCTGCGCTCATCGATCCCGCGCTGAGCCAGATCGACCACTACCTCGCCCTCGCCGCCCAGAGCGGCGTGCGCATCCGCTACCTGATCGACACCCACACCCACGCCGACCATTTCTCGGCCACCAAGGAACTCGGGCGCCAGCTCGGCGTGCCGGTCGTGATGCAGCAGTCCAGCCCGGCGCCCTTCGTGGACATGCGGATCGGCGACGGCGAAATGATCGTGGTGGGCCACATGCGGCTGCAGGCGCTGCACACGCCGGGGCACACGAAGGACTCGATGTGCATCCTGGTGGAGGATCGGCTGTTCACCGGCGACACCCTGCTCATCGGCGGCACCGGCCGCACCGACCTCCCGACCGGCGACCCCGAGCAGCTCTACGACAGCCTGTTCCATCGCGTGCTGCGCCTGGACCCGTCGCTCAAGGTGTTCCCGGCGCACGACTACAAGGGCCGCAGCCATTCGACGATCGGCGAAGAACTGGCGTCGAACCCGCGTCTGCAGAAAACCGAGCGCGCCACCTTCGTCGAGATGATGCGCAGCCTCAACCTCACGATGCCGACCCACCTCACCGAGGCGCTGCGCACCAACATGAGCGGCGGCAAGACCGTGGCGCGGCTGCTGGAGGAAGCCACGGCGGCCGTGCCCTTCATGTCGCTGGCCGAACTCAGGGTGCGCGTGGAGGCCGCGGAGGACGACCTGATCGTGCTCGACGTGCGGGAGCGCGATGCCTACGAGACGGCCCACATCCCCGGCGCACGGCTGCTGCCGCGCGGCCAGCTCGAGCTGCGCGTCAACCAGGAACTGCCCGACCCGACCCGGCGCATCCTGACCTGCTGCGAGCTGGGCTACATCTCGACGCTGGCCGCCGCGACCCTGCGCGAGTTGGGGTTCACCCATGCGGTCGCGCTTGACGGCGGCATGAAGGCCTGGCGCGAAGCCGGCTATCCGCTCGAAGGCGCGCAGGGCACCGGGCGCCCCGCCTGACCCTCGTCCGGCCGCGGGCTTCGCCGTGCGGGCGCCATCAGCCGGTCAGTGAACCGACGACGGCCGCTGGGTGGCGAGCCATGTCGAGGAGTCGGCCGGCTCGCCCTGCCCCGGAATGCCGCCCCCGGCCAGCACCAGCGCGGCACGTGACACGAGCTCGCCGGCCAGTGCGGCACCCATCGCGCAGCGTCGAAGCGCGTTCTCGTGCGCGTCGGCGTTCGACGCGGCGTCGGCATTCAGCAGCAGGGCCGCGACATCCAGCGCCGCAGCGGCCGCGGCGAGGCACAAATGGGCGCCCGCATTCCCTCGCTGATCCAACTGCACCCGGTGCATCTCCTCGGTCGCCGCCGGCGAATCGGAGGCCCAGCCGACCAGGCGTGCATGTCCCTCGACCAGCGAGCCTGCAAACACCTCCGTGATGACCTCGACGACCGCCTTCTTCGCATCGTCGATCTTGCCGCCGGGCGCGCTGGACATGTGTTCTCTCCGTCGTGGAATGTCGTGGAATGGGGTGGCGGAAGGTCTGGACCTTCCGGCGAGCAAGCCGCTCGGCGTTGAATCTATCGCCCGATCGAGGAGAAATCCGGTCGGCCCCCGGGTGCGCATGGCCTCCCAGATCGCGTTCTAGCGGTCGATGCAGGGCCAGGCCCGGCCGCGCTTCGCGCCGCCGGCCTACCTGCGGCGCGCGGCCTTGAGCACATCCGCAACCAGGAAGGCCAGCTCCAGGCTCTGCGACCCATTCAGCCGAGGGTCGCAGGCGCTGCGATAGCGCGCCGAGAGTCCCTCGTCCGTCAGTGCCTGCGCGCCTCCGCGGCATTCGGTGACGTCCTGACCCGTCATCTCGAAATGCAGGCCGCCGGGATAGGTGCCTTCCTGCCCGTGCGCAGCAAAGAAGCCCTGCAGCTCCTGGAGGATGCGTTCGAAGTCGCGCGTCTTGTAGCCGCTGGAAGAGGTCACCGTATTGCCGTGCATGGGATCGCAGCACCAGACCGGCTTGCGTCCCGCGCGGCGCACGGCGCGCAGCAGGAGCGGCAGCCGGTCCGCGATCTTGTCGCTTCCCATGCGCGTGATGAGCACCAGCCGGCCAGGCTCGCTCTCCGGGTCGAGCACGTCCATCAGGCGAAGCACATCGTCCGGGCTGGCCGAGGGCCCCAGCTTGACGCCGATCGGGTTGCCGATGCCGCGCATGTACTCGACGTGTGCGCCAGCCAGCTGGCGGGTGCGCTCGCCCAGCCAGAGCATGTGGGCCGAGCCCCCGTACCAACGGCCGGTGCGCTCGCTGAAGCGGGTCAGCGCCTCCTCGTAGTGCAAGTGCAGGGCCTCGTGCGAGGTGTAGAACTCCACCGCGTGCAGCTGTGGGGCCCGGGTGGCGTCGAAGCCGCAAGCCTCCATGAACGCAAGCGACTGGGTGATGCGGTCCGCGAGTTCTTCGAAGCGCTCGCCCTGCGGGCTCGCGCGAACGAAGTCGGCTGTCCACCGATGCACCTCGTGCAGGTCGGCAAAGCCGCCCTGGGCGAGCGCGCGCAGCAGGTTCAGCGTGGTCGCGGAATGCGAGTAGGCGGTGAGCAGGCGCGAGGGGTCCGGCTGCCGCGCTTGCGCCGTGAACGCACTCCCGTTGATGATGTCGCCCCGGTAGGAGGGCAGCTCCGCGCCTTCCTGCCTCTCGACGTCGGAAGACCGCGGCTTTGCGAACTGGCCAGCGATCCGCCCCACCTTCACCACCGGGCAGGCGGCGGCGTAAGTCAGCACGACGGCCATCTGAAGGATCACGCGGAAGGTCGACTCCACCGGCTCCTGGCCGAATTCGTCGAAGCTTTCGGCGCAATCACCGCCCTGCAACAAGAAGGCCTCGCCGCGGGACACGGCCGCCAGGCGTTCGCGCAGTTGCGATACCTCGCCGGGAAAGATGAGGGACGGCAGGCCGCAGAGGTGCCGCTCGGTTTCCTGCAGCGCGTGCAGGTCGGGGTACGACGGCATCTGCAATGCCGCGTGATGTCGCCAGGAGGATGGGCGCCAGTGCAGGTGGGACATCGTTGAATCTCCAAGTCTGGCCCATTGGACCAGAGCTGTAGCCGAACCGTGCAGCAGCGCGGAGGTCGAGTGGCAGCACAAGCGACGGCAGAATCTCTACCTTCGCCGCGGATCCGGCTTCCGCAGGCGTAGCGCTGCCGAGGCCTGCAAGTGCGCCGCCAGCGCCTTCGCCGCCGGCGAAAGGCGCTGCTCGTCGTAGAAGCAGATCGCGAAGCTGCGCCGGGCCCATCGATCGGTCAGCGGCAGCACCTTGAGTCCATAGGTGGCCGCCACGGGCTCGGCGACTTCGCGCGGAACCACTGCGATTCCAAGGTTGGCGCGCACGCAGCGCAACGAAGCATCGAAGGTCGAGACCACGGCACGGTAGCTGATCGGCTTGCCGATGATGGCGGCGGCTCGCGCCAGCATGGTGTGCACCGCCGTCGACGCCGGCAGTCCCACATGGTCGTAGGCCAGCGTTTCCTCGAAAGCGCAGCGCTTCCTGCCCGCGATCGGATGGGAAGGATTCGCGACGATGGCCAGGTGGTCGTTGCGATAGGGCCTGGTCTGCAGACCCTCGAGGTCCGCGGCGTCCCAGCAGACCGCCAGCGGCGCCAGGCCTTCCCGCAGGCCGCTGACGACGTCGCGGCTGAGCGCTTCCTCGATGTCGATCCGGATCTCCCGATGTTCGGGGACGTGCAGGAAGGCAGCGATATCGTCCGGCAGGAACTCGGCGATCGAAGAGACCGTGGCGAGGACCCTCACCTGCCCCTTGATCCCCTTGCCATAGGCGGCCATGTCGCGCGAGACCCGGTCGGCGCCGGCGAGCATGGCGCGTGCATGCTCCAGCAGGATCTCGCCGGCGCCGGTGATCGCGACGCCTCGCCGGTTCCTTTCGACGAGGACATTGCCCAGGCTGCCCTCCAGCTGCGCAATGCGCTTGCTGACGGCCGAGGCGACGATGTGATGCTGTTGCGCGGCGCGCGCAATGTTGCGGGTCTCGCAGACGGCGACGAACAGCCGAAGGCTCGTGAGGTCGAGGTCGTGCATGGAATGAGCGCGATGTGACGTTCCGAAATGGAACGCTGCTCGTTCCAATCTACCGCTTTTCAGAGGAATATGGAATGTCTACAGTCTCCCTCACGACGCCACGACCGTGCGCCGAGAGCCTGGAGACAAGCACATGACACTCAGTTCCGCCCGCCTGCCGCGCAGCGCCGTGATCCGCGAGGTCGGCCTTCGCGATGGCCTGCAGAGCATCGCCACCATCCTGCCGACCGCGCAGAAGATCGAATGGATCCGCGCCGCCCACGGCGCCGGCCAGCGCGAGATCGAGGTCGGCTCCTTCGTGCCGGCACGGCTGCTGCCGCAGCTGGCCGACACCGCGGAACTGGTGGCGTTCGCCAAGACCCTGCCGGACCTGTTCACGTCCGTTCTGGTGCCCAATCTGCGCGGCGCGGAAAGCGCGATCGCGGCCAAGGCCGACCTGATGATCGTGCCGCTCTCGGCCAGCCATGCGCACAGCCTGGCCAACCTGCGCAAGACGCCCGACGAGGTGGTGGCCGAAGTGGCGAAGATCCGCGCGGCGCGCGACGCCGCGGGATCTCGAACCCTGATCGAGGGTGGTGTCGGCACGGCCTTCGGCTGCACGCTGCAGGGCCTGGTCGACAAGCGCGAGGTGCTGCGCCTGATGCAGGCGCTGCTCGACGCCGGCGCCGACCGCGTGAGCCTGGCCGACACGGTCGGCTATGCCGATCCGGGCATGGTGCGCGACCTGTTCGAGGACGCCGTCAAGACCGCCGGCGACCACTTCTGGTGCGGCCACTTCCACGACACCCGCGGGCTCGGCCTGGCCAACGTCTATGCGGCGCTGGAAGTCGGCGTGGCCCGCTTCGATGCCTGCCTGGCCGGCATCGGCGGCTGCCCCCACGCGCCGGGCGCCAGCGGCAACGTCTCGACCGAAGACCTGGCCTACATGCTCGGCAGCATGGGCATCGAGACCGGCATCGACATCGGCAGGCTGCTGGCGCTTCGTGCACAGGTCGCGCAGTGGCTCGCGGGCGAGACGCTTCACGGCGCGCTCTGGCAGGCCGGACTGCCGAAGACCTTCGGCCTCGCCGCCGAAGCCATTTCAGCCTGAACAAGCACAGAACCTTCAACCATGGCCACCGCCTCCGCTCCCCTGCCCCTCGCCGGCGTCCGCGTGCTCGAATTCACCCACATGGTGATGGGCCCGACCTGCGGCATGATCCTCGCCGACCTCGGCGCCGAAGTCATCAAGGTCGAGCCGCCGGGCGGCGACAAGACCCGCAAGCTGCCGGGCCTGGGCATCGGCTTCTTCCGCTCCTTCAACCGCAACAAGAAGAGCGTGGTGATCGACATCGGCACCGACGAGGGCCGGGCCACCGCGGCCGAGCTCGCGGGCCAGTGCGACGTCGTGCTGGAGAACTTCCGCCCGGGCCTGATGGCCAGCTTCGGGCTCGACCACGAGACCCTGTCGAAGAAATACCCGCGCCTGATCTATGTCACGCACAAGGGCTTCCTGCCCGGCCCGTACGAGAACCGGCTGGCGCTCGACGAAGTGGTGCAGATGATGGGCGGGCTGTCGTACATGACGGGCCCGGTCGGCCGGCCGCTGCGCGCCGGGACATCGGTCAACGACATCATGGGTGGCATGTTCGGCGCCATCGGCGTGCTGGCCGCGCTGCGCGAACGCGAGCTGACGGGCAAGGGGCAGGAGGTGCAGAGCGCGCTGTTCGAGAACTGCGTGTTGCTGTCGTCGCAGCACATGCAGCAGTTCGCGATGACCGGTGAGCCGCCGCCGCCGATGCCCTCGCGCGTGTCGGCCTGGAGCGTCTACGACGTCTTCACGCTGGCGGACGGCGAGCAGCTCTTCATCGGCGCGGTCAGCGACAAGCAGTTCCTGACGCTGTGCCGGGTGATCGAGGCCCCCGAGCTGGCGGCCGATCCGGCCCTGGCCAACAACGCGCTGCGCGTGGCGGTGCGCCCGGCGCTGCTGGCCAGGCTCGGCGACATCCTGAAGCACCATCGCGTCGCGGAACTTTCGCCGAAGCTCGAAGCGGCCGGCATTCCGTACGCGCCGATCATGCGGCCCGACCAGCTGGTCAACGACCCGCACCTGAAGGCCAGCGGCGGCCTGGTGCCGATGGAATGCGAGGACGGCGAAACCACCGACGTCGTGCTGCTGCCGCTGCTGATGGGCGGCCGCCGCCCCGGTGTGCGGCATGCGCTGCCGGGCATCGGCCAGCACACCGAGGAGATCCTCGCCGGCCTGCCGAGCCACGTTCCCGCCTGACACCAATCAACCAAGACCCACGGAGACAAACATGACCTTCACCCTTCAACGCCGCGGCATCACCGCATGGATCGCTGCCAGCTTTGCCTTGGGCGCAACGGGCAGTTTTGCCCAAGGCTCCGACAAACCGCTGCGCATGGTGCTGCCGGTCGGCGCCGGATCCGGCGTCGACACCATCATGCGGGCCGCCACGCCATCGCTCACCAAGGCGCTCGGCGGCCAGGCCGTCGTGATCGAGAACCTGCCCGGCGCCGGCGGCATCACGGGCACCAGCGTCGTGGTGCGCGCACCCGCCGACGGCCAGACGCTGGGCGTGGTGTCGAACAACCACGTGGTGAACCCCAGCGTCTTCAAGAAGATGCCTTTCGACGCCATCAACGACATCACGCCGATCTCGGTGATAGGCGCCACGCCCTTCGTGCTGGTGGTCCATCCGAAGCTGCCGGCCAGGAACGCCAAGGAACTGCAGGCGCTGCTGAAAGCCAAGCCGGATGGCTACAACTACGGATCGTCCGGAAACGGGACCATCATTCACCTGGGCGGCGCGATGTTCATGGACGCCGCCGGCGTCGAAGCGCGCCACATCCCCTACAAGGGCGTCGGCCCCATGGTGGCCGACATCATCGGCGGCCAGGTCGAGATGGGCGTGGTGGCGGTGCCGGCGATCCAGGGGCAGCTCAAGAGCGGCGCAGTGCGGGCCATCGGCGTGATGGGCAAGAGCCGGGTGCCTTCGCTGCCGGACGTGCCGACCATGGCCGAGCAGGGCTTCCCGGAGGTCGACATTTCCGGCTGGTTCGCCGTGATCGGCCCGGCCAAGCTGCCACCGGCCGAAGTCAAGCGCCTGCACGCCGCCATCGTGGCCGCGTTCAACACGCCCGAGACCCGGGACGCCATGGCCAAGCAGGAGAACATCATCCATCCGATGACGCCCGAGGCCTCGGCCCAGTTCTTCAAGACCGAGCAGGAGCGCTATGCAAAGCTGGTCAAGAAGGCGAATATCACCGCCGAGTGACCCACTCAGGGGCACGCACTCAAGGAAGCTCGCCATGTCCGATCTGTTCGAAAACCCGATGGGCCTGATGGGCTTCGAGTTCGTCGAGTTCGCCTCGCCGACGCCCAACACGCTCGAGCCCTTCTTCGAGAAGCTGGGCTTCCAGCTGGTGGCCAAGCATCGATCCAAGGATGTCGTGCTGTACCGGCAAGGCGACATCAACTTCATCGTCAACCGCGAACCCAACAGCCCGGCGGCGTACTTCGCCGCGGAGCACGGGCCGTCGGCCTGCGGCATGGCGTTCCGGGTCAAGGATTCGCACAAGGCCTATGCGCGGGCACTGGCGCTCGGCGCACAGCCGATCGAGATCGCCACCGGACCGATGGAACTGCGCCTGCCGGCCATCAAGGGCATCGGCGGCGCACCGCTCTACCTGATCGACCGCTTCGAGGACGGCAAGTCGATCTACGACATCGACTTCGAGTTCATCGAGGGCGTCGATCGGCATCCCGTCGGCCACGGCCTGAAGCTGATCGACCACCTGACCCACAACGTCTACCGTGGCCGCATGGCCTTCTGGGCCGACTTCTACGAGAAGCTGTTCAACTTCCGCGAGATCCGCTATTTCGACATCCAGGGCGAGTACACCGGCCTGAGCTCGAAGGCGCTGACCGCTCCCGACGGCAAGATCCGCATCCCGCTGAACGAAGAGTCTTCGAAAGGCTCGGGCCAGATCGAGGAGTACCTGATGAAGTTCAACGGCGAGGGGATCCAGCACATCGCGCTGCTCAGCGACAACCTGATCGACACCATCGACCAGCTCGGACTGGCCGGCGTGCCGTTGATGACCGCGCCCAACGACATCTACTACGAGATGCTCGAGACGCGATTGCCGGGCCACGGCCAGCCGGTCGCCGAGCTGCAGGCGCGCGGCATCCTGCTCGACGGAAGCACCGAAGGCGAAAACCCGCGGCTGCTGCTGCAGATCTTCTCGGAGACGGCGTTCGGTGGTCCGGTGTTCTTCGAGTTCATCCAGCGCAAGGGCGACGACGGCTTCGGCGAGGGCAACTTCAAGGCCCTGTTCCAGTCGATCGAGCGCGACCAGGTGCGCCGCGGCGTGCTGAAGACGGACTGAGGCGGACGCTCAAGCCATGCGCTTGACGGCTTCGATCCACTTGCCGAAGGCGCGCATCTGGTCGGTGACGAACTTGCGCGTGGTGTCGTCCGTGCATGTTCCGTCGGCATCGAACTTGGCGCCGGCGCCGCCGATGAACACCTCGGGCTTCACCAGTGGCGCAGCATTCACGAACAACAGGATCTTGCGCAGATCGTATTGAACGCGCGCACCGCCCAAGGGCCCCGGCGAGGCCGAGAGGATGGCCACCGGCTTGTGTGCGAAGGGCTGGTCGTCGCCACGGCTGAGCCAGTCGATCGCATTCTTCAGCATGCCCGGGACCGAGAAGTTGTACTCGGGGGTGGCGATCACCAGGCCGTCGGCGCGACGGACGCGGTCGCGCAGCGCCTCGACCACGGGCGGCAAGCCCTGGGCCAGCAGGTCGGCATCGAAGGGGGGAACGCCGCGCCACTCGACGACTTCCATGCCCATGCCCTGCGGCATCACCGACGCGGCCAGGTCCAAAGCCATCCTGTTGATCGACGCGGCACGCAGGCTGCCGCAGAGGCCGACGATATCCAATGTTCTCACCGTGTTCCGTCCTTCAATGAATCGTTCCGCCTGCCATGTGGAGCAGGCTCTCGGTGACGTTGCGCTCCGTTCCGGAAATGTGCTGTCTCAGCAAGCCCAGCGCCTTGTCCACGTCGCGCGCCAGCACCGCCGCCAGCAGGCGTTGATGCTCGGTCGTCTTGTTGCGCTCGACCTTGCGGTGCCGCGCGGAGTAATACCTGTAGCGCTCGGCGCTGTCGAACAGCGCCGACACGAGCTTCAGCATCAGGGGCGAAGTGGCTCCCGCGTAGATGGCCATGTGAAACGCGCGATGCCGCTGCGACCAGTCCTCCTGCAGGACCATCGGACCGGTGCCCAGTCGCTGCTCGATCAGCGCGAGGCTGTGCGCGGCGGCCACCAGCCCGGCCTCCCAGGCGTCCGACCCGTTGGCCATGGAGTCGCGAAGGGCCTCGCATTCCACCAGCAGGCGTACGCGCGTGAGGTCGGCGATGCCTTCCACCGTGAGCGGCGCCACGTGGAAGCCGCGGTTTTCGAAGGCCTGCACCAGGCCTTGCTCGGCCAGCCGGCTCAGTGCTTCGCGCAGGGGGCTGCTGCTGATCTCGTAGTGCCTGCTCAGTTCGTCGACCCGCAGGCGCTGCCCCGGCTCGACCTCGCACCGCACGATGGCCTGGCGCAGCCGCCGGTAGGCGAGTTCGGCCAGCGGGATGTCTGCATCCGCCGGGACATCGAGGGGTTTGACTGAAGTCTTCACGGCGGCGATCTTAACGCATCAGGCAGAGATCACTCAACCACGCATACACGTTTACCCTAGGCATATTTCTATTTTTTATGCATGAAAATACTTTCGTGCATTGAGAGACGCGACGTCTCGACGCGAAACCACACCCACCTTCAAGGAATCCACATGAAACTGATGTCATACCTGCGCGCCGGCCGCGAGACCTGGGGCGTCGTGATCGGCGATGGTGTCGCCGACCTGAGCCAGCGCACCGGCTGCGCCACCCTCGCCGACTTCATTGCGAGCCCGGCCTTCGCGCAGCGCGATGCGCTCATGGAGGGCCTGCAGGCCGACGCGAAACTGTCCGACGTGGTCTTCCTGCCGGTGATTCCGCGCCCCGAGAAGATCGTCTGCGCCGTGCGCAACTACATGGACCATCACCAGGAAGTGCTGGCCGCCGGCATGCAGCGAGAGCTGTCGGAGCAGCCGCCGATCTTCCTGCGCGTGTGGCGCTCGCAGACCGCGCACGGCGCGCCGATCATCCGGCCGAAGGTGTCGGACTCGCTCGACTGGGAAGGCGAGCTGGCGGTGATCATCGGCCAGGGCGGCCGCGACATCGCCGAGGCCGATGCATGGAAGCACGTGGCCGGCTACAGCTGCTACAACGACGCCAGCGTGCGCGAGTGGCAGTTCCACGCCAAGCAGATCGCCTCGGGCAAGAACTTCGAATCCACCGGTGCGTTCGGCCCGTGGATGGTGACGGCCGATGAAATCGCGCCGGGCCGGGAGCTCAAGCTCGAGACCCGGCTGAACGGCCAGGCGGTGCAGTCGAGCCACACCGGCCACATGATCTTCTCGATCCCGCGCCTCATCCAGTACGCCTCGACCATCTTCACGCTGGTGCCCGGCGACGTGATCGCGACCGGTACGCCCGCCGGTGTGGGCTGGAGCAAGAAGCCGCCGCAGTTCATGCAGGCCGGCGACACCGTCGAGGTGGAGATCGAGGGCATCGGCTTGCTGCGCAACCCGGTGGTGGCGCAGGCCTGAAGCCGCCCTCGCCCCAAGGAGACAAGTAACCATGAAAAGAAGACACCTTCTGGCAGCCTGCAGCGCCTGGGCCGCGTGCAGCGCGCTGCCCGCCGCGGCGCAGGGCTACCCCGACCGGGCCATCAAGATCTACCAGGGTTTTGCCCCAGGCGGCAACGCCGACGCGATTGCCCGCGCAGTCGGGGTGGAACTGGGCAAGACGCTCGGCCAGCCCGTGGTGGTGGAAGCGCAGGCCGGTGCCGGCGGCACCATTGCCGCCTCCACCGTGGCCCGTGCCAAGCCCGATGGCTATACGCTGCTGATGGCCACCGGCGGCCACGCGGTGGCCGGCGCGCTCTACAGCACGCTGCCCTACAAGACCGTGGCGGACTTCGAGATGGTGTCCACCGTCACCTACTTTCCGTTCCTGATCGTCGTCAACGCCAATTCGAAGTTCCAGAACTTCGGCGAACTGGTCGCCGCGGCCCGCGCCGCGCCGGGAACGCTGGCCTACGGGACGGCCGGCGTCGGCTCGACGCACCACCTGGCGGGCGAACTGCTGGTGAGCATGGCGCGCACGCCCATGCTGCACGTGCCCTATCGCGGCGACGCCGCCTCGCTCACGGCGCTGCTGTCGGGCGAAATTCCTTTCATCATCGCGCCGCCGACGGCGGTCATGTCGAACATCCAGGCCGGCAAGCTGCGCGCGCTGGCGACCACCGGGCCGCAACGCTGGCCCGGGCTGCCGGGCGTTCCCACGGTGGCCGAGCAGGGCGTGCCCGGTTACAGCGTGCGCTCGTGGGCCGGGCTGATGGCGCCGGCCGGCACGCCTCGCGCCGTGATCGACCGGCTCAACGCCGAGACGCTCGGCGCCCTGCGCACGCCGGCCGTACGCCAGCGCCTCGAAGACATGGGCGGCGAGGCCCGCGGCAGCACGCCGGAAGAGATGAAGACCCTGGTCGGCAGCGAACTCCAGAAGTGGACGCAAGTGGTGGCCGAAGCCAAGATTCCAAGACAATGACCATGACACTGATCCACATCCGAAAGCGCAGCCTGACCGTCGAGACGGTCTATCACGAAGGCGGCCCCGTCGCCGACACGCCCCTGCGGCTGGCCGCCGCCTGCGCGGTGGTTCGCAACCCCTATGCGGGCCGCTACGAACCCGACCTGCTGCCCTTCATGGCCGAGCTGCGCGGCCTCGGCCGGCTGCTGGCCGAGGAACTGGTGGCCACGCTGGGCAAGGGCCAGGTCCAGAGCTACGGCAAGGCCGCGATCGTCGGCGTCAACGGCGAGCTCGAGCACGGCGCCGTGTGGCACGAGGCCGGCGGCTGGGCCATGCGCGAAGCGCTCGGCGAGCCGAAGGCCATCGTGCCCTCGGCCAAGGCCGTGGCCCAAACCGGCTACCGCCTGATGGTGCCGCTGCACTACATCCATGCCGCCTACGTGCGCAGCCACTACAACAGCCTCGAAATCGGCATCCAGGACGCACCGCGGCCCGACGAGATCCTGTTCGCGCTGGTCATGGGCGACGGCGGCCGCATCCATGCGCGCCTGGGCGGCCTGAGCACGGACAAGGTCTGCGTGCATGACGGGCAGCGCTGAGCGATGACACGCACCACCATGAAAGCCATCCAGCTCCAGGCCCCGGGCGGACCCGAGGTGCTCTCGCTGGTCGACCTGCCGCTGCCCGAGCCCGGCCCCGGCGCCGTGCGGGTCCAGGCGCATGCCATCGGCGCCGGCGGGCCCGACGTGCTGATCCGCAACGGCACCTACAAGTGGATGCCGCCGATGCCCGCGATCCCGGGCAACGAGATGGCCGGCGTGGTCGATGCCGTCGGCCCCGGCGTCCAGGCCCTGCGGGTCGGCCAGCGCGTGCTGGTGAGCGCACGCGAGCTGCCGCAGCGCGGCAGCTGCTATGCCGAGTTCATCTGCGTGCCCGAAACGGCGCCCTTCGTCCTGCCTGACACCATCGCTTTCGACGACGCCGTGAGCCTGGGCAACTTCCAGCTTGCGTTGGCGCTGCTGGGCAGCAACGGGAACCTCCCGGCGCAATCGATCCTGGTGCCCGGCGCGGCGGGCGGCGTCGCGACGGCGCTGATCCAGGTGGCGCGCGCACGCGGACTGCGCACCATCGGCACCGCATCCACCGACATCAAGCGCGCCTTCGCGCTCGACAACGGCGCGGACGAGGTGATCGATGGCGATCCGCAGACCTTGACCGAACAGGTCATGCGCCTGACCGGCGGCCGGGGTGTGGATCTCGCCTTCGACCACATCGGCGGCCAGCTGTTCATCGCCTGCCTGCGTGCCTTGGCGCCGTTCGGCATGGTGGTGTCGTACAACATCGTCAGCGGTCCGCCGGACGGCGACGTGTTCGACGAACTGCGCAAGCTGCTGGGCAGGAGCCTGGCCATCCGCACCTTCTCGATCCACACCGTCGACGCCGACGCCGCGCAGCGCCGCGGCTTGATGGCGTCGGCCATCGCCCTCATGGCCGACGGCCGCGTGCGCGCGCCGCGTGCCACGCACTTCGCGCTGGCCGATGCGCGCCACGTGCACGAGCTGCTCGACAGGGGCGAGACCCTCGGCAAGATCGTGCTGCATCCCTGACCTCACGCCCGGAGCCCACCTTGAACCAGCCCTACGCCCCCAATCTTTCGCACTGCGGCATCTTCTGCCGGGACCTGGCGGTGATGAAAGCCTTCTACTGCGGCACCTTCGACATGCAGGAGACCGACCGCGGCGAAGGCTTCACCTTTCCCTTCACGATCGTGTTCCTGAGCGGACGCGGCGACCAGCATCATCAACTGGCGCTGGCCTCCAGCCGCGGCGCCGACTCGCCGAGCACCGTGATGCAGCTGTCCTTCAAGGTCCAGACGCTCGATCACCTGCGCGAGGCCCGCCGCCGCGCACTCTCGCTCGGCGCCACGAAGATGCGCGGCCTCAACCACGGCAACGCCATCTCGATCTACTGCATGGATCCGGAAGACAACACGGTCGAGGTCTACCTCGACACCCCGTGGTATGTGAGCCAGCCGCACGGCGATCCGCTCGACCTCGACCAGGACGACGACGCAATCTGGGCGGAAACCGAGCGCATCGTGCGCACCGACCCCAGCTTCATGCCGGTGTCGGAATGGACGGCGCGCTTCGTGCAGCGCAGTGAGGCACTGCGCAACGCAGGCCCCTGAAATGAAACACCCCCCGAAGCGCCTGCGGCGCCTCCCCCCTCAAGGGGGGCGATACCGGCGGCCCGGCAAAGCCGGTTCCGCGGTATCCCTGGCATTGGGGTGCGCCGGTTTCATGCGTCGCGGGTCACGCGATCACGTGGTGGAGCACTGAAATGAAACACCCCCCGAAGCGCCTGCGGCGCCTCCCCCCTCAAGGGGGGCGATACCGGCGGCCCGGCAAAGCCGGTTCCGCGGTATCCCTGGCATTGGGGTGCGCCGGTTTCATGCGTCGCGGGTCGCGCAACGCGCGGTGGAGCAACTGATGTGAAGCGGGACGAACGGGCCTCGCGTCAGTCGGCCAGGAGCTTTCCCGCGAACGCGGAGAATCGCGCCAGATAGGACGCCTTGCGCAGGCTGCCGATGAGGATGGCGGTCTTGATGCGCTTCACGGGGAGCTCCCGGGCCTCACGCAGCGCCGTGCGCCTCGCGCAGGACCTTCGCCGCCGAGACCATCGCGCGCAGCTTGGCCGTGGCGACGTCGCGCGCCAGGTACTTCATGCCGCAGTCGGGCGCCAGGATCACGTTCTCGGGCTTCACGTACGGCAGCGCACGGCGGATGCGCTCGACGATGGTCGCGACCGACTCGACCTCGGGCGTCGACAGGTCGATGCAGCCCACCATCACCCGCTTGCCGTCCAGCGCCTGCAGCGCCGCGCAGTCCAGGTGCGACTGCGCGGTTTCGACGGACACCTGCCTGCAGCTGCATTGCGCCAGTTCGGGCAGGAAGGAGTAGCCGCTGGGCCGCTCGTGGATGATCGCCGCGTAGCCGAAGCAGATGTGGACCGCGGTCGTTCCCGTGATGCCGTCGAGCGCGCGGTTCAGGGCCGCGAGCCCGTACTGCCGCGCCTTCTCGGGCCGCGCCTGCATGTAGGGCTCGTCGATCTGCACCACGTCGGCGCCGGCCGCGAACAGGTCGCGGATCTCGGCGTTGACGGCCTCGGCATAGTCCATGGCGGCTTCTTCCTCGCTGCCGTAGAAGTCGTTCTGCGCCTGCTGCAGCATCGTGAACGGACCGGGCACGGTGATCTTGACCTGCCGGTTGGTGTGGGCGCGCAGGAACTTCAGGTCATCGACCTCGACCGCATGCCGGCGGCGGATGCGGCCGACGATGCGCGGCACCGGGTTCGGATGGCCCGAGCGGTCCAGCGCCGTGCCGGGGTTGTCGAGGTCGATGCCGTCGAGCGCGGTCGCAAAGCGGTTCGAATAGCTCTCGCGCCGGATCTCGCCGTCGCTCACGATGTCCAGGCCCGCTTCTTCCTGGGCCCGGATCGCGATCAGCGTGGCGTCGTTCTGCGCCTCTTCGAGGTACTGCGGCGGAATGCGCCAGAGCTCGCGCGCCCGCACGCGCGGCGGGAAGCGGCCCGCGAGCTTGGCACGGTCGATCAGCCAGTCGGGTTGCGGGAAGCTGCCGACGATGGTGGTGGGAAACAGCATGCTGATCTCCAGGGTGTGGTGGAAAAAAAGAAGAGGCGTCAGACGCCCAGGTAGGCGCGCTGGATCTCGGGCCGGGACAGCAGCTCCTGCGGCGCGCCCTCGGCCACCACGCGGCCTTCCTCGAGCACGTAGGCGCGCTGCGAGATCTCCATCGCCATCACGACGTTCTGCTCGACCAGCAGCACCGACATGCCGCCCGCGTTGATGCGCCGGATGGCGGCGAACATGTCGTGCACGATGCGCGGCGACAGGCCGAGCGAGGGCTCGTCGAGCAGCAGCAGGCGCGGCCGCGCCATCAGCGCGCGGGCGATCGCGACCATCTGCTGCTGGCCGCCCGAGAGTTCGCCCGCCGGACTCGCGAGCTTCTCCCTGATCGCCGGGAACAGCTCGATGACCTGCGCCAGGGTCTCCCGCCGTTCGGACTTGGCCTTCGGCAGGTAGCTGCCGAGCTCGAGGTTCTCGAGCACGCTCATGCCGGTGAAGAGGCGCCGGCCCTCGGGCACCAGCGCGATGCCGGCGTCGCAGAAGCGGTGCGCCGGCAGCTGCGTGATGTCGCGGCCGTCGAGCGCGATGCGTCCGCTGCGCGCGTGCAGCATGCCGGCGATGGTGTTGATGAGCGTGGTCTTGCCGGCGCCGTTGGGCCCGACCACGCACAGCAGCTCGCCGTCGCGGACGTCGAGCGAGACCGACCACAGCGCCTGCGCGGCGCCATACGCCACCTGAAGATCGCGCACTTCAAGCATGGGCCTTCCCCAGGTAGGCGGTCATCACTTCGGGCCGCTGCATCACGTCGCCGACCGCGCCTTCGGCCAGCAGTTCGCCGTGGTTCAGGACGACGATCCGGTCGGTCAGCGCCATCACGGCGCGCATCACGTGCTCGACGAACACGATGGTCGAGCCCTGGTCGCGGATGCGCCGGATCAGCGCCACCGCGTCGTCGATCTCGCTCGGCGTCAGCCCGCACAGCACCTCGTCGAGCAGCACCAGCCGGGGCCGCGCGGCCAGCGCGCGGGCGAGCTCGAGGAACTTGCGCTGATGCAGGTTCAGGTCGTCGGGCCGCGCGCCGGCCTTGTCCTCCAGGCCGGTGAACTCGAGCCAGCGCATCGCTTGCCTGCAGGCTGCGGCCGGGTTGCGGCTCTCGCCGCCGAACATCGTCGCGACCGCCACGTTCTGCAGCACGCTCAGGTGCGCGAAGGGCCGTGGGATCTGGTAGGTGCGGGCGATGCCGCTGCCCGCGATGCGGTGCGCCGGCAGGCCGTTGAGGCAGCGGCCCTCGAACCAGATCGAGCCGCCGGTCGGCGCGAAATGGCCGCTGACGACATTGATGAAGGTCGACTTGCCGGAACCGTTGGGCCCCAGCAAGCCGAGGATCTCGCCGCGCCGCACCTCGACATCGACGCCGCCGAGCGCGCGCACGCCCTTGAACGACTTGGACAGGCCTTGCACGCGCAACAGCACGTCGCCCCGCGCGCCCGCGGTCGCTGCGGCCCGCACCGGCGCCTCGGACACCGGGGTCGGGCCGCTCGGCACGGCCGGCGCGCGCTTCCAGACGCGGCGAAGGCGCTCGAGGATGCCGTCGGGCATGAACAGGATCGCCGCGATCAGGATGGCGCCGATCATCGCCTTGCCGGCCACGGCGTGGTCGGCCGCCGTGAAGCTGTAGAGCAGCCCGGTGATGACCACCGCGCCGATCGCCGGCCCGGCCCAATGGCGCGTGCCGCCGAGCACGCTCATCAGCACCACCGTCAGCGGCACCGTGATCGTGAAGACGTCGCCGGCAGTCACGTAGGACAGGAACAGCGCGTGGATGCCGCCGGCCACGCCGGCCAGCGCGCACGAGACCGCCAGCGCGAACAGCTTGTAGCGGTAGGTGGGCACGCCCAGCACCTCGGCGGCGTCCTCGTCGTCGTGGATCGCGAACAGGCCGGCGCCGAACTTCGACACCTGGATGGCCCAGGCGATCAGCAGCGTGGCCACGGCCGCGGCGAGCGCCAGCAGGTAGAAGGTGGCCGAGGGCGTGGGCCCGATCTTCGGCACCGGCACCGCGGCCAGCGAGACGCCGTTGCCGCCGTCCAGGGGCGTGTTGACCACGATGGTGCCGATCACGAAGGTGATCGCCAGCGTGAGCAGCGCGAACAGCTCGCCGCGCACGCCCTTGACGCGGAACACCACGGCCCCCAGCGCCACGCCGAGCAGCGCGGCGACGCCCGCGGCCACCGGCAGGGTCCAGAGAAAGGGCCAGTCGTAGCGCGCCATCAGGTTGGCGCTGGTGTAGATGCCGGCGCCGAAGAAGGCGCCGTGGCCGAAGGAGAAGTAGCCCGAGTAGCCGGACAGGATGTTCCACGAGGTCGCCAGCACCACCCAGTGCAGCATCAGGTAGAGCAGCGAGTCGTAGAAGGCCGGCAGGCCCAGCTGCGGCACGAAAGCCAGGGCCGCGCCGGCCAGCAGGATGACCATCGGGGTTCGTTGGAAGCTCATGCGGTCTTTCCGGGTCGCAGAACGAGGATCACGATCAGCAGCGTGAACGAAACGATCGGCGCCCACGAGGGCGCGGTCACCGCCATGGTGATCGCCTCGCTGATGCCGATCAGGGTGCCCGCGACCAGCGGCCCCAGCGCGCTGCCCAGGCCGCCCAGCATGACGGCCGCGAACACGACGCCGATCCAGGCGTACATCTGCGACGGTGCCAGCGTGAAGCTCAGCGCCAGGCAGACGCCGGCGACGCTGGCGAGCGCGGCGCAGGTGCCGGCCAGCGCCAGGCCGAGCGCCTTCTGGTTGACGCCGAAGGCCGCGGCCACCGGTGCGTCCTGCGCGGCGGCACGCATCGCCCGCCCCAGGTCGGTGTAGCGCAGCACCGCCCAGACCGCGAAGCTGAGGCTCACCGCGAGCAGCAGCGTGATGAGTTCGGGCACCGGCACGAACAGCCCGCCGAGCTTGAACTTCTGCTCGGCATAGCTCGATTCGAGCTTGCGGAAGTCGGCGGTCCAGATCGACTGGATCACGCTCTCCGCGATGCCGGTGAGGCCGAAGGTCAGCAGCAGAGAATTGAAGGGCGACACCTGGAAGCGGACCATCACCCAGTGCAGGCCGGCGCCGAGCGCGAAGAAGGCCGGCACGATGACCAGCAGCGTCAGCAGCGGGTCCATGCCCATCGTCGAGAGCTGGTAGCAGAGGTAGGCCGCCAGGAAGGCGAACGCGAAGTGCGCCAGGTTGATCAGCCGCAGCAGGCCCCAGCTCAGGCTGAGGCCCAGGCCCATCAGGCCGTACAGCGCGCCGACGAAGATGCCCGACAGGATGGACTGGGACAGCAGCGAAAGGCTGGGCAGCGTGAAGTTCACGGCGTCAGCAGCTTCGCGCCACCCGAGGTGACTTCCTTCGGCCACACCACGACCCACTTGCCGTCCTGGATCTGCTTGATGCGCATCAGGTCGTCGCCGAAGTTGCCGGTGCCGTCGAAGCGCAGCTTGCCCTGCAGGGTGTCGACCTTGTGGGTCTTGAGGTAGGTGCCGATCGCCTTGTCGTCCAGGCTCTGGGTGCCGACCACGCCGGCCTCGAGGATCTGCCAGGCGGTGTAGGAGGCCGCGGCCTGGGTCTCGACCGAGGTGTCGGTGAAGCCGGCCTTGGCCGCGCGCTCGCTGTAGATCTTCACGAACTCGGCGGCGCCGAAGTTGGAGGTGAAAGGCGGCTGCGCCTCGAAGATCGTGGCCGAGAGCGCGTTCTTCGCGTCCGGCGACGCCAGCAGCGGCCCGGGCGCGGGGTAGAGATAGAAGTGCAGCGGCGGCGAATAGTCGATCTTCTTCATTGCGTCGAGCAGCAGGTTGCCCTCCAGCCCGATGGCGCCGACCCAGACGAAGTCGGGCTTGGCATCCTTCACGCGATTGGCGATCGGGCCGAAGTCGCGGTTGCCGAAATCCCATTCGAGGAAGAGCACCTCGGTCAGGCCGCGCTTCTTGAGCACTTCGCGCGCGCCCGCGCTCATGAACTGGATCGACGGGAACTTGCTGGTCACCACGGCCACCGTCTTCGGCGGCTTGGGCGACGCCGCCAGCGCGTCGAACAACGTGTTCGGCACCGTGGTCGCCGGGTCCGAGCCGATCGACCAGGCCGGGAACTGCATGTCGTACTTGGCCAGCGACGGGATGCCCAGCGTGTGGTGCACCAGCACCTTGTTGTAGCGCTGCGCCACGCCCATGGCCGACAGGATCGCGCCGGTCGCGTACGGCCCCATCAGGAGGTCGACCTTGTCGGCCGTGACCAGCTGCTCGTACAGCGTGCGCGCGAGGTCGGGCTTCGACTGGTCGTCCTTCACCACCCACTCGACCGGCCGGCCGAGCAGGCCACCGCGCTTGTTGAGCTGCTCGACGTAGATCTCGCCCACCAGCTTGTGGATCTGCGCGGTGGCCGACAGCGGGCCGGTCAGCGCCAGCGTGCTGCCGATGCGGATCGGCGGGCCCGAAGGCTGCTGCGCGAAGGCGAAGCCGCTCGCCGCGAAGGCAATGGCGGCCACGGCCGCGCGCCGGTCGATGCCTGGAAGTTTTCCGGTCTTCATGGTGCTGTCTCCTGTAGGTTCTTATGAGCGAAGCGAACAAAAATGCGAGCGATGAGCGTGGAGGCATCTCATGTCAGTGCTCCACTACGCGATCGCGTGACCCGCGACGCATGAAACCGGCGCAGCCAAATGCCAGGGATACCGCGGAACCGGCTTTGCCGGGCCGCTGGTATCGCCCCCTCGAGGGGCTGAGGTCCGCGGCTCCAAGCCTGCCTGCGCAGGCTTGGACGGAACCGAAGAGCCGCTGCCTCTGGCAGCGACTCGAGGCGCCGTAGGCGCTTCGGGGGTGTTTCATGCTAGTCGACCTGCGCGCCGGAGCGCTTGACCAGGCCCGCCCACTTGACCAGTTCCTTCTGGTTGAAGGGCTGCAGGTCCTCGGCGCGCATCCGGCCCGGCTCGACGCCCTGCTCGCGCAGCCGCGTCATCACCTCGGGCTGGGCGAGCACGGCGGCGCCGGCCGAGCGCAACTGCGCCAGGGTGGCCGCGGGGGTGGCCGCCGGCGCGTAGAGCATGAACCAGGCGACCAGGTCGAAGTCCGCGATGCCCTGCTCCATCAGCGTCGGCACCTGGCTCGCCGCGGCGCTGCGCTCCGCGCCGCTGGCACCCAGCGCACGCAGCTTGCCGGCCTTGATCTGCGGCATCACGGCGGCCGGGTGATAGAACATGAAGTCGACCTGCGACGACATCACGCTGGTCAGCGCCATCCCGCCCTCCTTGTAGGGCACGTGGAGCATCTTGCCGCCCAGCCGCTGGGCCAGCAGTTCACCGGCCAGGTGGCCGGAGGTGCCGTTGCCGGCCGAGGCGAAGGTCAGGCCGGCCGGCCGGGCCGCGGCCTGCGCCAGGTCCTTGAGCGACTTGAGCGGCGAATCGGCCGCCACCACCAGCAGGGTCGGCGTGTAGCCGATGAAGGCGACGGGGGCGAAGTCGCGCGCCGGGTCGTAGGGCAGCTTGCTGAACAGCGCCGCGTTGATCGCATGCGTGCCCACGGTCCCCATCACCAGCGTGCGGCCATCGGGCGGCGACTTGGCGACCAGGTCGGTGCCGGTCGATCCGCCCGCGCCTGCGCGGTTGTCGACGACCAGGGTCTGCTGCAGGTTCCTCGCCAGCGCGTCGCCGACGATGCGTCCCACGGTGTCGGTGGTGGTGCCGGCGCCGAAGGGCACGACCATCCGGATCGGCCCCTTGTTGTCCTGCGCCTTCGCGAGCCCGCCCAGCAGCAGCAGCGCGCTTGCAGCGAGCGCCGCCGCGCCGAGCCATCGAATCGTCGTCCTGAAAGCCATGTCTTGTCTCCGTCGTCGTTGTTCTATTTGCGCTTGAGCGCGGCGCGGATCTCGTCGCTGTGCTCGCCGAGCATCGGCGGCGGGCGCACCTCGAGCGCGCGCTCGCCGTCGAAGCTGACCGGCGAACGCACCGTGCGGAACAGCCCCATCACCGGGTGCTCGGCCGAGGTCATCAGCTGCAGATGCTTCGCCTGCGGGTCCTCGAGCGCCTCGCTGGTGTCGTACATCGGCGCGTTCGGCACGTCCTCGCGCTGCAGGCGGCGGCACCATTCGTCGCGTGGCTGCGTGCGGAAGCGCTCGCCCAGCAGCCGGATCAGCGTCTCCTGGTTCTCGATGCGGGCGTCGCGGGTGGCAAAGCGCGCGTCCTCGAAGATGTCCGGCTGCTCGATCGCGAGCGCGAGTCCGCGCCAGAACTTCTCGGGCGACGACATGTGCAGCGCAATCCACTTGCCGTCCGCGCAGCGCAGCACGTAGGACTGCGACACGCTGGGCCGGCTGTAGGGGCCCATCACTTCGTCGACCTGGAAGAAGTGCGTGAAGGCATCGAGGTTGAAATGCGCCATGGCCTCGAGCATCGACACCTCGACCTTGCGCCCGACGCCGGTCCGGCTGCGCTCGAACAGCGCGCCCAGCGCACCGTAGGCGGCATAGAAGCCGGTCAGCGAATCGGCGATGGCCGGGCCCACCACGCGCGGGTTCTCCGGGTTCACGAGCAGGTGGAGGAAGCCGCTCGCGGCCTGGGCCACGGTGTCGTAGGCCGGCCGGTTGGCAGCCGGTCCGGTGGCGCCGAAGCCGCTGATCGCGACATAGATCAGCTTCGGATTCAGCGCCTGCAGGCGCTCGGCGCCGACGCCGAGTTTTTCCGCCACGCCGGGGCGAAAGTTCTGGATGTAGACGTCGGCATCGGCGATGAGCGCGTCGAGCACCTCACGGTCGGCGCCGTCCTTGGTGTCGAGCGTGATGCTGCGCTTGTTGCGGTTGTAGGTCTGGTAGTGCGGGCTGTAGAGACCGTTCTTGAAGGCGCGGAACGGGTCGCCCGTGACCGGCTGCTCGACCTTGATCACGTCGGCGCCCAGGTCGCCGAGCAGCATGCCGGCCGCCGGACCGGTGATGAAGGTGCCTTGCTCGACCACCTTCAGTCCCTTCAGCACCGGGATCATGCGGGCCGCCCACCGAAGCCCTCGGGCAGCTCGCCGTCGTATTGCGCTTCGCGCGTCGCCTGGTAGGACAGCGCGAAGCCGATCGGCTGGCGGATCTCCTCGACCATGTGGGCGATCAGGCCCGCGGTGCGCGCGAGCATCGGCACGCCCTTGAGCCCTTCGACCGGGAAGCCGGCGCCGAGCAGCACGGCCGGGATCGCGCCCGAGACGTTGAGCTTGAGCGGCTTGCCCAGCACCTCGGGCAGCAGGGCTTCGGCGGCCTCGGCGATGGCGACGAAGCGCAGGTCGGTGCCGGCCGCGCGCGCCGCGTCGAACAGCGCGCCGACGCGCTCGTCGCGCTCCTTGTGCAGCGGATGGCCGTAGCCCGGAAGGGACCGCCCCGCCGCGCGCCAGGCCTTCATCACCTCGCGCGCGGCGGCGTCGATCGCCATGCCTGCCTGCACCTTGGCATCGATCTCGCCGAACATGCGGCCGGCCGTCTCGGACGAGCCGAGCACCACCGAACCGCAGCCGAGGATGCCTGCCGCCACCGCGCCCTGCATCGCATCGGGGGCCGCGGCGAAGGTCATGCGCGCGGCCTGCACGCTCGGGACCAGGCCATGCTCGGCGATCGCCACCAGCGTGGCGTTGAGCACGGCGGCCTGTCCTTCGGTGGGCCAATGGCCGGTGAGCAGCAGGAAGAAGTGGTCGACGAACGACACCTTGCCGATCAGCTCCTTCGACAGGTCGTAGCCGCGGATGACGATGCTGTGGGCGTCCGAGGTGCTGATGGACGAACGGGGCACGGTGGCCTTGCCGATCTTCATGGGAATCCTTGTTCGATAGTGGGTGGGGGCCGCGTTCAGGCCGGCACGGGCGCGAGGCGGACGTCGAAGCTGGCCGAGTGGTAGGGCACGCGCATCTCGCGGCCATCCACCGCCTTGCCGGGGGGATGGGTCTCGAAGTCGACCACCAGGCTGTCGCGCTTGCCGAAGACGGCGTCGGCGTCGATGTACGGGCTGCCGCCGACGAACAGCTGCGTCGTCAGCATCACATGGCCCGGCGCCGACACCTGCAGGTGGATGTGGCCGGGGCGGAAGATGCTGCGATCGGTGGCGCGCATCATCTCGCCCACCGGGCCGTCGTCCGGGATCGGGTAGTAGGCCGGGCGGATCGACCAGAACCAGTAGCGTCCCTGGGCGTCGGTGTGGAAGCGCCCGCGCGCTCCCATCGTGGGCTCGCTGCTGAGCTGCACGTCGTACTTGCCGTTGCCGTCGCCCGACCAGACGTCGAGCAGCGCGCCGGCCAGCGGCTCGCCGCGCACGTCGGTCACGCGGCCCATGTAGAGGGTCGGCTCGCCCAGCACGCCCTTGCCGATGTCGGCGCCCAGCGCAAGCTCGGGCGCGCCGGCCCAGTAGAACGGACCTTCGACCGTGGCCTCGGTGGCCTCGGTCGCGCCCTTCGATTCGCCGCTGGCGCGCGCCTGCGCCAGCGCCACCACCATCATCGACAGGCCGATCGTGTCCGACAGCAGGATGAACTCGGGCCGCTTGTCGGTCGAGATCTTCCCTGTCGCTTCGAGAAACTTCAAGCCGGCGAGCCATTCCTCGGGCTGGAGATCGACCTCGCGCGCAAAGGCGTGGATGTGCTTGACCAGCGCGCTCATGAGCTGGCGCAGGCGCGGGTCGGGCGTCTTGCCGAAGGCTTCGAGCACGTCCTGCGTGATGTTGTCCTGGTTGTAGTCCGCCATGGTGTTGTCTCCTGATGGGGCGGACGATAGGCCTTGGCCGATGCGCCGACAAATGATTACTTTCCATCGATATCATCGATGGCATCGATCATTAGCAGGGGTTTCCATGGAGATGAGGCATCTACGCTACTTCGTCGCGCTGGCCGATTGCCTGAGCTTCACGCGGGCGGCGGAGCGCGTGCACGTCACCCAGTCGACGCTCTCGCACCAGATCAAGCAGCTCGAGGACCAAGTGGGCCAGCCGCTGTTCGAGCGCATCGGCAAGAAGGTGGTGACGACCGAGGCCGGGGAGCTGTTTCGGGGCTTCGCCTCGCGCGCGCTGCGGGAGGTCGACCAGGGCGTGGCGCTGCTCAAGCCGGGCGCCGGCAACCTGACGGGCAAGGTACGCATCGGCGCGACGCACACCTTCAACATCGGGCTGATCCCGGAATGCGTGGCGCTGTTCCTGGCGCGCCATCCGACGGTGCGCATCAGCGTCGAGGAGCTGGCCGCCGAGGTGATCGTCGCCCGGCTGGCGGCCGGCGAACTGGACCTGGGCATCGCCTACCGGCCCGAGGATCCGAGCGACCTGTGGTTCGAGCCGCTCTACAACGAGGAGATGGTGCTGGTCGTGTCGCCGGCCCATCCGCTGGCGGGGCGCAAGCGCATCCGCATGGTGGAACTGCACCGGCAGGACCTCGTGCTGGTGTCGGCGGCCTTCTCGACCCGCACCATGCTCGACGAGTGCTTCCGGGCCTGCGGCGCCGAGCCGACGGTGGTGGCCGAGATGTCGACGGTGGCGCCGATGCTGGCGCTGGTCGCGCGCACCTTGATCGGCTCGATCGTCGCCATCAACGCGGTGCCGGAGGGCATGCCGGGCCTGAAGGTGATCCCGCTCGAGAGCCCGACGCCGATCCGCACGCCGGGCATCCTGTGGCGGCTAGGCGAGAGCAAGCCAGCGGCGGTGCAGTCCTTCGCGGTGATTCTGCGCAAGACCGCGTTGGGGATCAGTCTGCGGCGCGAAGGGCCGGGTTGAGGGTCGCGGACCCCGTCGCTGCGCAGCGCCAGGCCGAGCGGCTTCATCAAGCCGGCACCGCGGCTTTGAAGAAGCCGCGCAGCGCGTTGGCCATCTCGGCCCGGACGCGCTCGCCCGATACCACCACGTCGACCATCGTCAGCGACGTGTGGGTGTGGCCGCGTGCGGTGATCCAGCGCGCCGGCGTCCCGGCCGCGGCCAGCGCCTGGGCGTAAGCAACGCCCTGATCGCGAAGCGGATCGAACTGGCAGGTGACGACGAACGCGGGCGGCAGATTCGACAGATCGTAGGCGCGCAGCGGCGACGCCTTTGGATGGGGGCGTTCGTCAAGGTCGGCATAGTGGTCCCAGAACCACTTCACCAGTGGCGCGGTCAGCACGTAGCCTTCGGCGTTTTCCACGCAAGACGGGCTGGTCATGCTGCAGTCGGTCATCGGCGTCAGCAACAGCTGCCCCGAGATCGACGGGCCCCCGCCATCTCGCGCCTGCTGGCAGGTCACGGCCGCAACGTTGGCACCGGCACTCCATCCGGCCACCGCCAGCGCGCCAGGAACACCGCCCCACTCGAGCGCGTGGTCGGCGACCCAGCGAACCGCAGCCAGGCCGTCGTCGGCGGCGGCCGGGAAGCGCGCCTCCGGCGCGTGCCGGTAGTTCACCGACACGATCAGCGCCTCGGAACGTCGGCACAGGTCCCGGCACAAGGGGTCGTCGGAATCGTGGCTTCCCAGCACCCAGCCGCCACCATGGAAGTAGACAAGCACTGGATGCGGCCCCGGGCTGTCCGGCCGGTACAGACGGTACCCCAGCGCGCCAGCCGCCCCTGGCCACGTGCCATCGATGGTCTCGCCCACCGCCGGGCCCGGCGGGCGCGCCGCCGACAGTTGCTGCAGGAGGGCGCGCGCCTGGTCGACAGGCAAGGAATCGAAGGTTGGCAAGTTCATTGCCGCCATCATCTGCAGCACCATCGCCACGTCGGGCTGCAGGCGCCGGACCACGCCGTCCGTGCACCGCGAGCCCTGCGCACCGCTGCGCCTGAAGCCCAGGTAGTCGCAAGCCGCCACCTCGTCGCAGGCGCCGCGGTAGGCATCGACGCCGCCGACATAAGGCAGGAACCCCCGCGCTTTGCCCGGAACGTTGGCCCCCATGTACCAGGAATCGGCCGTCGGGTAGAGCGTGATGTCGGCGCAGTCGTTGACGTGCGTCACCCAGCCGGACTCGGCGGTCTCGGTGGGCTCGATGGTGGTCATGCCCTCCGCGCGCAGCCGGACCAGACAGTCGGCAACCCAATCGACATGCTGCTCGATCGACACCATCATGTTCGACAACACCGACGGGCTGCCCGGCCCGGTGATGGTGAACAAATTGGGGAAGCCCGCCGTCATCAGCCCGAGGTAGGTGATCGGCCCGTGCGCCCACTTCTGCTTCAGCGTGCTGCCGTCGCGCCCGGTGATGTCCACCGACACGATGGCGCCGGTCATCGCGTCGAAGCCGGTGGCGTAGACGATCGCATCGAACGCCATCGATTGGTCGGCGAGTGCGATCCCGGTCTCGGTCATGGTCTCGATCGGATGACGGCGCAAGTCGACCAGCCGCACATGGGGCAGGTTGAAGGTGGCGTAGTAGCCGGTGTCCAGGCACGGGCGCTTGGTGCCGAAAGGGTGGTCCTTCGGACACAGCAACTCGGCGATCCGCGGGTCTCGGACGATGTCGCGGATCTTCTCGTGCACCATGCCGGCCACGATGGCATTGGCATCGCGGAACAGGATCTGATCGGCGAACACCCCCAGCATGGGGATCAACTCCCCCGCTTGCCAGGCCGCTTCGAAGCGTTCGCGGTGCACCTCAGGCGTGCTGTAGCGGCCATAGATCCGGGTCCGCTCACCCGGCACGCCGGCGCGCGACCACTTCGCCGTCTGGCGATAGGCTTCACGATCGGCTTCGAGGGCTGCGCGCCGTTCGGGCCGCACCGGGCCGTTGCCGGCCGGGATCGAAAAGTTCGGCGTCCGCTGGAACACCGTCAGCTGGCTGGCCTGGCGGGCGATGAGGGGGATCGCCTGGATGCCCGAAGAGCCCGTGCCGATCACCGCCACCCGCTTGCCGGTGAAGTCCACCTCCTCCTGCGGCCAGCGGCTGGTGAAGTAAACCTCCCCCTTGAAACGCTCGGCGCCCGCGATGTCGGGTGTCTTGGGCAGTGACAGGCAGCCGCTCGCCATCACGTAGTGATTGCAGCGGATGTCTTGACCGGTGTCGGTGCGCAAGCGCCAGCAGGCGGCATCGGCGTCCCAGCGGGCGGCCACCACCCGGGTGTTGAAGTCGATATCGCGCCGCAGGTCGTAGCGCTCGGCCACGAACTGGGCATAGCGCAGGATCTCCGGCTGGGTGGCGTACTTTTCCGACCAGGTCCAGGCCTTCTCCAGTTCGGGGTCGAAGCTGTAGGTGTAGTCGGTGGTCGGGATGTCGCAGCGCGCGCCCGGGTAGCGGTTCCAGTACCAGGTGCCGCCCACGTCGCCGGCCAGCTCGAGCACGCGGGTGGAGAAGCCCAGCTGCCGCAACCTGTACAGCAGGTACAGGCCCGAAAAGCCGGCCCCCACCACCACCACGTCGAAGTCGGCGGCCTCAGGCGTCGTGTCGTTGGTCATTTGCTCCACCATGCAGGTACCCCCAGGTTGATGCGCTTGCCGGCGACGGCCGAACGGTCTCAGGTTACAGCGTGCGGGTGCTGCGCGCCATTCACTTCTCGACACCCCTTGCGCAATTCGCGTTCCGGATGTCGACCTCCACGCGGTCCTCCTCCCGAGAGGCCCTGTGCGTGCTCGGCCTTCTGCTGGCGGCGGCGTGGGTCGCACTGCGGCGCGCCTATCCACCGGAGCGGCTGGCGGCGATGCTCGCGGACAGCATCACCGCGGCGACGGGCCGCGCCTTCCGCATCGACGGCGAGCTCCGGCTGCGCGTGCTGCCCAGCCTGACGATCGCCGCGATCGCGGTGGAAACGCGGCAGATCGCGGTATCCGCCAGCGGCGAGATCAACCTCGCCCAGCACGAGCAGGCGCAGGCCAAGCCCGCCGCCGCCAGCCCGCAGGCGGAGAAGAAAGCGCCACGGCACCGGCTGCTGCCCTGGCCGAAGGCGCGCTGAAGCCGGCGGCCCGGGCTCGGCGCCCGGATTCCAGGTTCGGCTCGCCGTCGAACGGCAGTTCGCCTAACATCGGCGCATGGACGAACTACTGCAGCGCAGCGCCGGCCTGCCTGAAATCAGGTTGGCCCCCGGCGACACGGTGGTGCGCGAAGGCGAGTCGGGCGAGGGTCTGTGGATCCTGGTGTCGGGGACCCTGCAGATCAGCAAGGCCGGCATCGCGATCAATACGATCAACCGCCCGGGCGCCGCGATCGGCGAGATCTCGCTGCTGCTGGATTCACCCTACAGCGCCACGGTCGTGGCGGGCGAACCGAGCATCGTTCGCTACGCGGCCGATGGCCGCGCCTTTCTGATGAGCGACCCGGCCATCACGCGATTGATCGCAGTGGGGCTGGCCGAGCGCCTGAACTTCGTCACGACCTACCTCGCCGACCTGAAGAACCAGTACGGCGATTCGCCTGGCCTGGCGATGGTCTCGGAGGTGCTGGGCCAGTTGGCACACCGCCAGGGCCGGCCGGCGCGCCCTGGCTCGGCCAGGGAGCCGAACCCCGACTACTGAACTCAGAAAACCGATCGCGCAGGCGCGCGTTCGGCGTCGAGCGCCAGCACTTCCTCACCCATCATCGAGCGCCACGATGCGCTGCCCGCGGCCAGGTCGATCACGATGTGAGCGGGCACCGGACCGATCTGCCGGCCGGCGTTGAAGACCCAGGTGGCACCCAGGCGGTCCGCCCAGGCTCCCGCAGGCTTGAACGGCGGCTCGTGCACGTGGCCGGTCAGCACGAACTCAGGCTGGTAGCCTGCGATCCAGGCCGCGACATCGGCGTCGCCATACGCCCGCTTGCCGGTCCAGCAGGTGGGCGAACCCGTCGGCGGCCAGTGATAGATCCAGACCCAGCGGGCAGGACGCCGTCGTGCGTCCGCCGCCAGTTGCCGTTCGAGCGCGGCCCGGCCGGCCGGGCCGTCCCACCAGGGGCAGATCGTGATCAGGGTGTCGCCGATCGTCAACGAATCGCCGTCCGTCGAGACGCCGGTGCGACGACTCTCCGGCAGCCACAACGCCGCCCGCTCGCCGTGCCGATCCGGCCCCGTCAGGTCGT
Source organism: Variovorax sp. P4_B11 (assembly GCF_056402355.1). NCBI lineage: Bacteria > Pseudomonadati > Pseudomonadota > Betaproteobacteria > Burkholderiales > Comamonadaceae > Variovorax > Variovorax sp. P4_B11. The sequence continues at coordinate 37,077 of NZ_JBFUHO010000034.1, forward strand.
GGTTGCCGGAGGCCAGCACCAGCGACGTGCCTGGATTCATCAGCGAGAAGTAGCGCAGCAGGACCACCGACTGCGCGTCCAGCGAGACCGGCGAGCTCACATCCAGGTGGTCGCCCGCGAGCACCACGAGATCGTAGGATGGCGCCGACCGCACCACCCAGTCGAGCTGGGGCAAGGTGTAGTGAAGATCGGAAACAAGCAGGATGCGCACGACATTGACTGCAGCGACGGAGCTTCGCATTGTGGGGGCTGGAATGCCCTGGCGAAACGCCTTTTCGCACCTGGGGCCCCGCCGAGGTTAAGGTTGGCGGTGCAGACCATCGGAGAAACGGGACATGAACACCGACGCACAACCCACCACCCTCACGCTCGGCGGCGCCGAGACCGTCTCGGGCCTGGTGCGATCGCCGCCCGCGCCGCGGGCCTGCTACGTCTTCGGCCACGGCGCCGGCGCCGGCATGGCGCATCCGTTCATGGCCGAGGTGGCCGATGGCCTGGCGCAGCGGGGCATCGCGACGCTGCGCTACCAGTTTCCCTACATGGAGCGGGGCTCGAAACGCACCGACTCGCCGGCGGTCGCGCAGGCCACGGTGCGCGCCGCCGTGGCGCACGCCGCGGGCCTTTTCCCCTCGCTGCCGCTGTTCGCGGGCGGCAAGTCCTTCGGGGGACGCATGAGCTCGCAGGCCCAGGCGCAGTCGCCTCTGCCGGGGGTCGCCGGGCTGGTGTTCGTGGGTTTTCCGCTGCACGCGGCGGGTGCGCCGTCGAGCGACCGGGCGCGCCATCTGTTCGACATCCGCACGCCGATGCTGTTCATCCAGGGCACCCGCGACAAGCTCGCGGAATTCGACCGGGTCGAGAAGCTGATGGCCGAACTCGGTCCCGTGGCGACACTGCTTCGGATCGACGAGGCGGACCATTCCTTCCACGTGCTGGTGCGCTCGGGCCGCAACGACCAGGAAGTGATGCAGCAGGTCCTCGACGGCGCCGCGGCCTGGATGCATTCGATTGTGTGACTTCCTTCGGGTGAAAGAGGAAAACCGCTGTCGTGCGCTGCACGGAAACAAGGCCCAAGTCCGCTAAAGTGACGATGCGACAGAAGAGGGGTCGTCGTCGGCATCCGAGGGGATGAGCGGATCGACCTCGCATCCGGCCGCATGCGTCCCACATGACCTTCACCCACATTCGAATCACCGGGCCACACGGTGCCTTCTATCGACTCGGCGACCCCCTGCAGGTCCATGAGGGCAAGGCCCTTCTCGCGACCTTGGACCCCGTGCTCGTCCTGAACTACGGCACACGGATCCACATCGAGACGTTCACTGCGTCGCCGGCTCTGCTGAACGAGCGCAGGCACATCGGGCGGCTGATCTTCTTCGAGATCTGTGCTTTCATCTCGGAGCACTTCCCGCAGGTGCAGGCCGTCAGCTTCGCCTTCGTGCGCCCGATCGAAAGCCTGGGCGGCCCCGCGCAACAGGCCGGCTCACGCGCCGCCATGCTGGAGCGGGTCGGCGTCGAAGACGTCCGGATCACGCCCGTCACCTCGGGCGCGCACGTGGTCTCCGGCACCTGGGTCTACAGCGACAAGAACCTCGAAGCGCTGCAAGTCGCGCTGGCCGAGCAGCGGGTGATCTTCGGCGCCGATCCGATCGCGGGCGGCACCCGCGACACCGCGGGCGTCGCGGCGGCGATTCGCCGACTGATCACGCGGCGGCGGCCCAAGGCCTAGGGCCGTCCGGCCAGCTTGCGCCGGTTCACGCTCAAGTGCTACTGTCGCCCTCCAACCGGCGCCGGGCCGGACTCGAGGAGATCCATCGTGCAGATCGGCGTACAGAGCTTCGCATCCCGGGCACCCCCGCGCTTCGACAGCAGGGAAGCGGAGCGCACCCACTTGCTGCAACGGCTCGCCGCCGCGTGTCGCATCTTCGGCCGGCGCGGATTCTCGGAGGGCCTGCTGGGCCACGTCACGGTGCGCGACCCCGAGCTGCCTGATCACTTCTGGGTCAATCCGGTCGGCGTCGCCATGAACCAGGTCAAGGTGTCGCACCTGGTCCAGGTCAACCCTCAGGGACAGGTGGTTCGCGGCAGCGGCATGGTCAATCCCGTGGGGCTCCTGTTGCACACCGCCATCCATCGAGCGCGTCCGGAGGTCGCGGCTGTCTGCCATGCGCACGCCTTGCATGCGTCGACCTGGTCTTCGTTCGAGCGGCTGCTCGACCCGATCACTCAGGACGCCTGCATCTTCTTCGAGCAGCAGGCGCTCATCCTGGAACCGCGAGTGGTGCGCGAAGCGGCATCCGCAGCCCGCTTCGCCGCTGCTTTCGGTGACAAGCGCGTCGCGGTCCACGGCGGGCACGGCATCTTCACGACGGGTCAGAGCATCGATGAAGCCGCGTGGTGGTTCGTCCTCATGAACCGGTGCTGCGAATCGCAGCTCATGGCCGAGGCGGCAGGCACACCCACCCATTGGCAGGCGGAGGATGCCCGCTGGCTGGCGTCGGTCCTCGGCTCGCCCTCCTTCGGCTGGCTTTCGTTCCAAACGCTGTGGGACGACATCATCGTGAGCGACCCGGATCTCGTGGACTGAATCGAGGCCCGTCAGATCGGCGCCAGGCCCGGTCCATGGCGATCCAGAGGAACGCGATCCGGAGACTTCTCAGAGGGAAAGTGCCTTTAGCGGCCCAAGTCTCTTACCCCGCGATAGTTCGGAAACGGACCCCTTCAGCACTTGCATTGCGGGCGCACAGCAGCCAATAGAGTCTAGAAAGTTGCATGCCGAGAAACAACTTGGTCTGCGCTTCGTCGGCTTGATTTGTCGACGCCTCGGAATGCCGCGGCGCTGCGACTCGGCCGCATCTCGCGATTCGACGCAGGAGCGCCTTCAAACTCGCATCACAATCCGCGGTCTCTCGCGCTGTGGTCCGCCTCGGTGGTTCGCTTGCGCTGGACGATGTTGTTGCGCGCTGCGTCCTCGGCATGCGCAAACGTGACGGCACCGTTCTTCACGGTGCCGACCACCAGCATGTTCTGCGTCAAGGCCTCTCGGTCCTCGCTGCTGAATGGCTTGTCGTAGGTGGTCACGACGCCGTAGTACGCGCGCTTGGGATGTTCCAGCGCGTATCTGATGTCGGGGCCCGTCAGCCTTTCGCTCGGCAGGCTCAGGACGGCGTGGGCCAGCAGGTAGGTCGCGTCGTAGGCCTGGGCTGCCGCCATAGGCACCGGAATGCGGGTCGTATTGAACTTGCGCGCATAGCCGGCCAGGAAGCTCGCCCGCCGATCGTTGGTGGGCTCGGCCACGAAACTCAGCGTCATCAGCGAATCTTCGGCCGCCTCCTTCGCGCTGTCGATGAAGAGCGGGAAAGAAAGCCCCCACGCGCCCACCTGCGGCACCTTCCAGCCCAGCGCCTGCCGGCCATTGGCGATGACCGCGTTCTCGGGCGCGATGGTGTAGATGAAGATCACGTTGGCGCCGGCCTTGTGTGCCTCCTTCAACTGCTCTGTCACGTCCTTGACGCCGAGGTCGAAGCGCCCGACATAGCAAGTTGCCCCGAGCCCGCTGTTCGCCAAGGGTCGGTAGAGCCGACGCGAGGCGCCGCCGTCCGCAGCTCAACCTCTCAGTCGATGCTCTGACTCGTGGGCCACATGGACTCTGACGGACAGTCGGGCGCGGTACTGACCAGGTGATTCCCCGAACCAGCGCTTGCAGGCTCGGTACAGGTTGCTCTGATCTTCAAATCCGAGCAGCTCGGCCACAAGCTTCAATGGAATGTTCGGCTTCCTCAAATACTGCTGCGCCAGCTCTCGACGTGTTTCATCGAGTAGCCGCTGGAATGAGGTCGCTTCTGTCTGAAGCCTGCGCTGCAACGTCCGATCGCTCATGCTCAGGGCGGCAGCGATTTGCTCGCGACGAGGCTCGGGCTGCAACACCCCGGCCTTCAAGATCCTGCGCACCTGGTGACTTGTACGGAATCCTTCGAGTCGCTCGAGTTCATCTTCGACCAGCTGATCATGCAACACAAGCATGGCACTGTCGCGAGCCGAAAGGGGCAGTGCCAGGTCGGCTTTCCGCAAGAGAGCGCGGTTCGCGGGTTGGCTGAAAAGAACCGGGCATCCGAATGCCGCTCGGTGCGGCCGCGGATCGGCAGGCTCAGGATAGACGAACTCGACCACCTCTGCGACCAGCTCGCGGCCGGTGAACCAACTGCAAGATGTCAGAACCGTGAGCATGCCGAACTCGACTCGCTGCCTTGGAACAGGTCGCTCCCCGCCTTGATGGCCGAGCTCGAACCAATAGCCACCGGCGCCCTCAGTCAACGAGAACGTCGCTGCATTGCTGACGACGTTCATGTATCGAACGAGCCGTTCGAGCGCTGCGAGCAGAGTCGGGCAAGCCATCATTGCGTAGCGCACGAGGCCAAAGTTGCCATAGGTGATAGCAAGCGCTCTCGACAGCCCAAGCGTGGTCTTGCCGGATCGCGCCACCGCCATGTCCCACAGCGCACTCACATCGTCGATCGAGAAGCGCCCGCCCGGATCGTCCAGAACGGCGATGTCGAGCGCCGCATCGCGAAACAGGGCTTGTACATCCAACCCTTCCTCGCGGAACATGTCGACAACGCCCCTGACCCACGAGGTGGAACTGGTTCGCAGAATCATCGTCTCCTCCCCGTACGCGCTCCAACGGTGAGCCTCGATGCGGGCCCACGGCGCGTGGGTCGCAGTGGCCCGCAAAGTCAGCAAACTGGCGGCCTTGGGACAGTGCTTTGCCGCTCCTTCGTGCCTAGCATAGCGCAAAGCAAATCCACGCCGGCCGCGCCGCTACCTTGGGATTCGGTGTTCGCTGGCGGGCTCATTCGGAGACAAACCATGGAATTCACTGAACGCGCCGGACTCGGCGCTCTTGTCCTGGCCTGTATTGCCTTGACGGCATGCGGGGGTGGCGGCGGCTCCACTCTCACGGCGTTCGGGGGCGGCGGCGAGGCCGCTCCGACGACACTGACATCGTTCGGCCTGGTCGTGGGCACGAACGACTCCGCCACGTCGGGGACCTTCGCCTGGAAAGGCGTTCCGTTCGCCAAAGCGCCGACCGGCGCGCTTCGCTGGAAGGCACCCATCGACCCGGATCCATGGTTGTCTCCAAAGACAACGCAGCGGTTCGCCAATGCGTGTGTGCAGTACGGACGCATCTACGGCCCCGGCGCCAACAACACCTACGACGCGACGATAGCAACCACGCTCAATCAGGCGGTTGGCAGCGAGGACTGTCTCTACCTGAACATCTGGCGCCCTGCCACGAGCGACACGAATCTCCCCGTGATCATGTTCATCCACGGGGGCAGCAATGTCTCCGGGTACACCGCCGATCCGGTCTATGACGGTGCGACGCTGTCCAAGACCGCCAACGCGGTGGTCGTCACGGCGAACTATCGTTTGGGCATCTTCGGCTGGCTGAACCTGCCGCAGTTGAAGGACGGATCGAGCACCAGCAACGACTCGGGCAACTTTGCCTCGCTCGACAACATCAAGGCACTTCAGTTCATCAACAAGAACATTGCGAACTTTGGTGGCGACCCTGGCAACGTCACAGTGATGGGTCAGTCGGCCGGCGCCATCAATGTCTACGCGCTGCTGACCTCCCCGCTGATCGTGAGTGCCAACCCGAAGCTGATTCACAAGGTCGTGCCGATGAGCGGGGGCATCTCGCTCGCCACCGATCTGCCCGCCGGCAGCATTGCCACTCTGTCGCCCGCCTCGGCCGCCTTGGCTCAAGGCAACGCGCTGCTGAGCAATCTCCTGATCGCGGACGGCAAGGCCACCGATACGGCTTCGGCCCAGGCGTACATTGCGACCCAGACCCCGGCACAGATCGCGGACTACCTGCGCAGCAAGGATCCCGCTACCTTGCTCTCCACGCTGCTCACCAAGCTCGCGCCCCTCGGCCTGGCGGGCTCCGGGCCCATTCCCGATGGAGCGGTGGTACCGACCGATCCGATCGCCTCCATCAAAGCGGGCAACTACCTGAAGGTGCCCGTGTTGGCGGGCAACACGCGTGAAGAGGCCAAGCTGTTCCCGACCTTCCTCGCGCTGTCGCCGGCGCTCGGCGGCACCAGCGGTCGCCTCGTGAACGACGCCACGCTCTTCACGACGCAATTCAACTACAAGCCTGATGCGGCACCGACGATCACGATCGACCAGTGGATCCCGGCCAAGTACCTGCCGGTCACCACCGCCGGGACCGGCTTCAATGCCGAGACCGATCTTCTGAACAAGATCTTCTTCATCGCGAGCCGCGACAACGTCCTCAATGCGTTGAAGGCCCAGCAGGCCAGCGTCTGGTACTACCAGTTCGCCTGGCATCAGGAGCCCGCGCCATGGAACGACATCTACGGCGCGGCCCACGCCTTCGACCTCCCATTCGTGTTCGGCAACTTCGGCCCGTCGCTGTTCGCCAACGTCGCCAACAGCAGCGCCAACAAGCCGGGAAGGATCGACCTGTCCGCGGCGATGATGGGCAGCGTGGCCGCGTTCGCCAGGAATGGCGACCCGAACAACGCCGCTCTGGGGGTCACTTGGCCTGCCTGGCCAAACACGTTGGTTTTCGACGCGACGCCAACTGCAAAGAGCATTGCGGTTCAGTAGGGCTGGCTGAAACAAACATCTAGGAGAAGACCACTTATGAGCATGACCAACTTGGAGGGAAAGCGCGCGCTGGTGACCGGCTCGGTTCAGGGCATCGGCCTGGCGATCGCAAGAGCGCTGGCGCGCCAGGGTGCGACGGTGGTGTTGCACGGCCTGCCCGACGCCCGAGCGCACGATATGGCACGTCAGGCCATGGCCAAGATCGCGCCTGCCCCGGTCTTGATCCTCAGCCATGACCTTGGCGACCCGTCTTGCGTGCAGGAAATGATGGACGAAGTCCTGAGCGGGGGACCGCTGGACATCCTCGTCAACAACGCCGGCATTCAGCACACGGCGCCACTGGCGGAGATGCCTCGCGCCAAGTGGGACACGATCCTGGCGATCAACCTGTCGGCGGCCTTCGACACAATGCGTCTGGCGTTGCCGAGCATGCAGGCCCGCGGCTACGGGCGCATCATCAACATCGCCTCCGTCCATGGGCTGGTGGCCTCGGTGAACAAGGCTCCGTATGTGGCCGCGAAGTTCGGCCTCGTCGGCTTGACCCGCGTCGCGGCGTTGGAAGCCGCACAGGCCGGCACCCGCAGCAGCGGAGGCGTCACGGCAAACTGCATCTGCCCTGGATGGACGGAGACGGCGATCATCGAACCGCAGATCCAGTCGCGCGCTGCACAGTTCGGCGGTGACCGCGATGCCGGTATTCGCGATCTCCTGCGCGAGAAGCAACCCAGTGGACGCACGTCGACCCCCGATGAGATTGCGCAAACCGTAGTTTGGCTCTGCGACCCCGCGGCGCATAACCTGACCGGTGCGTCGATTCCCATCGACGGTGGATGGACGGCACAGTGAGGACCGCGTGAGATGAGCGACATCATTCTCCAGACACGACAGCTCGCCAAGGAATTCAAGGGCTTCACTGCGGTCAGCAAGGTCAATCTGTCGGTCGTTCGCGGATCGATCCATGCGCTGATCGGCCCCTGTCGGACGTGCACTGGAGTGCTTCAGGCCAGGTCATCCTGATGACGCTGGTTGGTGGCCTCGGCACGCTTTCAGGCCCGCTGGTCGGCTCGGGCGTGGTGGTCCTGCTCGAAAACAAGATCGGCGAGTTCGGCCATCTGCTGGCGCGCATCACGACGGTGGATTGGTTCAACACGCTGGGTGAATCGGTCACCATGGTCACCGGCCTGATCTTCGTGATCTGCGTGCTGGCATTCCGGCGCGGGATCATGGGCGAGATCATCGCTTTCATCGATCGCCGGCGGGAACCAACGAAGCCGTAAGCAGTTCAGGGCGATCGCGTGCCCGGACCAGTAGCGCACGCCGCGTGTACCTGCGAGGGCGAAGAGGTGCCTTTGCGAGCGTGACGCCTCAGTCAAGCGGACACCGCCTGCCGCATCGTCTCGCGGAGCCAAACCTGGGCCGGATCGGCATGCGCTCGCGGATGCCATCCCATGGAGACAGAAAAACCCTGTACCTCCAGCGGCACGGAAACCACAGCCAGCCGTCCGGCCCAGTGCCGCGCCAGCCGCGCAGGAACGGTGGCGATCAGATCTGTGCCCTCGACCAAGCTGGGCACCAACAGGAAGCTGTTCACCGAGATCTGTACCCGGCGGCTGCGGCCCCGCGTCTGAAGGGCCTCATCCACGGCGCCGATAAAACCGCCACCGCTGGGCGAAACCAGCGCATGCGCAAAACTGCAAAACGTGTCGAGATCCATCGGCTGGGCAGCGGCTGGATGGCCTTCCCGCATCACGCACAGAAAGGTTTCGTCGTAGAGCTTGCGCGCATGCAGCATGGCGGGCATAGCTTGTGGGGTGAGCAGCGCCAGATCCAGCTCTCCGCTGGCCATCTGCTCGGGCAGGTTCTGCAGATCGGCGCGCTGCATGGCCAGCTGGCACTGCGGCGCGAGCGTAGCCAGGCAGGCAGCCAGCGGCGTCGTGACGATGCTGTGGATAGCGTCGGTGGCGGCAATGCGGAACACTCGCTGCGTCGTCATCGGATCGAAGGCTTGGCCCGAACTGATCAGGCCGTGAAACCCCGCCAGCAATTCGCGCAAGGGCGCCTTCAGGGCCAGTGCGCGCGAGGTGGGCGTCATGCCCTTGGGGCCGGGTACCAGCAGCGGGTCGCCGAAAGCTGCGCGCAATTGCCGCAACTGTGCCGACAAGGCCGGCTGCGACAGACCCAGGCGGGAGGCTGCGCGGGTGACATGGCACTCAGCCAACAGCACGTCCAACGAAACGAGCAGGTTGAGGTCCAGGCGTGGAATCGGGGTCATAACGGATTTGGATGATGTGCATAACCACAATCCATTTTACGGATTGAAAGGCGCCACATACAGTTCCCTCCATCGATTGAACCAAGCTTTGGAGAACTGAAAAATGCCTATCACCAACCAACGTATCCTGATCATCGGAGGCAGCAGCGGCATGGGCCTGGCCAGCGCCGACCGTCTCGTCCAAGCCGGCGCGGATGTCTTCATCACCGGCCGGGACGTTGCCAAGCTTGACGCCGCCGTCGCGTCCCTGGGCGGCAAGGCCAGCGGTATCGCTGCCGACTTCACCGACCCGGCCTCGCTGCAAGCCCTGATGAGCCGCATCGGCCGTCTGGACCACTTGGTGCTGGCCGCCGCGGGCGCCGCTGCCTGGGGTCCCTTCGCCCAATTGCCGGTGGAAGCCGTACGCACCGCGCTGAACACCAAGCTGCTCGGCTACTGGCAGAGCCTGCAAGCCGCCCTGCCCATCCTGCGCAAGGATGGCTCGGTGGTCTTCTTGACCGGCGCGGCCTCGCGCGTGGCGATGACTGGCACCGCCGGCCTGGCCGCCGTGAACGGCGGCATCACCCAGATGGCGCAGACCCTGGCCAAGGAACTCGCGCCGCTGCGCGTGAACGTGGTCTCACCGGGCCTCGTGGACACGCCGGCCTATGACGGCATGCCCGCAGAAGCCAAGGCCGGCATGTTCGCCGGTGCGGCCAAGAGCCTGCCGGTAGGCCGCACCGGCGTGCCAGATGACATCGCCCAATGCGTGGAAATGCTGGTGAGCAACACCTTCGCCACGGGCGTGCTGCTGGACATCGACGGCGGCGCCCGCACCCCGCTGTGAGCACCCGCATGAACGTCCTGCTCGTCCTGGCCCACCCCGAACGCCGCAGCTTCAACGGTGCGATGTTCGACACGGCGCAGACCGCCTTGCAAGCAGCAGGCCACATGGTCGTCACCAGCGATCTCTACCGCATGGGCTTCGACCCGCTCTCCAGTCGGCGCAACTTCGTCAGCGTCAAGGACGCGGACTACCTCAAGCTGCAAGCCGAGGAGATGTGGGCCAGCGAGATCGGTGGCTTCGCGCCGGATGTTAAGGCCGAGATCGAAAAGATCGAGGCCGCGGATCTGATGATCTGGCAGTTCCCGCTGTGGTGGTTCGGCATGCCGGCCATCCTCAAGGGCTGGGTGGACCGCGGGTTCGCCATGGGCCGCACCTACGGCAATGGCCATATCTACGAAACCGGCAAGTTCAAGGGAAAGCGCGCCCTGCTCTCGCTCACTACCGGCGGTCCTGAGGCTGCTTACCTGAAAGACGGCTTCAATGGCGACCTGAACGCCATGCTCAAGCCCATGCAGCGCGGCATGCTGAACTTCTTAGGCTTCTCGGTGCTGCGGCCGCAGGTGGTCTATGGGCCAGTGCGGGTGGACGATTCGCAGCGGCAGGCCTGGCTGGCGCAGTGGGCGCAGCGTCTGCGTGTCATCGAAAGCGAACAAGTTATCGAAGTCGGCCGGTACTGAGCCTTATGGAAGTTCCTCTTCATCGGCCCAGGCTGGCCCACAGCGCCGGCTCCAGCGAAGCGGCGGCGAGCAAGCCGCCCATGAAGGCGCCGGGCACGCCAGGGCTGACCACGTCCTGCCCGGCCAGCAACAAGCCCGGCAGCGGCGTGCGCACATGCAAGGCCGGGCTGGTCAGGCGCTCGGCGCTCATCTCGATGCCATACATGGCGCCGTCCGGCGAACGCACGTACCGCCGCTGCGTGAGCGGGGTCGACAACTCATGGAAGCGAAGCATCGGCCCGAGAGCCGGGAAATGGCGCAGGAACTGCGCCAGCAGCCTGCGCTCGATACGGGCCTTCAGTGCGAGGTAGTCCTCCGGCCGCTCGCTGTCCGGCTGCGCCAGCCAGGGCGCGAACACGCGCGGATCGACCATGGCCACCACTTCGGCCGTCGGCTTGCCCTGGCTTTCCGGGTCCTTGAGCGATGGGAAGGCCACGAAAATGCCCGGCGCGTCCTCGTCGGCCGGCCGCTGCCAAGGGCTGCCGATGTCGTCGCTCTCGAAGATCCAATGGTTGGCGCTGCTCGCACCGGCCGCTGCCAGATCGCCCTCCAGCCCGACGAACAGCGAGACACAGGACAGCCCCGGGGTCAGCGCATGAATGGTCTGTTGCCAGTCAGCGGCCAAATCGGGCGGGAGGCAGGCCGCGGTGTTGCCCACGCCCATGGCGGAAATCAGTCGCGGGCTCGACTCGACATGTTGCTCGCCGTCCAGCGCATAGGCCACGCCAATGACGCGCCCGCCCTCGGTGAGGATGCGCTGCACAACGCAGCCCAGCCGCAACTCCCCGCCGGCGGCCTCGATCACCGGCAGCAGGCATTGGGCGAAACGGGCCGGACCACCCACCGGATAGTAGGCCCCGCCGTTGTAGGCGCCGGTGACCAGGGCATGCATCGCGAAGGGCGCCAGCGCCGGTGGTGCGCCGTAGTCGGGCCAGCGCCCGCCCAGCACTGCCTGCAGCGCCGGGTCGGAAATCAGCGCAAGCTCGTCGGCCAGCGTACGCCGCGTCCAGTGCTCGGCATCGGCTCCGCGCGAAAGGCTCAGGGCCCACGCCATCCAGTGCGGCATCGCGTGCGAGGCGAACAGTGCCATGGCGCTGCGACGCGCCGCGTCGCAGGATTCGAACCAATGTCCGATGGCGCTCTCTTGCTGCGGGAAGCGCGCAATGAGCGCATCGTGGTAGGCCGATTCCGGGTGCGGGATGCCGAATTCGAAGCCGGGCAAACGGACGATGTCGTACGGGTTGGCGCAGGGCGTGAAGCGCAGCGTGTTGTTGGTCAGCCAGGCGAGCAAGCGACCGAATTGGCCATCTGGCCCAGGCATGGGGCCGACGCCGCCGATGTAGTGCACGCCGGGCGAGAAGGTCCAATCCTGGCGCCGGAAGTTCTGAGTCAGGCCGCCGGCCACGCTGTGCTGTTCCAGCACCAGCACCTTGCGCTGTCGCTTGGCCAGCGCCGCAGCGGCGGCCAAGCCGCCGATGCCCGAACCGATCACGATGGCGTCCCACATAGGGCCTCCCGCTGCCACTGGGGTGGCACAGGCACACAGCATTGCGCGGCCGCGCGACAAGCGTTTGACCCACCGCAAAGCAGGTGCTCAGGCGTTGATCGCAATCAAGGCCGCGCGGCCGCACCATCCCAGAATATCCGTTTTGAACGCTCCTCTCTTGACGCTCGTGGAGGTGATACATGGACGACGAAATCAGACGGAAAATCCTGGCGCTGTTGGATCAACATCGAATCATGACAGTCGCGACGCTGCGTCCGGATGGCTGGCCGCAGGCAACGACCGTCGGCTATGTGAACGAAGGCCTGACCCTGTACTTTCTCTGCGGGTTGGACAGTCAGAAGGCAAGAAACCTGGCGCGAGATGACCGACTCTCGCTGACGATCGATCACGACACGGCGGATTTGATGGCGATCACCGGCGTGTCGATGGCCGCTCGTGCGCGAGCGGTGGATGATCGGGCAGAAGCGGAGAAAGTCCTGCGCATGCTGCCGCTGAAATACCCCGACGCTGGGCCTCTGCCGATGAAGATGCCGGGCCCGGACGAGGTCCGCCTGTTCCGCGTTACACCCACGGTCATTTCCGTTCTCGATTACTCGAAGGGCTTCGGACACACGGATCTCGTCGTTTGTTGATTGTGGCATGTCGGCCAAGAAGTGCGACGCAAGAGCTAATTGGTCATTCGCAAGGAAGCTCGGAGGTTGATGCCTCGTTCCAGGTCAGAGCACGACGGCGTTTTCGTAGGACTCATCATCAACGTGGGGGAAGGATTTATTGTCCAGTTCCCAACTCCATTGGCGCGGACCAGCGCGATCGACGGCCAGGTCATCGATACCGCGGGCAACGTGGTCTCGTCGACCTGCGTCACGACCTGCTGCGCCGTCGCGGACCCTCCCAGGTGATTCTGACGCTGGGAAGCCAGGGCGCTCTCGTGGCAGGCGCCGATGCTTGCCGCCACTTCCCGGCACTGTCCGTGCGGGCAGTCGACACCACCGCCGCGGGAGACACCTTCATCGGCGCGCTCTGCGCCGCCCTTGCCAAAGGCGAAGCCCTCGACGCCGGCGTAGCGCTCGGCATCCAGGCCGCCGCGGTCTGCGTGACAAGAGCGGGAGCGCAGATCTCCATGCCCCATCGAGAGGATCTTGCCGCAATGCCGCCGGTGCGGTTCGCACCCCTCCACGCAGCTGTCCCCCCATGAACGCATCCGGATTTCGCAACGCACCCGAGCTTCAACCCTCGTCCGGACAGCCTACCTCTTTCGTCCAGGCCGCAAGCGCGGCAAGCCCGATTGAAGTAAAAAGCGATTTCCTCGAAGGCTTCCAATGGAAGGAGGGTCTGATGTTCAGCATTTTTCAGCCCAGTCGAAACGGCCACCTGCGGCGCGTCATGACATTGCTCGAAGAGGCGCATATGGCGCGCATCGAGCACCAGGCCGCCGCCGAGCACCATGGCGCGCTGGCCCGCATGTACGCGGAGCGCGCGAAGAGACTCGAACGGGAGGTCTACGGCACGTCGGCCTTGCCTTCGGGAGAAAACGGCGCGCATCAGAAGTCGGCGGATGACAAGCAGGTCGTCTATGCGCTCGACGCCAACCGCCGGCTCGACGGCCAGGCAAAGACCTCCTAGGAAGTCGTCGCCGGGGCGATGCCCATTTGCCCTGTCGACGGGGGTCGAACGCGGCCCACGCCTTGCGCTGGATCAGGGCCTCACCGGACCCCGTTGGGTTGAATGAGGCCGCAGGGGAGTTCGTTCGCTCAGCGAGGAGTCCACCACCATGAGCTTGCCGGACCCGCCGGCACTGCGCCTCGACGTGATCGCCGGCATCACCGCGGCCGCGGTGGTCCTGCCCAAGGCCATGGCCTACGCGACGGTGGCCGGACTGCCGGTCGCCGTGGGTCTCTATACGGCCTTCATTCCGATGGCGGTCTACGCACTGCTCGGCTCGTCGCGCGTGCTGAGCGTCAGCTCCACGGCCACCCTGGGGATCCTGACCGCGACGCAGCTCGGTCTGGTGGTGCCGGACGGCGACCCCGCGAAGCTCCTGACGGCCACTGCCACCTTGACCGCGCTGGTCGGCGTGATGCTGATCCTGGCGCGGCTGATGCGGCTCGGGTTCGTCGCCAATTTCATCTCCACGCCGGTTCTCACGGGCTTCAAGGCAGGGGTCGGACTCGTGATCGTGCTGGACCAGGTGCCGAAACTCCTTGGCATCCACATCACCAAGCAAGGATTCTTCGCCGATGTCCTGAGCGTCTTGCACCATGTTCCCGAAACTTCGCTCCTCACCGTTGCATTGGCCGTGGCGACATTCGCAGTGCTGATCGGCATGGAGCGGCTGTGGCCTCATTCACCGGCCCCGCTGGTCGCGGTCGGCGGCGGCATTGCCGCGTCGTGGTTCTTCGGCCTGAAGGCGCTCGGGGTCTCGACGGTCGGCCTGATCCCGCAGGGATTCCCTTCCCTGACGCTGCCGGACATCGCCCTGGTCGAGCAATTGCTGCCGGGCGCTCTCGGCATCGCGCTGATGAGCTTCACCGAAACGATCGCGGCAGGCCGCGCCTTTGCCCACCCGGACGAACCTCCGATCGATGCGAACCGCGAGTTGGTCGCCACCGGGGCGGCCAACCTGCTCGGCGCCCTGTTCGGTTCGATGCCGGCTGGAGGCGGCACCTCGCAGACGGCGGTCGTGCGCGCCGTGGGCGGGCGGTCGCAGAAGGCCTCGCTGGTCACCGCGGGCGCGGCCTTGGCGACGATGCTGCTGCTGGCGCCCCTGCTCGGCCTGATGCCGTATGCAACGCTGGCAGCGGTCGTCATCACCTACTCGATCGGGTTGATCGACCCGGCGGAGTTCCGGGCCATTCGCAATGTCCGGAACATGGAGTTTCGCTGGGCGCTGATCGCCTGTGCCGGCGTTCTCGTGTTCGGCACGCTGAAAGGCATCGTGGTGGCCATCATCGTGTCGCTCATCGGGCTCGGCGTCCAGACCGCCCACCCGCGCGTGTCGGTCATCGGGCGCAAGCGGGGCACCAACGTGCTCCGGCCACTGTCGCCCGAGCACCCCGACGACGAGACCTTCGAGGGCCTGCTGATACTGCGGCCCGAGGGGCGCCTGTACTTCCTCAATGCCCAGTACGTGGCGGACCAGGTCCACGCATTGGTCGAACAGCACCGGCCGCGCGTGCTGGCGCTGGACCTGAGCCGCGTGACCGACATCGAGTATTCGGCGCTGCAAGCGCTGACGGCGAGCGGCGAGCAGGCAATGGCACGCAACGCCGAGGTCTGGCTGGTGGGCCTGAACCCCGGCGTCCTCGACATCGTGCGCCGCGGCGGATTGGACCAGCAACTCGGCCGTGAGCGCCTGCTGATCGACGCCGGCGTGGCGATCGAGCGCCACCAGGCGTTGCAGTGATCGGAGGGGCGTGCCCTGTGGGACCTCCTGGGGCGTGAACGGTCCGCCCGTGGCGGTCGCCATGTCCCAAGACCTGACCCGCGTCGGCATCGAGAGCTCCATCGTCGTGCGCGCCAGCGCCTGTGCCACGTCGGCGATGCGACGGCCCTCAGAAGAGGGACGGCTGCGGCGGATCCGACTTGGCACGGGCCGGCTTGGGCTTCGGCTCTTTCGCCGGGGGCGGTTCCGGCGCCATGACCAGGCGATCGGCCGGATACGGGTTCATGAAGTCCATGGACCGCTCTGGCGGCGAATCGAGCCACTCTTCGTACCGCGCCTCGGGCAGGATCACCACCATGCGCTTGTCCTGCTGCTCGGGCGGGCGCTTCGAGTCCGGCCGATGCATGAGCTTGAACAGCGGGTGCTCGTCGGCATTGATCGTGAGCATCGTGAAGCTCAGCGCCCACTCCCCCGTTTCGGGGTTCTTCCAGGGCGACCACAGGCCGGCCACTCCGAGCGTCTCGTCGTTCGCCGCGGTGAACCGCGTGGGAACGCAGCTGCCCGTGCGCCAGTCCGGTTCATAGATGGCTTCGCAGGGCACGATGCAGTGCCGCGCCTTGGCCCAGGCGCTCTTGAAGCTGGCCAGCTCGCGGACGGTCTCGGTGCGCGCGTTGTAGGTCTGGAGGCCATACCTGACCGCCTTGGCGAAGCCGGGGAGCAGGCCGAAATGCCCTTCGACGAGTTCGAAGCCCGGCACGGCCTCGTCGCCCGACTCGCGCTCCGGCGGCCGGCGAATGATCGGCGCCCTCTGCGTCGGGTAGATGTGCAATCCGCCCGGTGGCGGTTCCCAGCCGGGCGGCAGCTTGATGCCGAAGTGCTTTTCGATCTGCTTGCGACGCTTCTCGGCTTGGTAGTGGCTGCACATCGGCGTATTGTGCTGGAGATCAGCCCGGCGGAATCCGCAGTGGCCCGGCATGGACGCTCCCTGAAGCCGGACGCCGACAGCCGCCGCGGCCCTACTGAACTCTTCCATCCATGGAGGTCGCAAATGGCACAGCATGCAATTACCGCTGTTCACTACAGCGGCGGCACGATTGATCTCGTGGCCATTCATCCGGTTGCCGAAAAGGAGTTCGGTTCGAAGGAGTTGACGCTCGGCGCGGCGCAACGCATCAGCATCGGCGAATGCACCAGCCTCATTGCTGCCGGCGAGGAGGTCTGTCTTGCGCGGCGCACCGAAAGCCATGCCTGGGAGGTCATCTGCGACGTCGAGCTCTTGCCGGACGGGAAAGGCATCACCGGCGTCGACATTGTCGACCGGCCGAACGATGCCTTGCGGAGCCTTCCCGTGTGGGACTAGCGCCCGGCGCATTGACGAGGTCCGGGTGATGCCGCATCCATGGAAGCGTCGTTTCATCCTGTTCGTCCGGCGCTTCTGGCAGCCGACCAGCGCCTGCATGACCTGCATGCCCGGAAGCCTCGGGAACATCCTGAGCATCCCGCACTGGGCGCTCGCGTTGCAGACCGGCCTGTTCACCGGCATTCTCGCGGTGCTCCTGACCTTCACGCCGGCCGCGAAGCTCTACGCGAATCGCTATGGCAACGCGCTGGTCGTCGGCATCCTGACGATGGTCGGCGACTCCTTCTCGCATCCGGGTCACTACGGCATCCCTCGCCTGGAGGCCGTGGTGACGGGAATCGTCTCCGGCATGCTCACGCTTGCCGGCTCGTTTCTGTTCGAAGACCGCGCCCGGAGGCTGCGAGCGCTATGGGCGCGGCTGCGCGGGCGCGGACAGCAAGCTCGCTGAGCGACCGGCGAGCTTTCCGCCGCGTCGTTCTCGCCGCCCTATGGCGCGCCCGGCCCGCCCACGACTGTTGCACCGAGGTCCTTCAGCAGCCGCTGAAACTCGGGCGATGCCAGGATGATCTTCCCTGCCGCGGCGCGCAGCCGATCCACCGCCTCGTCCGGCAGGACGAACGACGTCGGCTGCTGGTTCAGGTAATCGAATTCCGCCTTGTCCTTCAGCATGGGGAAGGACACGTCGATGGCAAAGATCTCCGCCTCCGGGACACGCACCTCGGTGCAGATCGGTGAGCTCTTGCCGCTCGAACAGCCGGCGAGCTTGCGGATCCTGCGCCCCGTTTCCCAGCGCGCCGATATGTCCTTCAGAAGCTCGACCGCCTCGTAGGAGTAGTGATCGATCGGTACGCCGCTGGCCTTCAGCAGGACCTGCACCGTTCCGGGCGGCACCTCCGACTCGTCCCATGTGGTGGGGGGCGACGACAGCGAATTGACGACGAGCACGATGATCCTGCGCGCACCGTCGAGCGGGGTCGGCATGCCCTTTTCATGCAAGGCTTCGAGGAACTCCAGCGCGTCGAGTACACCGCGCATCCCCAGGTTGTCGGACACACCGCCGTCCACGAGATGGACATAGGGCCGATGGACGCTGTCGTTGTAGGGTTCGGTTTCCTTCAGTTCACGTATCGCACGCGTTGCGGGCCGTGGCGGATTCGCGGTCTGGGTGAATGCCTTGATCCAGGCCGGCGTTTCGTGGTTGCAGGTTCCGCCGTAGTTGTTGATGGTGACCGGAGAGAGCACCACGGGGACAGCCGAGGACGCCGCGGCGGCGCGCGACAGCCGCACGGCATCGAGGTCCGAGCACAGCACGTCCCATACGGTCTGATTGAAGGGCATCCGCGTGCCGGTCGAGATGTCGGTCGCCGACACGATGATGAACGGTCCGACGCCGCGGTTGAGGTCGCCGAAGGTCGCACCGTTGAACAGGATCTCGTCGTAGTACGCGGCCGCCAATTCCGAACGGCCCCAGCCCGTCGACCACAGGTTCCCCCAGTTGATCGGATTGAGCGCACGCGAGACGAGTTCGCCCTGCACGTTGCGCTTGAGGAAGCGCTGTTCGTAGTCGGTGAACAGCCTGTCGCCGTAGAGCCCATAGGCCAATGCCGTGAAGCTGCCACCCGAGACACCGGTGATGACGTCGACGGCGTCGATCAGGCGAGCCCTGCGCCCGTCCGGTGCGCTGACCTCGGTGCGCCGGAGGAACTCCAGCACGCCATACGAGAACGCCGCGGCGCGCGTGCCACCGCCCGAGAACGCCAGAATGACCAGGTTCTCCTGGCTCTTGAAATACTTCTGACGCGTCTGGAACGCATACCCTGCTTGCGCATCGACCTGCGTGATCGGCGGGTTGACCGGACGGCTGGCGCAGCCCGCGAGCGCCACGGCTGCCGCGAGAAAGGCCCCCAGGACATCAGCGCGCATGGTGCAGTCCATCTTGAAATTGAGGTTCGGGTCGCCGCCCATCAGGACGCGCGCAGTGCCCCATCACGTTGCCACCCCTGTCTCGCCCGGCGCACCGGGATCTTCGCCGCGGGGAAGCGAAACGCCGGCGGCGGCAAAGGACATGACGATGCCTGCCTTTCCGAGCTTGCGCAACACGGCGACCCGCAGCGCGTTTTGCGCCTGCAATCCGAGGTCGATGGTCTTCACCCAAGCGAGCAGCTTGAAGTCGAGCGATTTGTCATTGAAGCCCTGGAACATGGCCACGGGTGCTGGATCGGTCAATATGTCCGGCACTTCCCTGGCCGCCTCCACCAGCAAGCGCATCACCTGCTCGGGCTCGGAACCGTAGGGCACGCCGACATCGATGTCGTATCGGCGCTGTCGGTCGGAGCGGGTCCAGTTGATCACCTCCTTCGAGGCCAGGTCGGAGTTCGGCACGATGACCTCGGCCCCTTGCGTGGTTCGCACGCTGGAAGAGCGTATGCCGATGCGCTTGATCTCGCCCAGCACGGGGCCGATCTCGACCAGGTCGCCGACGCTGACCGGCCGCTCGAGGATCAGGATCAGGCCGGACGCAAAATTGTTGACGACGTTCTGCAGCCCGAAGCCGATGCCCACGCCGAGCGCCCCCGCAAGCAGCGTCACCTTCGCCATGTCGGCGCCGAGCGCCGCCAGCGTGAGTACCGCGCCGGCAATGAGCACGAACCAGCGCGTGAATGTGGCGATCGCATAGCGGGTACCCGGCCTCGTTTTCAGCCTGGGAAAGATCTCTCGATCGAGCACGAACTCGATCACCAGGCTCAGGATGACCGTCGCCAGGGCGACGGCGATCGCCTCCACCCCGGACCTGGCGGCGATGGACACGACACCCACTTTCAACGTGGACCCCAGCATCGAATCGATGGCAGAGAGCATGACGGGAATCAGGTTCAGGATCGAGAGCGTGACGAGCACGACGCCGCCGATGGTCAGCACGGCCAGAACCAGCCGTACCGCCCGCAGCAGCGCCGGATCTGCATCGCGCGCGCTTCGCAGCCAGCGCAGCACCGGCGTGCCCAGAAGCGCGAGCACTGCGCCATACAGGGCCAGGGCGGTGGTCCCGAACACGAGGCTGCATCCGACGATGCTGCCGGTGCCCGCGCGCAAGGACCGAGCCGGCCCGGAGAATCCGAAGATCACATGCCACACGGTCACCGCCGAAACGGCGATGGCGATCAGCGCCAGGAAGCGAACGGCCTCAGGACTCCAGCTAGGCAAGGCCTGCTGCAGTCGACCGCGCCGCAGGTCCAGGGCCACGGGCACGCCGACGCTGAAGGCCTGCAGCAACAGCACCGCACGGTCGGCAATCACGCTCGACTCGACCGAACTGCGCAAAGCCAGCAACACGGTGGCGAATGCCACGCCGTACAGCGACCACGGCACCGCCGCGGCATAGGTGCGCCTGGCGATCATCGCGGCGGGAATCGGAACGATCACGAGCAGCGCCTCATGGAAGATGATCGGGGGGTCGGGCGCCAGCCACCAGATCGTCATCAGCGCGATGAGCAGGGAGGCAGCCACAGGTCGGCCAAAGGCGCGTTGCGCGGGCGCGGCGTCGGGCGGCGCCTTCTTGGTGAAAAGCCAGCACGTGAGCGCGAAGATGCCCAGGAACGTCCCGGCAAGACGTGCGCCGTTGCGGGACAGGTACTCGCGCAACAGACGATCGCCCGCGCGCAATTCCGAAGCCACCAGATCGAACTGGGCCGGCGCACCACCCAGCCGCCACAGCGAGGACTCCTCCAGTTCCATCCTCTGCAGGCGGACACGGTCCAGCTGCGCCTTGACGAGCGCGCTGGCGTCATGGACGCGCAGCTGCAGGCTCAAAGCCCGGGCAAGATCGAGCAAGGCGTCGTCCCGCACCTTGCGCAGGCGGTCACCGGTCGTGCGCAGCTTCGCCTCGATCTCCTGCGCGCGTTCGATGACGGGCTCGGGCACCAGCCGCTCGCGCAAGAACACGATCCGCTCGCGCCACACGCGGGCCAGCGATTCGAGTTCGCCGCCATCGCCCTCGAGGCGTCTGACGATGGCCGTGAGCGCATCGACGTTGGTCGACGCGTCGCCCTTGAGTTCCCACAGTCGATGGTCGAGCCCCCGCAGTTCGATGAGTTCGCCTTGCGCGCCCTGCCCCGGCGCGAGTCGGTCGAACTCGGCCTCGAGCGCCACCGTTCGTCGGTCCAGCTCACGCCAGGGCTCGGACTCCTCGACGCGGGCAAGCGCAGCGCGCTGCAGCCTTTCGCTCGCACCGATCTCCGTCAGGGTTTCGGCGATGGTCGTCGCCGCCGGCGGCGTCGAGGCTGCCACTTCGGCGGCGAAGACGGATTCAGGCGCACCGGCGCACCAGGTCGCGAGCAGCAGCGCCAGCATCAGGACCCGAGCCCGCGTCACGCCTCGCGTCATTCGCCCGGCGTATCGCCGCCCCGCGGATGAGCCCTCTGGGCGAGCACCGACCCTGCAGAACCGAAGCCCGCTGGCAACAGGCCCGCCAACCGATCGTGTTTCATGTGCGTTCATTCCTGGATCAGCCTGATTCCATGGAGGCAGCATGTTCCCGGTGTCCGCTCGATCAGTTGAGTCAGATCAATTCCGCCGCCGATGAAGGGACGGACGCCCCATGCGTCCTGCATGACATTCCCTGGAGGAGCGAGATGCAGACTGGGCGACCCCCATGCCCGTGCACGACGGCGCCGCGATCGCCAACTATGCACGTTTTTGCTCGCAGGAGCGCCATCGTGGCCCTTATGCGCCTCAGCCTTCGTCGTTACGATCAGACCCAGCTCGATCGGGAACGAGAATTGAAGGAGTGTGAAAATGAATCAACGCGGCGAGCGCTTCGAGACCTTGCCTCACCTTCTGGATGACGGCGCATCGAAGCGCATGCAAACGGCGCCCAACGCGGCCCTGTACAGACATTGGGGCACCATCCGGGCCGAGGGCATCACGGCATCTCAGTTCATCGCGTTCCTGCAGCCCCTTGCCGACCTGGATGGCATTTCCGTCTCTTATGCGATCAACGATGAGGATGGCAAGGAGCACGTCTACAACCACAAGCTTGAAGACTTGTCGCATGCGACCCCACTCTCGCAAGCCATTCGGGACCGGAAGGTCACCAAGGAAAAGGCGCTCACCTTTGCCCTGAACGAGGAGGGCAAGGTCTGGATCGAGAGCAATTTCATCGAGTTTCCCTAACCGTCGTCCTCCAAGACCATGCGCAATTTCTTTCGACGCCATCGTCCTGGTCAGGCAGGCCTCGAGCTGCCTGATGTCAGCGAGTCCATGCCGCTGCACGAATCGCCCCAGTCGAGGTCTGCCAAAGACAAAGGCAGCGCAAGACCGGACAAGCCGTACGAGTGCCCTCGCGACCCGGCGGCCGACACGACCGTCAGCGAGTTGTCCGAACTGGAAGCGCGCGACCTTTGCGCGCGCGAGGGCATCCCGGTTTTCTGGCCTCGCCGCGACCGCGACAAACGCGCCTGACCGCAAGTTCGGTGCGCGCACGGCCTTGCACCGACTTCCCGGACCTTCATGCAACGCCCGGCGCCGGGCCTGCGGCCGTGCGTCGCAAACAGTCCATCAGCTGCTCCGTGGCGGGGGTGCGAGGACGTCCTCGCAGGGTGATCATTCCCACCGGCGGCAGCTCGATCGGCACCTTGAGCTTCAGGACTTTGACAAGTCCCTCTGTCTCGAAGTGTCGTGCCACGCCGCGTGCGAGGAACCCTAGCGCAGGGCGTTCGCGCACGAACGTCAGCGTGGCCAGAAACGATGCCGTCTCCACGATGTCGACGGGGGGCGCGAGCCCATGCTTGTAGAACATCTGCTCGAGCTTGACGCGCGAGGATGCCCATGGTGGCGGAACGACCCAGGGAACGCCGGCGAGTTTTGACCAGTCAACGCGCTTGTCGCGCGCGAGTGCATGGTCGGGACGCACGACGATGCACATCGGCTCGGCATAGAGCGCCTCGGTGTCCAGATCGGGCGACGCATAGCCCGGCTCCAGCCGGCCGACGAAGAGATCAAGTTCGCCGACGCGCAGCCTCGGGAGGAGCCGTGTCAGATCGCCCTCTTCCACCAGCACCGTGGTGCGCGCCGAACGTTGCTTGAGCAGGGCGACGGCGCGCACGAGCAGGGAAGGTATCGCCACCACCATCGCTCCGACACTGGTGCGGCCGGCCGCACCGGCGGCCACGGCGGCGATCTCGTCGCGCGTGCGGCCGAAATCCGCCAGCACCGAACGGGCGAAGCGAACGACGGCCTCGCCATAGGCTGTGGGCTCGGTGCCCCGCGTGGAGCGCACGAACAGGTCGAGGCCGAACATGCGCTCGATCTCGACCAGCGTCTTGGACACCGCCGGCTGGCTCACGGAGAGGAACTCGGCGGCGCGCCCAAGGTGCCGGAATTCATCCAGCGCCACCAGCAGCTGCAGGTGGCGCAGCTTCAGGTTGGATCGCAATACCCGGTCGATCTCTGCCATGTGAGCTCCATAACCATTTTGGAATGAAGAGAGTCCTATTTCTGATTGGATTGTAATGATCCAAAGACGAACAATCGGGTCTCCACGCCAAAAGATCAGGAGACAAACCGATGCGATCCAATCGCCGCCAATTCATGCTCGGCAGCCTCGCTGCTGCCATGCTTCCGCTTTCCGCGACCCGCGCTTTCGCGGCCGGCTACCCGGAACGTCCGGTGACATTCATCTGCCCCTGGCCGGCGGGCGGCACCGCGGACGTCACGATGCGCGCGCTCTGCGCGGCTGCCGCCAAGGCGCTCGGCCAACCGGTGGTGGTGGACAACAAGGCCGGGGCGTCCGGCATGATCGGGCTGAAGGCGCTCGCCTCCGCGAAGCCCGATGGCTACACCATCGGACAGATCCCGATTTCGGTGACGCGCTTCTCGCAACTGGGCACGGTCCAGATCGATCCGATGAAGGACCTCAGCTACATCGCCCGCGTCTCGGGCCAGACCTTCGGCATCGCCGTGCGTGCCGAGGCCCCATGGAAGACGCTCAAGGATCTGGTGGCGGACGCCAAGGCGAATCCGGACAAGATCACCTACGGCACCGCAGGCTTGGGCGGCGCGACGCATGTCGGCATGGAAGAGTTCGCCATCGCCGCAGGCGCCAAGTTCAACGCGATTCCCTTCAAAGGCGGGGCCGAGGCGCTGCAGGCGCTGATGGGCGGCCACATCGACGTGCTTGCCGATTCGAGTTCATGGGCGCCGCATGTGAAGGCCGGCAAGCTGCGCCTCCTGGCCACCTGGGGGGAGCAACGCACCACCGAGTTCAAGGACGTGCCGACGTTGAAGGAGTCCGGATACAACGTGGTGGTGGATGCGCCCAACGGCATCGGCGCGCCGAAGGGCCTGCCGGCCGACGTGCTGGCGAGGCTGCGCGCCGCGTTCAAGGTCGCTGCGGCGAGTCCCGAGTTCACCGAGGCCTGCGCCAGGATCGACGCGCCCTTGCTCTATCTCGATGCGCCGGACTACGAGAAGTACGTGGCCGCGAGCTATGCCAAGGAGAAGATCTTGATCGAACGGCTCAAGCTCAAGGAACTGATGAGCAAGAACTGAACGCCTGGCCACTCCGGAGATCCGCCATGAATGCAACTCTCGCACCTGCGAACCCGAACGTCGCCACTGCATCGGCATTGATACGGCTGCACGCCAATGACAACGTGTTGATCGCGCGCTCGCCGATCGGCCTCGGGCAGGCGTTGCCCGAGTTGGGCCTGCGCATGCGCGCCCAGGTGCCGGCCGGCCACAAGATCGCAGCGTGCCGCATCGCGGCCGGCGAGCCGGTGAAGAAGTACGACACGGTGATCGGCGCGGCGATGCGCGACATCGAGGCGGGCGAACACGTTCACACGCACAATCTGGCGCTGATCGACTTTGACCGGGACCCCGGTTTCTGTGAAGACGTGCGGCCCGTCGACTACGTGCCGGAAGCCGAGCGCGCCACCTTCATGGGCATCGTGCGCCCCGACGGGCGCGTCGCGACGCGCAACTTCATCGGCCTGATCTCGTCGGTGAACTGCTCGGCCACCGCCATTCACCACATTGCGGCGCACTTCACGCCCGAGCGGCTCGCGGCCTTTCCGAACGTCGATGGCGTGGTCGCCTTCGCGCAGACCAGCGGCTGCGGCATGTCGTCTCCCAGCGAGCACTTCGATGTGCTGCGTCGAACGATCGCCGGCTACGCCCGCCATCCCAATCTGGCCGGCGTGCTCATCGTCGGGCTGGGCTGCGAACGCAACCAGGTGGCCGACCTCGTCGCCTCGCAGGGCTTGACGCTCGGCAGCCACGTCAAGACCTTCGTGATGCAGGACACGGGCGGCACCCGCGCGACGATCGCTGCCGGCATCGCGGCCATCGAAGGCATGCTGCCGGCCGCCAACGATATCCGGCGCCAGCCCGTCAGTGCCGCGCACCTGAAGATCGGACTCGAATGCGGCGGCTCCGACGGCTTCTCCGGCATCACCGCCAATCCGGCCCTCGGGGCGGCGATGGACATCCTGGTGCGCCATGGCGGCACCGCGATCCTGTCGGAGACGCCCGAGATCCACGGCGTCGAGTTCATGCTCACCCGCCGCGCGGTCAGTCCGGAGGTCGGCCAGAAACTGCTCGATCGGCTGGCCTGGTGGGAGGCGTACACGCGTGGACACAACGGACAGTTCAATGGCGTCGTCGGCCCCGGAAACCAGGCGGGCGGCTTGGCCAACATCTTCGAGAAATCGCTCGGCTCGGCCATGAAAGGCGGCACCACGCCGCTGCAGGCGGTCTACGAGTACGCCGAGCCGATCGACAAGGCCGGCTTCGTGTTCATGGATTCTCCCGGCTATGACCCGGTCGCCTCGACCGGCCAGATCGCCAGCGGCGCCAACCTGATCTGCTTCACGACCGGGCGCGGCTCGATGTTCGGCAGCAAGCCGGCACCGACGATCAAGCTCGCGAGCAACACGCCGATGTTCACGCGACTGGAAGAGGACATGGACATCAACTGCGGCGCGGTGCTCGACGGCGAGGTCGACATGCAGCAGATGGGTCAGCGCATCTTCGATCAGATCCTTCGCGCCGCCTCTGGAGAAAAGACGAAGAGCGAACTGCTGGGGCTGGGCAACCACGAGTTCGTGCCCTGGCACATGGGCATCGTCAGCTAGCGCCGCCGGCGGACCCTCCCCCGGATGCCGCGATGGCTC
Organism: Variovorax sp. P4_B11; assembly: GCF_056402355.1. Taxonomy (NCBI): domain Bacteria; kingdom Pseudomonadati; phylum Pseudomonadota; class Betaproteobacteria; order Burkholderiales; family Comamonadaceae; genus Variovorax; species Variovorax sp. P4_B11. Next base: position 62,946 of record NZ_JBFUHO010000034.1, read on the forward strand.
GCGGCCTCCGGCACCTGACTTTTTCAGTTTCAAGATCGACGAGGCATACCATGTCGCTGACCCTTCAACGCACCGACCTGCTGCGCGGTGCCAACTTCATCGCAGGCCAGTGGTCTGAAGCCACTGGCGCCAAGCTCGACGTCACGGACCCGGCGACCGGCGCGCTGATCGCGCAGGTGCCCGATTCCGGCGCCGCGCAAGCGCGCGCGGCGGCCGACGCTGCGCACCAGGCCTTCGCCTCGTGGCGCAAGGTCCCGGCCAAGCAGCGCGCTCAGATCATCAAGCGCTGGAACGATCTCGTCATGGCGAACCAGGACGACCTGGGCACGCTGATCTCGCTGGAGCAGGGCAAGCCGCTGGCCGAAGGCAAGGGCGAGGTCGCCTATGCGGCAAGCTACATCGAATGGTTCGCCGAGGAAGCCGTGCGCATGAACGGCGAGATCATCCCCGCGCCCGTTCCGGGTCGGCGCATGTTCGCGCTGAAGGAGCCGGTGGGCGTGGTCGCGGCCATCACGCCATGGAACTTCCCGGCCGCGATGATCGCGCGCAAGATCGCGCCGGCCTTGGCCGCAGGTTGCACCGTTGTCTGCAAGCCCGCCGAGGACACGCCCCTGACCTCGCTCGCGCTGGTCAGGCTCGCCGAGGAAGCCGGCGTGCCGGCCGGCGTGCTCAACATCGTGACCGCTTCGCGCAAGAAGACGCCGGAAGTGGTCGACGCCTGGCTCGACGATGCGCGCGTGCGCAAGATCACCTTCACCGGCTCGACACCGGTGGGCAAGCACCTGGCGCGGCGCTCCGCCGACACGCTCAAGAAGCTCTCGCTCGAACTCGGCGGCAACGCGCCCTTCATCGTGTTCGAGGACGCGGATCTCGATGTCGCCGTGGAGGGCCTGATGGCCTCCAAGTTCCGCAACGGCGGCCAGACCTGCGTCTGCCCGAACCGGGTATTCGTGCAGAGCAAGGTGCACGACGCTTTCGCCGACAAGCTGGCAGCGCGCGTCGGCGCTCTCAAGGTCGGGCCGGCCAGTGATCCGGCATCGCAGGTCGGCCCGATGATCAATGCGCGCGCGGTCGAGAAGATCGAGCGCCACGTTCAGGATGCAGTGTCGCGCGGGGCGAAGGTGCTGGCCGGCGGCGAACGGCTGCCGCACCTGGGTGTCCACTACTTCGCACCCACCGTTCTGGTGGGCGCCGACTCGACCATGGCCTGCGCCTGCGAAGAGACCTTCGGTCCGGTGGCGGCGCTGACCCGCTTCGAGACCGAGGACGAGGTGGTCGCGGCGGCCAACGACACGCCTTTCGGGCTGGCCGCCTACTTCTACTCGAACGACGCGCGTCGCATCTGGCGCGTCGCGGACGCGCTGGAGTCGGGCATCGTCGGCATCAACGAGGGCGCGTTGGCGGCCGAGGCCGCGCCTTTCGGCGGCGTCAAGGAATCCGGCTACGGCCGCGAAGGCTCGGTGCATGGGCTCGACGACTACCTGCACACCAAGTACGTGTGCCAGGGCCAACTCGACTAGACGGGGTACGACGCAATGAACAATCCATTCAAGCAGGCGCTGGCCGCCGGGCGAGCGCAGGTCGGCCTGTGGCTCTCGCTGGCACAGCCCTACGCTGCCGAAGCCTGTGCCACGGCCGGATTCCAGTGGCTGCTGATCGACGGCGAGCACGCGCCCAACGACGTGCGCAGCACGCTGGCCCAACTGCAGGCAGTGGCGGCCTACCCCGCGCAGCCGGTCGTGCGCGCGGTGACCGGCGACACGGCGCTCATCAAGCAACTGCTCGACATCGGCGCGCAGAACCTGCTCGTCCCGATGGTCGACACGCCGGAGCAGGCACGGGCACTGGTGGCCGCCACGCGCTATCCGCCCGAAGGCATACGCGGCGTCGGCGCCGCCGTGGCGCGCGCCTCGCGCTGGGGTGCCCGCCGCGACTACCTGGGCGCCGCCAACGACGAGGTCTGCCTGCTGGTGCAGGCGGAGACAAAGACGGCGCTGACCCATCTGGCAGCCATCTGTGCGGTCGATGGCGTCGACGGCGTCTTCATCGGCCCGGCCGACCTGGCCGCCTCGATGGGCCATCGCGGCGCGCCCGGCCACCCGGAGGTGCAGGCCGCGATCGACCAGGCCATTCGAACCATCGTCGCCAGCGGCAAGGCCGCCGGCTCCCTCACCGGCGACGCCAAGCTGGCCCGCCACTACCTGGAACTCGGCGCCACCTTCGTCGCCGTCGGCATCGACGTGACGCTGATGGTCCAGGGCGCGCGCCGCCTGGCCAGCGACTTCGGCCTGGGCACCGAGAGCGCGATGAGCGCGGCCGGCGGCGCGGCGTATTGAACCGTATTTCAACTTGGAGCAAGCACCATGGGCACGAGCCACAACAAGACACTGAAGATCGCCAGCATCGCTGGCGACGGAATCGGCAAGGAGGTCATGCCCGAGGGCCATCGGGTGCTGGAGAAGGCCGCGAGCCGCTTCGGCTTCGACCTGCGATTCACGAACATCGAATGGGCGAGCTGCGACTACTACCTGCAGCACGGCAGCATGATGCCCGCGGACTGGAAGGCACAGCTCGAAGCTCAGGATGCGATCTATTTCGGCGCGGTCGGCTGGCCTGACACGGTCCCGGATCATGTGTCGCTGTGGGGTTCCTTGCTGAAGTTTCGCCGCGAGTTCGACCAGTACATCAATCTGCGCCCCGCGCGCCTGTTCGAAGGCGTGCCGTGTCCCTTGGCAGGGCGCAAGGCAGGCGACATCGACTTCTACATCGTGCGCGAAAACACCGAGGGTGAGTACACCAACCTCGGCGGAATCATGTACGAGGGGACCGAGCGGGAGATCGTGGTGCAGGAAACGGTGATGAGCCGATTCGGCACCGACCGCGTGCTCAAGTACGCCTATGACCTCGCGCAGTCACGCCCTCGCAAGCACCTGACAGTGGCGACGAAGAGCAACGGGATCGCCATCAGCATGCCCTGGTGGGACGGTCGCGCCGACGCAGTGGGCCAGGGCTACCCCGATGTGAAGGTGGACAAGCAGCACATCGACATCCTCACTGCGCGTTTCGTGCTGCAGCCTCAGCGCTTCGATGTGGTGGTGGCGAGCAACCTGTTCGGGGACATCCTGTCCGACCTCGGACCGGCTTGCACCGGCACGATCGGTCTGGCGCCGTCGGCCAACCTGAACCCGGAGCGCAAGTTCCCGTCGCTGTTCGAGCCTGTACACGGTTCGGCGCCCGACATCTACGGAAAGGGGATCGCCAACCCGATCGCGATGATCTGGTCGGGCGCGCTGATGCTGGATTTCCTCGGTGAGCGCGAGGCGCACGACGCGATCCTCGCTGCCATCGAGCAGGTGCTCAAGGACGGGCCTCGCACCGGCGACCTCGGCGGCAAGGCCAGCACGCTGGAAATGGGAAAGGCCATCGCCGAACTCATCTAGGGTTGCCGGGCCGCAAGGTCTCGGACCCGACGTCGTCCGAACGCCACGAAGCGCGGGCGATGCGCCAGAGCCAGACGGCCAGCCCCGCCGACGCCCAGGCCACCAAGGCACGGCCGGCCTGCCCCTGCTGGTCGACCAGATACACGCTGCACAACTGCTGCGGCGCGTCCTGGTACATCAGGCCCGCGGCCAGGGTCATCCAGAACCCGTTGAGGACGACGAACGCCTGCAGCACGGTGCCGGCTCGGGCCCAGGACGCGCGCAGCAGCAGCCCCGCGGCGACCAGGCTCGCGACCTTGGCGACGGCCACGCCCGCGTGCAGCACGGCCAGGTCCAGTGCCGCAGGGACCATCCAGAACCCGGTCACGCACAGCGCGAACAGCAGGCCCGGCAGCCCGTGGGCGTTCCAGCGGCCGATGGCGCGGCCCAAGCCGTCTCCGGCCCGGACGGCCGCGAACCCGCCGAGCAGGAACAAGGCGGGCAGTTCGAGACCCATGTGGCGCGCCATCGTGTGTTCGAGCCAGGGGTGCGCGGCCGCCAGGCCGGCCAGCAGCAAGCCCGGAGCGAGGTCTGGGAGTTGGTTCCTCCACCGCCTCGCCATGCTCACGCACCCCCGACGCTGCGCAGGTAGTCGGCCAGCGCGATGTCCGGACGTTCGATGTCGTAGGCACGGCTCAGGCGGCCGTCCTCGCCGATCAGGAACAGCGCCGCGTTGTGCGAATAGCCGCCCTGCCCGTCCGGCAGAACGACGACGCCGAACAGGTCCAGCATGGTCCGCAGTTGCGCCGGATCGGCGACGCCGGCAAAGCGCCAGACCGCGGGGTCGGCGTCCAGCCGCTGCCCATGCTCGGCGAGCACCTGAGGCGTGTCGTTGGCCGGATCGAAGCTGAGCGTGAGCAGCCTCACGCGATCGGCGAGCCCGCGCGCCCGGATCTCCCCCTGCAGCCAGGACTGCCCCGCAGCGCTGGTGAGGCACACGGACTGGCAGCGCACATAGGCCAGCGTGACGAAGGTGGCTTGCCGCGCCGGCCGACCGTAGTCGCTCAACGCCAGCCGCCTGCCGCCGGCGTCGACCAATCCGATCGCGGGCAGCGTGCGCGGCGCACTCGCGAGCTCGGCGCGCCTGACGCCGTCCGAGGTCACGGCGGCGAAGCCATGGGTCACGGCCGCGAACGCGGACAGCGCCGCGACGGCCACGATGGCCGTCGACGCCAGCGTGCGCCAGCCGCGCATCACGGCGGGGTCCCGCCGGCGGAGGCCGCGAACTTCTCCAGTTCGGCAATGCCGGGCCAGGGCTGCGTGCGCTCGGCGCTGGCCTTGCGCGCGGCCTGCACGGCCGCCGCGTCCACCGCGGCACTGGCATTGCCCCATTCGGCGCGAATGAAGCTCAGCACCGCGCCCAGCTCGGCGTCGTTCAACTGTTCCCCGAAGGCGGGCATCGCGCCGTTGTAGGTCGTGCCGGCGACTTCGATCGGACCATTCAGCCCGTGCAGCACGATCTGGATCGGAATCTCGGCCGGTCCCTTGACCCACGACGAATTCGCCAGCGGCGGAAAGACACCCGGCAACCCCTGGCCGGCGGCCTGGTGGCAGGCCTGGCACTTGGCGACGAACAGCTGGCGTCCATCCACCGTGCCGCCCTCGGCCGGCGCCGTCCCTTGCACCAGGGTGGCCGGCGCGCGCTGGTCGCCCAGTCCCGCGAGGCCATCGGGCCTGGCCAGCAGGATGTAGCCGACGGCCCACACCACGAGCCCCAGCGCCAGGCCCAGCACCACGCGTGGCACCGGGTTGTACTGCTCGTGCGGATCGGCGTGCTCGCTGCTACGGCTTTGCTGGGGTTGCTTCATCGTTGTTCTTTCCTGCGGGGACTTCGGGTGGCGCGTCGGCCGCCGCCGGCGCTTCGAGCCCGCGGCGCGCCGGCAGCATGCGCGTGACGGCCTCCGCCTGGGCCGGCGTGAGCACGGGGTACGCGCGCTGCAGGCTCTGCAGGTAGGCCACGAGATCCAGCGCCGCCGGGGTGGCGACCACGGTCTTGCCGAGCGGCACGGTGCCGGGCGGCAGCGCCACGATGCGCTCGCTCTTCGCGGCGCTGCCCTCGTCCTTCACTTCGAACAGGAAGGGATACGACGGCATGATGCTGCCCGGCACGTAGGCCCGCGGCTGGAACAGGTGGCCCAGGTGCCAGTCCGCGCTGGGCTGGCGGACGCCGATGTTGAAGAGGTCCGGCCCGGTGCGCATCGTCCCCAGCAACGGCGGCTCGTCGTAGTGGTAGTCGCCGGCCACCGAGGCGCGGCCCCAGCCGCGGCGCGCGTCGGCGATGCCGGCGCCGGTGGTGCTGGGCTGCTGCGTGTGGCAGGCGATGCAGCCGTTGGCCATGTAGACCGCGCGGCCGCGCAGCGCCTGGCTGGTGTAGGGCTTGAGGGCCGGCGGCGCCGGCTCGTCCTTGAGCTGCAGGAAGGGCACGACGATCATCGCGGCGGTGGCGAGCGAGAGCGTCACCATCGCGCCGCTGACCAGCTTGAGTTCGTTTTCCATGGTGTCAGACCGCCGAGGTGTGGAGTGCGATGCGGTCGGTCTGCGTGAGCACGCCCGAGCGCGCGGTGATCAGCGCGACGTGCCACGCGAACACCAGATGGCCGAGCGTCATCAGCGCACCGCCGATCGAGCGGCCCTGGAGCCAGGGCAGCGTGACCGCGACCGAGTCCATGAAGGGGCGCGCCGGATCGAGCAGGATCAGGCCCTGCAGGATGCCGCCGATGCTCAGCGTGACCATGTAGACCGCGAAGCCGGCGGCCACCAGCCAGAAGTGCAGGCTGATCAGCGCGGGCTTCGGCCAGCGGGTGTCGAGGATGCGCGGCAGCGCGAAATACACGCCGCCGAAGATCACCATCGACACGAAGCCATACATGCCCAGGTGCGCATGCGCCACCGTGAAGTGCGTGAAGTGCGTGACCGCGTTGAGCGAGCGCAGCGCTTCCAGCGAGCCCTGCAGCGAGGCCAGCGTGTACATCACGGCGCCGAAGAAGATGAAGCGCAGCACGTGCGAATGCTTGAGCGCGCCGAAGTGGCCCTGCAGCGTCAGGTGCTGGTTGAGCGAGAAGGCCACCACCGGGATGATCATCATCACGCTCTGCACGATCGACAGCGTGATCAGCCACTCGGGGATCGGTCCGCCGATCAGGTGATGGGCGCCGACCTGGCCGTAGAAGAAGGCCAGGGTCCAGAAGCCGAGCAGCGACAGGTTGTACGAGCGCACCGGCCGGCCGATGACCTTGGGCAGGAAGTAGTAGACGCAGGCGATCGACAGCGGCGTGTAGAACAGGCCCAGCACGTTGTGGCCGAACCACCAGTTCATCGTCGCCTGCTCGACCCCGAAATGCACGCCGGGGATCTTGGCCACGATGTAGAGCGTCGGGAACCAGAACAGCGCCGCGCCCATGTACCAGACCGACACGTACAGGTGGTGGGCCTGGCGCCGCTGCAGCATCAGCGCCATCGGCAGGCCGATCAGCATGCCGCCGACCGCGAACAGGCCGCCGATCTGCCACGGGATCTCCAGCCACTCCATGCCGGCGCTCAGGCCGATGGCGATCGCGCCCAGCCCGGCGATCAGGCCCGCGTTCCAGAGCACGGCGCCGACGATGACCAAGCGCCCGCCCATCAGCGGGGTCTTGAGCAGGCGCGGCAGCATCCAGATCGCCAGGCCGAGCAGGCCCAGCGGCGCCCATCCGTAGGCGACTGCATTGAGGTGCAGCGTGCGCAGGCGGCCGAGCGTGAGCCAGGCCTGCTCGGTCAGCAGGTCCGGCCAGTGCAGCTTGAGCGAGCTCAGCAGGCCGGCGGCCGAAGCCACCAGCAGCCAGACCACGGCCGAGCCGATGAGCACGAAGGCCGGGAACGCGCTGGAGCGGTCGGCCGCCTCGCGCACCGCCGCCTCGCTGGGCGCCATGCCCCGGGCCGGCGAGGCCTGGCCCGCGGTCACGGCCGCCAGCCGGCGCTGCTGCGCCGCGCTGGCCGAGGGCTCCTCGGGATGGCCGATCTCGCCGGCCGAGAAGATGGTTCGCGCGCCGGTCGATTCGGCATCGAACAGGCCCTTGCGCAGCGACCAGATGAATGCGAACAGGCCGGTGATCGACAGCAGGAAGGTGGCCAGCAGCAAGGCGGTGGGGTTCATGTGCTCTTTCTGTCTTCCCGAGGGTCAGGCGCTGGGCCGGGGAAGAACGTGGCCATGATCCTAGGCCGCATGGATCAGATCGAGAATCACCAGTTACGCCATCAAAAAGCAGATCAGATAGCGATCTGCTCTTCCCCGCTTCATCGAAATCTGGCCGACAAGCTCACATTCATATGCTTCACTACAATTTACGAAATTCCATATCAGCGCACGCCGTGGCTAGCCTGTCGCGAGCTGCATTCGAGAGGCATTGATGAAGCTCTATGAAGCGCTGGCCGCCGACATCGAGGCGTCGATCCGCACCGGCGTGCTGCACCCCGGCGACCGCCTCGCGTCCGTGCGCCACACCACCCAGAGCCGCGGCGTCAGCGCGTCCACGGTGTTCCAGGCCTACTACCTGCTGGAAGCCCGCGGCCTGATCCGGGCCAGGGAGCGATCGGGGTACTACGTCGCGGCCGGCGTCCGGCAGGTTCCGCCCGAGCTGGACCTGACCTCGCAGCCCAAGGACGAATCGATCGCGGTCGACGTCAGCGAGCAGGTGTTCGAGATCCTCGAATCCAGCATGACGCGCGATGTGGTTCCCTTCGGCTCGGCGTTTCCGAGCCCGTTGCTGTTCCCCCTCGGGCGGCTCGGCCAGGCCATGGCCTCGAGCGCCCAGTCGCTGGACCCCTGGAGCACGGTGGACGACCTGAGTCCGGGCAACGAGGCCCTGCGCCGCCAGATCGCGCTGCGCTACCTGGCCGACGGCATGCCCGTGCACACGGACGAGATCGTCATCACCAACGGCGCGCTCGAAGCCCTGAACCTCTGTCTTTCCGCCGTGACCCGTCCCGGCGATTCGGTGGTCGTCGAATCGCCCACCTTCTATGCGGCGCTGCAGGCGCTCGAGCGCATGGGGCTGCAAGCCATCGAGGTGCCGACCCACCCCCGCGAAGGCATCGACCTCGCGGCACTGGAGCATGCGATCTCGCGCCACAAGCCGAAGGCGTGCTGGCTCATGACGACCTTCCAGAACCCGCTCGGGAGCTCGATGCCGGAGGCCAAGAAGAAGGCGCTGGTGGAGCTTCTCGCGCGCCACCAGCTGCCGCTCATCGAGGACGATGTGTATGCCGAACTCTATTTCGGCGACAAGCGTCCGGCGCCCGCGAAAGCCTTCGACACGCAGGGCCTGGTCATGCACTGCTCCTCGTTCTCGAAATGCCTGGCGCCCGGCTACCGCATCGGCTGGGCGGCGCCCGGGCGCTTCGTGAAGTCCGTCGCGCGCCAGAAGCTGACGACCACGCTGAGCGCCTCCGCGCCGGCGCAACGCGCGATGGCGCTCTACCTGGAACGCGGCGGCTTCGACAAGCACCTGCGCAAGCTGCGCCAGACGCTGGCGGCCCAGCAGGCCACCTTCGCCGAAGCCGTCGGACACCATTTCCCGAGCGGCACGCGGGCGACCCGGCCCGCGGGCGGCTACTTCCTGTGGGTCGAGCTCCCCGAGGGCATCGATGCGCTGAAGATCCATCGCCATGCGCTGTCCCTCGGCATCAGCGTGGCACCGGGACCGATCTTCTCCGCCAGCCGCGCGTTCACGAACTGCCTGCGGCTGAACTACGGCCACACCTGGGATGCGCGCAGCGAACAGGCCCTGGCGAGCCTGGGGAGACTGGTTTCGTCGCTGTAGTCTTAGCCGACAGCGCGCCCTACTTCTCGGCCTGCACGAAATAGGTCTGGATCGGCTCCGCCTTGCCCTTGACCAGGGCCGGCGGCATGGGGCGCAGGCGAAACTGATCGTCGACCGCGCGACGGATTTCCTCCGTGATCAGCAGATCGACTTCGTACTTGCCGGTCAGCGATTCGACCCGGGAGGCCACGTTGATCGGATCGCCGGTCACGCTGAACTTCGAAAGGCCCGCGGTCCCGATCACGCCTGCCACCACTTCCCCACCGTGAATGCCGATGCCGAAGCGAAGTTCAGGCAGGCCCTTCTGACGCAAGGTGTCGTTGTAGCGCGCCAGTTCCGAGCGCATGTCCAGTGCGGCGAGTACGGCGTCCCGCGCCTGCCAGGGGCTGGATTCCGAACGCATGGCCAACGGACCGTTCCGCTGGGTGCTCGCGCTCGCGATCGGGCCAGACTGCGGTGCGGATTCTGCCGTAACGCCGAGCCGACCGTTCTCTCAGTCGAATCGAAGGTGATCGATGCCCAACAGCAGAAAGCTGGCAGGGCGTCCTTCACGGCGGCTGCCGTCGTCGCTGACGACGATGATTCCTGGTCCTGCGTCGACGACGGCTGGACACACTCCCTCTGCGCGCGCGAGGCCTGGCAGACCGGGAATGGTGACGCGACGCGCAGAGCCGTGCGGCTGGCCGTTCCAGAGCCAGAGTGAGAACTCGCCGCCTTCGCGCGACATCGGCCCGCTGACCACCAGGTACGCACCGAGCGAAGGCATGTAGGAAAGACCGCGGATGCCATGGCCGCCCAGATCCAGTTCGCTGAGGTCGGCGGCCAGCCGAGGCGGCTCGTCATCATCGAAGAGTGCAGCCGGGTTTTCAACGCTGGCGATGATCGCGCGACCTTCGTGCAGCGGGCTTCGAAAGCCGATCAGCAGCCGCTGCTGGTCCGGGCACATCTCCAACGCCTCGATATTGAGCCCTCCGGCGTCCTTGACGTCCCGGATCTCGGCAGCCGAGGCCAGCAACGGATATGCCATCGTCAAGGCGCGCTTCAGTCCGTGCACGACCTTGGGCTCGACCACGCGATGGCCGTCGACTCGGAAGCGAACCAGCCGTTCGCGCGACTTCTTCTCGTTGCCATCGTCGTCACGAGAATGCGAGGTGATGGCGTACACGAATCCAGATCGGTCCAGCGCGAGTCCTTCAAGATCGTCGAGCTTCCAGAAGTCGCTGAAGATTTGAAACAGCCCGACAGTCAGGGGTGCACTGCCAACGCTTCCGTCGGCGCCCATCGTGACCAAACTGAAGGGGTGGTCCTTTTCATCCTCAACCACAAGAAAGCGCCCATCCGGCAACTGCTGGATCGCGGACGGCTCATAGATGCCGGCCAAGGGCCGGAAGGCAGGAAGAGTCTGCGGCACTCGGGCATTGTGGATGGCCATGGGCCTGCCTCCGGTCCGCTGCTTCACCCTTCGACCAGCGTCGCGAGAAGCGGTGCAATCCCGGTCAGAGGCACGACGCTGTGCGGACGTTGGTGGTTCATCGCATGTAGCGGGCACGCGGGCGCCGCAGCCTCGTCGGCGTCCTGCACGACCGCCACGCCGTCGGCCTCCTGGATCGCGCTCATGCCCAGCGTGCCCTCGCCGTCACTGCCTGCGAGCAGTACCCCGATCACGCGCGGGCCGCAGGTCGCGGCAGCAGAGCTGAACAGGCGGTCGATGGGGCGCATGCCCGTCGACGTCGTGTCCCGATCGTCCAGCCCCATCACGCCCTCCGGCCGGATGACGAGGCCCATGCCCGCCGGCGGCAGATAGACATGGCCGACCCGGGCGAAGCGACCTTCGCACGCATAGCTCACCGGCATGGACGAATAGCCATCCATGATGCGGACCAGCGTCTGGACACTCTGCGAATGGGTGCGCAGCGCCACGAGGATGGCCGCGTGGAAAATGGTCGGCAGCGCATTCAGGAGTGTCGACAAGGTGGGCAGTGCCCCTTCGACCGCACCGATCACGACCAGGTCGCGCCGCGGGTTCACGGTCGACCTCGCCGCAGGACGTCATCCAATCGGTCCACGCGAGGTGACGCGGCGTCGATGCCGTAGGCAGGCTTGCCGTCGCCGGCGATCTCGCTCTTACCCATCTCTGCCTGCTCGGATTTCATGGCGATCCTCCTTCCTGATGAGGTCGAAAGCCTGGAACGCTACGCCTGACCGCTGCAACGATCTGTCAGACAAGGGCGCGGGCCGCTGTCGCGGAGCCAGGGCGAGGCTGCTGGCCAACGACTGGCCCGTCCCAGCGGACAGGGCGGGGATGACTGGCTTTGAAGGTATGTAGCGGATGAAGCACTCGTGCCATCAGGCATTGGGCTGTACGCGTGTAGGCGGCGGCGTCGTCCTTCATGAGAAGAGACGCGCCCGGTCGGGTCGCGGGCAATCTCACAAACGACTTCGCCGATGCCTCGAATCCGTGTAGGTGCGCTTCCACAGTGGGCTTGCAGGCACTTTGGCCTGCCTATCATTGACGAAGGCGCATGGCTCGCATCGTCAGGCCAGCGCCAGAAGCATAGCCACGAAGGAGCCGCCATGTACCCCTACTTCAGAACAGCCATGCGTGCCGCCGCCGTTGCGGTGGCGGGCCTCGCTTTCGTCGGTTGCACGACGACCATGAAGGGCGAGAGCGCGAGCAGCACGTCTTCGCGTGCGTCGATTGATGCTCAGGTCGATGCAACGCTTTCGAAGCTCTACACCAATGTTGCGGGCTCCCGCGAGTTGGTGGCCAAATCCAGGGGCGTCTTGGTGTTCCCGGCCGTGGTCGGCGCGAGCTTCGTTGTCGGCGCTCAATACGGTCGCGGCGCGCTCCGCGTGAACGGGCGCACAGAGTCCTATTACAGCACCACCACGGGATCGCTCGGTTTCCAGGCGGGCGCGCAGTCGAAGGCGGTCATCTACCTGTTCACCACGCAGCAAGCACTGGATAAGTTCCGCAGCAGCCAGGGTTGGACTGTCGGCGCGGACGCCACGGTGGCGCTCGCAACCATCGGCGCCAACGGAAACATCGACACCAACACTGCTCAGCAGCCTGTGGTGGGCTTCGTGCTTACCAACGTCGGCCTGGAAGCCGGTATATCGCTGCAAGGCGCGAAGATCGATCGGATTCAACTTTGAACTGAGCGCGACTCGTGGGGTCCCGGGGACTCCACCAGTCGTGCTGGCGGTCCGACAGGCCACCTTTGCCGAGGCGGTCGGACGGCCACCCCCGGGATGCGCGCAGCGAGCAGGCCCTGTCGAGCCTCGGAAGACTGATTTCGTCGCTGTAGCGAAAGCCGCGCCGGGCCCGCCCTTCGTACGATTCCGGGCCCGGCACGGGCCCGCAGGCAACACCTCAACCCCAGACATTTCCCCCGCCAGTTTCCGAACCGCCGGGGTTCTCGCAAGCGCCGCACCGCGGTGAAATGGCCGGTTGCTGCATGTGCCGACCGCTTCCTGTGTTCGGCCACGCGCAAAGGTCGCTCAGCGCTTCGCTCTGAGCAAAAAGGCGAGCCCCGAAGGTGCGGGAACACCAACGAGGCTCTAACCACAACGTGCAACCAGCTAAGGAACCGCACATCATGGCTACCTCGAATGATAGTGACTCCCCCTGCATCGCCATCACCGTCCACGGCGGACCGGTGCAGCTCATCGTGAACATCGGCAATGAGCCGGCGCATCGTGCCGCGCACGACACGGCCGGCTCGAACGGCCACAGGCCGTTGGCCTCTCGGCGCGGCCTCTTCCGTGTCCCGCCAGGGCGGCGCCTCGCTGCCGTGCTCGATCGTGGCTTGCCGCCCGCTGCGGCCTCTGCGGGCGAAGCGCCACGTGGCGCATTCATCGCCGCGCGCTCGCCCTTCGACGTGTTCGCCGAACTGGCGAAAGTCGTGCGTGCGGCCCGGCGCGAAGTCCTGATCGTCGATCCCTATGTGAACGCCACCGCGCTGACGGACATCGCCATCGCTGCACAGGAAGGCGTGCACATCCTCATCCTGGGTGATCGCGCCGGGACCAAGGCCAGCCTCGCGCCGGCGGCCAGTCGCTGGCAGGCGCAGTACAAATCCGCGCGTCCGCTCGAAGTCCGCCTCGCACGCGACAGGTCCCTGCACGACCGCTTGCTGCTGATTGATCGCACGGAGGTCTGGAACCTGTCCCAGTCGATCGCAGACTTCGCGAAGAAATCGCCGGCGTCGATCGAGCGAAGCGGCGCGGCGATCGAGAAGGAGAAGGCAGTGGCGTACCTGGGCTTGTGGATCGGCGCCACGCCGCTTGCCTGAGGGGCCGGCCTGAGCAGGCCACCGGACGGTGGCCTGCGCTTCGTCCCACATGATTGAATTTCCGGTAGTCATGACTCCCAGACGGACTCACAGGTCGCCCAGATGCGCCCCGTCCACCGGTCTGAGCATCCATTTCATGATGTCCGCGCCCAACGCGTAGGTCGCGCCGACGAGATTCACAAGATGGCCTTCGAATTCTCTGGACGTTCGTTCCAGAAATGCCTCCGGAAGAGCAAAGACTCCATTCACCCTGGCTTACGGTTCTTAGTTGACCGTATGACGGGTCTATAAATAGTGGAATGCCAGATACCGCCTCAAATGAAGGGATGATGGCGCTTGAGGATGTACTCGGGGAAATTGAAAGGCCCGGCTTTTGTTTCGAGGCATATCGCCGCATTGGTGGCGGGCTGAGAGAGTTTGTGTTCTACATAGCCAATCAAGCTGAATCTATGACCGAACTGAACGACCGACTTGAAAAACACCCCAGGTCTCCGATTGAGATAGCGTTCTATAGAGACGATGATCGGTCTGATTTTCAGAAACTTGTCGGCGACCTCGGTACAGTCTAGGATGGCCGCCGCCAAACGCCAGGAGCGGACACATCATTGCCGCCGCTAAAGGCTAACGGTTCCACTAGGAGTTTCAATGCACTTGACGCTATCAAGGTCCGCACGTGCCTCGCCGGCGGCCGCAACGGGCGCGCACGCCATCGGTACGGCCGCGTTGGGCTCCGTCCTGATTGGCGCCGCGGCCCTCGGTGCCCTGGCCATCGGGGCCCTGTCTATCGGTCGGCTCATTGTGGGCCGGGCTCGAATCCGCCGGCTGGAGATTGATGAGCTTGTTGTTCGCCGCATTCGAGTCATTGAACAGCTGACGCCGCCGCCAACATCGAAGCCCGGTAGCGTCATCGAGGATTCGAAGCCAGTTGTCGAGTCCGTGAAAACACGGGCCGAAATGTCAAAATAGCCGCGAGGCGGCTACCGGCCAAAAGCGGAACTACGTCACAACCCTTCAGATTTCCTCGGCAGCGTCCAAGGGCGAGCGCGCTAGGCATTGGACCGCACCCTCCAGACATGTATCCTCGAGTATCAATGTCGTCGTGCGCCCGTCTTGTCGCGACTGAATTCTTCCTAAGGTTTTTGCATGCAACTCGTGTTCGGAGCTCGTGCAGGTGCTCTCGCAGTGTTTGCTGGTCTCTGTGTCTCAATCGCAGGGTGTGCTCGCGCCCCTCTATTCAAGCCCCCTGAGACTTCCCAGCCGCGGGCGTTCCTCAAGGTTGACTTGAAAGAGTAGAGCATTCTGTCTGGGGTCTTGGCAGTCGCTCGCTACGAGGGCGCGCTCGAATGTGGCGAGCCGACACCCAATCGGCAAATGCTGTTTGTTCTCAGCCGTGGCAATCCGCTTATCTCTGACGTCAACCCACAGGGCATCTTCATTCCTGCGGGCGAGCGTTTTTCCCTCGATACCATGGCGATGATGGACGGCTGGCCACACTGCGGCCTATTCGCCTCCTTCGAGCCGCGCGCAGATGCAGCGTATGAACTTCGCGTCTCGCACCGAAACACCGTGTCGCCCGCGAATGCCCGCTCTTGTTCGGTCGAAATTGTCGACGTCAGTCCGACCGCCAAGCGTGACGGTGGTGCTGCTCAGGACGTGGGGTTCCGGCTTGAGGCTTGTCGCCCAAAAGGCGCCAAGCAATAGCCGGCTGATGGGAGGCATCTGTCGGCCATCCGCCGGAGTCGGCCAAGACCTGACGGTCGCCAGCGGCGCTCAATTCACCCGATTGCCGACATTCGCGGCGTGCGTACAACACTACGCACCCTGCAGCGCGTGCACACAAACTGGCCTCCATGAACAATCGACCACATGCGAACGCGCGCCTGTAGCAGGCAGGCAAGGTGAAAAAGACACAGGAGGGATGATGGAGAACACGTCTGGCCAAGGTGCAACGGCCGAAGTACCCGCTGAGATTGACCGTTGGAACTGGGGTGGATTCCTCCTCGACTGGGTTTGGGGCATCGGAAACAACACCTGCCGAGCCTTCCTAGTGTTTGTGCCCTTCAGCCATCGCCCAACAGCAGGCGGTCGAACGCGGGGCAGAATTCGACGCGAATCATGAAAACCGACCGAATCCTGGAACCATTGAAGGCGATGTACAAGCGTCTTGCCAATCTATTCTGTCGTCACGATTCAGCGCAGCAGACGATGTTGGAAGAGGTTCGTTTTGATGCCGACGGTCGCGCCCGGTGGGCTGGAATGGGGGATCTTCAGCTCATCTCGCCAGATGGAAAGCACCACGTTGAGATTCGATATGCAGGTGAACCGCCCCATGGCGATTCATACCATCGGGTAGTAGTCGACGGCCGCGTTTTTCCAGGATTTGCGTGGGGATGCATGTTCGCCTTCTCATCATGTTCGCGCTATGTAGCGTTCAGTTGGATGTCACGCATGTTCGAGCGACACACGGTCGTCGCGGACATGAGCGAAGCCCAGTACGCAGTGCTTCCCGAGTACATCTACGATTTCACGTTTCAATGGCCGAAGTTGTTGGGCGAAGGCAGGCAGTCCGAGGAGTCGTACACCTTCAACGGCTCGGAAGCTTGGCAGCCCTACTAGGATGCCAATTGGCAAAGAAATCGGTCGAACGCAGCGAACTTGGATGACAGCTTTCGGGCAAGCCCAACTTCCGCTTCGGGACCGAAGCGCCGAGTAGGCGACAGGCTACAGTCGGCCATAACCCGTCATTCGCCGCCGGCCTCCAACTCGCCGCAAAGCGGACGTTCGCAGCGTTCTCGCAACACCTTCGTGCCAGGTTGGACCTGCATCCCACCGAAGCGCGTGCACACAAAAGGCCTCTGCGTTGGGCCAATGCAACGGACACGCGCATTGCGGGACAGCACAAGTCAGAATCGGTCTGTATGTATCAATTTCCTTTTGGGCAGCCTCTGCAGAGGGTCGAGCAGGTGCCTCATAAAAGTGCTCGTGTATTCGTGTTGGGCGTCTACTCAAGTGCCGTGCATGCACGCTGGCTAGGCCGCGACGGGAAGCAGCGTGCCACGGCACTTGCTGTGGCATCAGAGCCCTACATCTTCTGGCGAGGCGAGGGCGCGGGGGCCATCATTGACGCAATCCACATTCCGCCAGAAGCCGGCAGACTGGTCGAAGCGGACCAGCGTTTCAACGGGCCGTCGGGTAAGTCTCTCGATGAAGACTATCTTGCTCCTTTGGGCCTTGTGCGCGACGACGCTTGGCTGTGCGACTTGCTTCCAGAAAGTCGGATGAACAAAGGGCAGGCCGCCCGGGTCCACAGTGACTACGCCCCAGTTGCAAAGGCGCTGGGCCTGCCTGCGGCTACTGTCCCTCTGGTTTCCAGCGGGTACGCTGACCACCTGCGGGTCGAGGCCGTCCTGGAGGAGCTTCTCACTTCTGGCGCCGAGACCCTCATCACCCTGGGCGACGCGCCCCTGCGGGAGTTCGTCGCTGCACTGTCTCTCGGGCACTCCAAGCTCAGAATGTATGGGGCGCACCCGGGCCAGTACGGCAAACTGCACCCCTTCAGCATTCGAGGACGCCATCTGCAGTTGCTACCGCTAACGCATCCGCGGCAGGCACGGGCCCTTGGGAATTCGGACAAGGGATGGGGCGACCTGCACCGGCACTGGGCACAACACACGGCTGGCGAAATTGCCGGCGTCGTGGGGCGTTAGGGGCATGTTGTTCCGAACTCCGCCTCTCCGGCATTGACCAGCGTGTGCTTGGCTGGCGCTGCAGGTACTGACCCGGCCGAAGTCCCGCCCGTTCCCCCCAGACTAGGAAAACCCCCTAGCGCACCGAACGTTCAAGAAATTTCGGTAAACGATAGGAAGCAGCCGGTCTCCGAAGGAGAAATTCACAAATCCATAGGCTCGGGGTTGGGGGTCWGGGGGATGGGGTTTGACGGCCCGCGGCGAGGAGGAGGGCTCGAAGCCAGAAGCTTGCCGTAAGGCAGAATTCGGCCAACACCGGACATACACCTGCGCCCCCCAATTTCCCAGCTACCGAGATGAATCCACGTCGCGTCCACGAACTCATGCGTGCTCACTTTGCGACGACAGACGCCGCGAAGGCGGAGTGGACCAAACTCGTTGACGAACATGGCCTTCTCATGGAAGGCCGGGCGCAGGCCGTGCTGCTGGAACAGTTCGTGGAGCGAGGCGTCGAAGAGGTGCTGATAGAGGTTCAGCGGAAGTGGGGGACCAGTTGCTCATTGCCGAAGTCATCCCCTATCTCCGAAGCGAGGTCGGCCGCAGCAACATCCGAATCGCCAATCGTGAGTTCACAGTCTTCGCCGAAGTGGCAATCAACGGCGTGGGAAGAGGTTGGCAAGCGCCCCAATAGGCACAATCGGCCACGACCATGCGTTCGCCCGATACAACTCCTCTTACCAATGACGCGTCACTCCAGTGCCCGAGAACTTCTAAAGGACGTGGTTGCGCGATACCGCGCGATTGGTTCCTACGCCGATACGGGTATGGTCCAAGCGTTGGACAGGCCGAAGTCTTCTCCGATGTCGTTCGAGACAGCTTTCCGGCGGCCTGACGACTTCAGGTTTCGCTTCAGCAGCCCCCATCCTTACGGGCCAAAGCGTCATTTGGTGTCGCGTTCGCAAATCGGCATGGACGCCGGGAAACCTTACTACTGGAGCCAGCACTACAGTTCACCCCCCGAACTAGAGCAACAAGAATCCCTGCAGATGGCTGTAGCAGGCGCAACCGGCGTTTCCAGAGGGTCGGCCTTCACCATCTGGTCCCTTCTGTTCGGCGAGGAGGGCCAAGACCTCTTCTCGATGCTTGCGCGACCGCGCCTTCGCAAGTTTGCATGTATCGATGGCGTAAGGTGTCATCGGGTGACGGCCACGCACCGAGGTCTTCATCGAATCGACGTCTATATCGGCGTCGATGACCTCCTGCTCAGAGGGTGCGTGCGGAGGTCTGGACGGTTCCCACATGCGGAAATGCGCACAAACATTGAGGTGGGTCTCGAATTCAGCGCATCACACTTTACGGTAGCGGATGCGCCCACTGCGCCAAGCAGGTAGACCCGTCCCCACCGTCCTGCGAGCGTCTGCTTTCGAGATGCTCGGGCGGACCGCTTTGGTGAAGGGTTGTCCGACACCTGCCCTTGGGGCGCACGGACACCGGCACGACAAGGGCTTGAGGGCAGGTGTCGGATAGGCCCCCAGGGAGGAAACCGCGGAATTCAACGCAAGAGTTCGGTGCAGCACGAGCCTATGGCGATTCGAACTTTGGTGCGCGCGCTGCTGGTGACGAGCGAGCTGATCAACGGGCTGAGAGCGACGGCAAGAGGCCGCGTTTCGCACGCGGCGCCCCGGGGAGGGTCGTGCGGAGTCGGCTGTGCCGGGGTGATTTTCAGGGCGAAGGCAAGGCGCCCCCTCATCGGCACTGGCAGATGAAGCAAGAGAGCGTGAGGCGCAGACGGACTCGGTATTGCCGTCATGGTGGTCGGGCCTGCTGAGGGATGGTCTGGTCGCGCGTGAAGATTGCCAGAACAATCATTGGATGGCCGCAGTGTGGGCAGGAGAAGGTCGCCGAGACGGCGTTGGACTCGGCTTGGGCGCCCGAGACTGTCTCGACCTCCTGGTGCAGAAGCTTGCGAGCGAGTGCCAGGCTGGCGGTACGCGCTCCGTTGGCCAGCAACCCATAGTGGCGGATGCGATGGAAGCCGGTGGGCAGCACGTGCAGCAGGAAACGCCGCATGAATTCATCAGCATCGAGCGTCATCGTCTTCGAGCGTGTGCGACCCTTGGCCCGGTAGATGCTATGTGGGACTACCCGAGCGAGACCCGTTTAGCTAAAACGGGATTTCCTTAACTTCTTGGCAAAGGAGATGGAAATGTCAACAACCCAGACAGCCCCACAAGTCAAGGATACGGCGATCCTGAGCGAGATGTTCATGATCTTCGAACTTTGCGACAAGTCCTGGAAGGTGACGGCGAGCGATGGACACCGCGGGCCGAGCCGGTACAACGTGGACCCGGGCGACACGGCCGCAGTTGCGCACTGAATCGAACAGGCCCGGGAGCGCTGCAAGCTCGAGCCGCAGGCCAAGGTGCACTCCTGCTACGAAGCCGGCCGCGACGGCTGGTGGCTGCATCGCTG
>NZ_JBFUHO010000035.1:0-80896 GCF_056402355.1 Variovorax sp. P4_B11
GCGGCCCCCTCGGGGGGCAGCGACCCACACGCAGTGGGGAGCGTGGGGGCGATCCAGGCCGGCGCCGGGCCGCCCCAAGGCGGCCTGCGGCCCCCCCGGGGGGTCAGCGACCCACACGCAGTGGGGGAGCGTGGGGGTCAGTCAGGCCGGCGCCGGGCCGCCCCAAGGCGGCCTGCGGCCCCCCCGGGGGGCAGCGACCCACACGCAGTGGGGGAGCGTGGGGGCCAGTCAGTCAGGCCAGCAACTGACGCAAGACGAAGGGCAGGATGCCCCCGTGCTTGTAGTAGTCGACCTCGATCGGGGTGTCGATGCGCAGCCGCACCGTGACTTCCTGGTGGGTGCCGTCGGGGCGATGGACCACGATCTTGACGTCCATCTGCGGCTTGAGCTCGCCGCCGATCACGACGTCGATCTTCTCGTCGCCGGTCAGGCCCAGGCTCTCCCACGAATCGGCGCCGCGCAACTGCAGCGGCAGCACGCCCATCCCGACCAGGTTGGCGCGGTGGATGCGCTCGAAGCTGCGCGCCACCACGGCCTTGATGCCCAGCAGCTGCGTGCCCTTGGCGGCCCAGTCGCGCGAGGAGCCGGTACCGTATTCCTCGCCGCCGAAGATCACCGTCGGCACGCCCTGCGCCATGTACTTCATCGCGGCGTCGTAGATGAACATCTTCTCGTTGCCGGGCTGGAACAGCGTCAGGCCGCCCTCCTCGCGCGAACCGTCGGGGCCGGCCGGGATCATGAGGTTCTTGATGCGCACATTGGCGAAAGTGCCGCGCATCATCACGTCGTGGTTGCCGCGGCGCGAGCCGTAGCTGTTGAAGTCGGCCTTCGAGACGCCGTGCGCCTTGAGCCAGAGGCCGGCCGGCGAGCTTTCCTTGATCGAGCCGGCCGGCGAGATGTGGTCGGTGGTGATCGAGTCGCCGAACAGCGCCATGATGCGCGCCCCGGTGAAGCCGGCGTCGCTGGCGTGCGGCTTCATCTTGAAACCCTCGAAGAACGGCGGCTCGGCGATGTAGGTCGACTTGGGCCAGTCGTAGACCTGCCCCTTGGTGCCCTTGATGCTGCTCCAGAGCTTGCCCGGGTTGTCCTTGATCTGCTCGTAGTTCTTGCGGAAGGTCTTGGCGTTCATCGCGAAGCGCAGGTTCTCGTCGATCTCCTTCATGCTGGGCCAGATGTCGCCGAGGTAGACGTCGCGGCCCTTCTTGCCCTTGCCCACCGGCTGGGTCATGAGATCGACCATCACGTTGCCGGCGATCGCGTAGGCCACCACCAGCGGCGGCGAAGCCAGGAAGTTCGCCTTCAGGTTGGGATGGATGCGAGCCTCGAAATTGCGGTTGCCCGACAGCACCGCGGCACCGATCAGGTTGTTCCTGGTGATGACCTCGTTGATCTCGGGCGTCAGGTCGCCGGCATTGCCGATGCAGGTGGTGCAGCCATAGCCGGCCAGGTAGAAGCCCAGCTTCTCGAGGTAGGGCATCAGGCCCGCCTTCTCGAGGTACTCGGTCACGATGCGGGAGCCCGGCGCCAGCGAGGTCTTGACATGCGGCTTCACGGTGAGGCCGGCCTCGACCGCCTTCTTGGCCAGCAGGCCGGCGGCCAGCATCACGCTCGGGTTCGAGGTGTTGGTGCAGGAAGTGATGGCGGCGATCAGCACGTCGCCATTGCCGATCGTCACCTGGCCCTTGGGGGCGGGCGGCGCGCTGGCTGCCACGTGGGCCGCGGCCTTGGTCGAGCGGTTGGCGACCATCTCGACCATTTCGCGCGGCGCCCCCGGCGGCGGCGCGGCGGCTTCCTTGTCGCCGCTGCGGCCGTCGTGCGTCAACGGGTAGCGCAGCGTCAGCGTGTCGGCCGGCTGGTTGAAGCCGTTGGCCTCGTTGGGCTTGCTGTAGAGCTCGGAGAACTTGGTCGCCAGGTCGCCCAGGTTGATGCGGTCCTGCGGGCGCTTCGGGCCGGCCAGGCTGGGCGACACGGTGCCGAGGTCGAGCTTCACGATCTTGGTATAGGAAAGCTCGCCCGGCGCCGGCATGCCGAACAGCCCCTGTGCCTTGTAGTAGGCCTCGAAGCGCTCGACCTCGGCGTCGGTGCGGCCCGTGCCCTTGAAGTAGGCCACGGTCATCTCGTCGACCGGGAAGAAGCCCATGGTGGCGCCGTATTCGGGCGCCATGTTGCCGATGGTGGCGCGGTCGGGCACCGCGATCGAGGCGGCGCCGGGGCCGAAGAACTCGACGAACTTGCCGACCACCTTCTCACCGCGCAGGATGGCGGTCACGTAGAGCACCAAATCGGTGGCGGTGACGCCTTCGCGCAGCTTGCCGGTGAGTTCGAAGCCGACCACGTCGGGGGTCAGCATGTAGACCGGCTGGCCCAGCATCGCAGCCTCGGCCTCGATGCCGCCGACGCCCCAGCCGACCACGCCGATGCCGTTGATCATCGTCGTGTGGCTGTCGGTGCCGACCAGCGAGTCGGGGTAGTAGACCGGCGGGTCGCCCTTGTCGTTCGGGCTCTTGTAGACGCCGCGGGCGAAATACTCGAGGTTGACCTGGTGGACGATGCCGAAGCCCGGCGGCACGACGCCGAAGGTGTCGAAGGCCTGCATGCCCCACTTCATGAACTGGTAGCGCTCGTTGTTGCGCTGGAACTCGAGCTTCATGTTGAGGTCGAGCGCCTTCGGCGTGCCGTAGTGGTCGACCATCACCGAGTGGTCGACCACCAGGTCGACCGGCACCAGCGGCTCGATGGTCTTGGGCGACTTGCCGAGCGACTGCGCCACGCTGCGCATCGCCGCCAGATCGGCCAACAAGGGCACGCCCGTGAAGTCCTGCAGCACCACCCGGGTGACGACGAAAGGCACCTCGTCGGTCCGCTCGGCATTGGGCGCCCAGTTGGCCAGCTGCTCGACGTGCTCGGCCGTGACCTTCTGCCCGTCGCAGTTGCGCAGCACCGATTCGAGCACGATGCGGATCGAGACCGGCAGCTTGTCGACGTTGGGATACTGCTTCGCGAGCTCCTTGAGCGACCAGTACTTGCCGCTCTTGCCCGCCGCGGTCTTGAAGGTCTTGAGCGTGGAGGCGAAGGCGTGCGCCGGTGCTTTGGCCATGAAGAAACTCCTGTGTTCGTGGAAGCTCTCCAAAGATAGCAGGGTTCGACGACCTCGGCTGCATTTCGGGGAGCGCGCAGACGATGACCTGGCAGGTCATGGCCGCCGCGCGCCGCTTCACTAGGATGGCGGCCATGAACACCCTGCGCGCCTCACCACCGACCGCGGCCGACCCGTTCGGCGCCCACCTCCGCCACTGGCGCCAGCATCGGCGCCTGAGCCAGCTCGACCTGGCCCACGAGGCGCAGGTCTCCACCCGCCACCTGAGCTACGTCGAAACCGGCCGCGCCGAACCGAGCCGCGAGATGGTGCTGCGCCTGGCCGAACGGCTCGAAGTGCCGCTGCGCGAGCGCAATGCGCTGCTGGTGGCGGCCGGCTACGCGCCGATGTACCGCGAACGATCGCTGGACGATCCGGCCATGGCCGCGGCGCGCCGCGCGGTCGATCTGGTGCTCAAGGGCCACGAGCCCTTCCCCGCGCTGGCGGTCGACCGCCACTGGAACCTGGTGGCGCACAACGCGATGGTGCCGATGCTGATGGCCGGTGCCGCCCCGCACCTGCTCGAGGCGCCAGTCAACGTGCTGCGGCTCAGCCTGCATCCGGAGGGCCTGGCGCCCCGGATCGCCAACCTGGCCCAGTGGCGGACCCATCTGCTCGAGCGGCTGCAGCAGCAGATCGCCGCCACCGGCGATACCGCGCTCGCGGCGCTGCACGACGAGCTGGCGGCCTACCCGGCGCCGCAGGTGAGCCACGACGCACCGGCCGCCGGCGTCGAACTCTCAAACGTGATCGTGCCCTTCCAGCTCGTCACGCCGGACGGCGTGCTGAGCTTCATCAGCACCACCACGATCTTCGGCACCCCGGTGGACGTCACCTTGCAGGAACTCGCGGTCGAATCGTTCTTCCCGGCGGACGCGCAGACGGCGAAGGCGCTGACCGCACTCGCGCAGCGCTGAAGCAGCCGGCCGCCCGGAGGATCCCCCATGAAAAAAGCCCCGCGGAGGCGGGGCCTTGGGCTCGGACGGCCGAGGATCAGGCGGCGACCGTGGCCGCGACGTCCTTGTAGTCGTCGATCTTGTCGAAGTTCAGGTACTGGTAGATCTGGTCGCTGGCGGCGTCGAGCACGCCGACGCTCGCCATGTACTCGGCCTTGGTCGGAATGCGACCCAGGCGCGAGCAGATCGCGGCCAGCTCGGCGCTGCCGAGGTACACGTTGGAGTTCTTGCCCAGGCGGTTCGGGAAGTTGCGCGTGCTGGTCGACATCACGGTCGCGCCTTCGCGCACCTGCGCCTGGTTGCCCATGCACAGCGAGCAGCCCGGCATCTCGGTGCGCGCACCGGCATTGCCGAAGACGCCGTAGTGGCCCTCTTCGGTGAGCTGCTGCGCGTCCATCTTGGTCGGCGGCGCGATCCACAGCTTGACCGGGATGTCGCGCTTGCCTTCGAGCAGCTTGGACGCCGCGCGGAAGTGGCCGATGTTGGTCATGCACGAACCGATGAACACCTCGTCGATGGTGGCGCCGGCCACGTCCGACAGCGTCTTCACGTCGTCGGGGTCGTTCGGGCAGGCCACGATCGGCTCGTGGATGTCGGCCAGGTCGATCTCGATCACGGCCGCGTAGTCGGCGTCGGCATCGCCCTTGAGCAGCTGCGGGTCCTTGAGCCAGGCTTCCTGGGCGGCGATACGGCGCGCCAGCGTGCGGGCGTCGGCATAGCCCTCGGAAATCATCCAGCGCATCAGCGTGATGTTGCTGTTGATGTACTCGATGATCGGTTCCTTGTTGAGGTGCACCGTGCAGCCGGCGGCCGAGCGTTCGGCCGAGGCGTCGCTGAGCTCGAAAGCCTGTTCGACCTTCAGGTCGGGCAGGCCCTCGATCTCGAGGATGCGACCCGAGAAGACGTTCTTCTTGCCCTTCTTCTCGACCGTCAGCAGGCCCTGCTTGATGGCATAGAGCGGAATCGCGTTGACCAGGTCGCGCAGGGTCACGCCGGGCTGCATCTTGCCCTTGAAGCGCACCAGCACGGATTCGGGCATGTCGAGCGGCATCACGCCGGTGGCGGCCGCGAAGGCCACCAGGCCGGAGCCGGCCGGGAAGCTGATGCCGATCGGGAAGCGCGTGTGGCTGTCGCCGCCGGTGCCGACCGTGTCGGGCGTCAGCAGGCGATTGAGCCAGCTGTGGATCACGCCGTCGCCCGGGCGCAGCGAAACGCCGCCGCGCGTGGCCATGAAGTCCGGCAGCTCGTGGTGCATCTTGACGTCGACCTTCTTGGGGTAGGCGGCCGTGTGGCAGAACGATTGCATGACGAGGTCGGCGCTGAAGCCCAGGCAAGCCAGGTCCTTGAGTTCGTCGCGGGTCATCGGGCCGGTGGTGTCCTGGCTGCCGACCGAGGTCATCTTCGGCTCGCAGTAGGTGCCCGGACGCACGCCCTGGCCTTCAGGCAGGCCGCAGGCGCGACCGACCATCTTCTGCGCCAGCGAGAAGCCCTTCTTGGTGTCGACCGGGCTGACCGGCAGGCGGAACAGCGTCGAAGCCGGCAGACCCAGCGCTTCGCGCGCCTTGGAGGTCAAGCCGCGGCCGATGATCAGCGGAATGCGGCCGCCGGCACGCACTTCGTCGAACAGCACGTCGCTCTTGACGGAGAACTCGGCAATCACCTTGCCGTCCTTGAGCGCCTTGCCCTCATAGGGACGCAGTTCGACCACGTCGCCCATGTTCATCTGGCTGACGTCAAGTTCGATCGGCAGCGCGCCGGAGTCTTCCATCGTGTTGTAGAAGATCGGGGCGATCTTGCCGCCGAGGCAGACGCCGCCGAAGCGCTTGTTCGGCACGTAGGGGATGTCTTCGCCGGTGAACCAGAGCACCGAGTTGGTCGCGCTCTTGCGCGACGAGCCCGTGCCGACGACGTCGCCGGCATAGGCCACCAGGTGGCCGCGGGCGCGCAGGTCCTCGATGAACTTCACCGGGCCGCGCTTGCCGTCTTCCTCCGGCACGATGCCGGGGCGCGCGTTCTTGTGCATCGCCAGTGCGTGCATCGGAATGTCGGGGCGCGTGGTCGCGTCGGGTGCGGGCGACAGGTCGTCGGTGTTGATTTCGCCCGCCACCTTGAAGATGCTGACGGTGATGCTCTCCGGCACCTCGGGGCGGCTGGTGAACCATTCGGCATCGGCCCAGCTCTGCAGCACGGCCTTGGCATTGGCGTTGCCCTTGTCGGCCTTTTCCTTGACGTCGTGGAACTGGTCGAACATCAGCAGGGTCTTCTTGAGGCCGTCGGCCGCGACGGCGCCGACTTCGGCGTCGTCCAGCAGGTCGACCAGCGGTCCGATGTTGTAGCCGCCGAGCATGGTGCCGAGCAGTTCCGTGGCCCGGGCGCGCGTCAGCAGCGCGCTCTTTTCAGTGCCGTGCGCCACGGCGGCGAGGTAGCTGGCCTTGACCTTGGCGGCGTCGTCGACGCCCGCCGGCACGCGATGCGACAGCAGGTTCAGCAGGAAGTCGGCCTGGGCCACGGCCGGCGTCTTCATGAGCTCGATCAGTTCGGCGGTCTGCTTGGCGGTCAGCGGCAGCGGCGGGATGCCGAGCGCGGCGCGTTCGGCAACATGTTCAACGTAGGCTTGCAACATCTTCTTTTCTCCGGAAACACAAAAGGTCGGGCGGCTCCCGCTCGGAAGCAAGAGCCGCGCCTCGGCTGGATTAGTGCGTCTTGGCGGTCGACGACGAATCGCCGCTCTCGAACAGGCTCTTGGGCGGGTTCTTCTTCATGTCCTCAGCCACTTCGACCTGCTTGGACGCCTGGCATTCGTCGGCCAGCCGCAGGCCCTGCTTCTGGCTCATGAGCATCGACTTGTTGCCCAGCTGCAGCCACATGGCCTCGCGGACCGGGTCTTCGAGCCGGACCGCGCCGGTACGGCTGGTGACCGGGTGCAGGCGGTACTTCACGTTGGCATGCGTCAGGATGAAGAAGCCGGGCTTCTTGGGATCGGCCTCGATGTTCACGCTGGCGCCGAGTTCGCACTTGATGGTGCCGGTCAGGATGGTCTCGGCGACCTTCAGGTCCTGCTCCGACAGCGTGACGTCGGTTTCTTCGCTGATGGGTTTGGCTTCCTCGACCCGCTTGATGATGCGCTTGGGCACCACCTTCTGCACGACCTTCTTGCCGGTCGTGTTGGCTGCCGGCTGCTTCGACGTGGTGCTTGCAGCATCGGTCTGGGCCATCGCCGCGAGCGGCAAAGCGAGGGCGGTGGCGGCGATCAGGGCAAT
Source organism: Variovorax sp. P4_B11 (assembly GCF_056402355.1). Lineage (NCBI taxonomy): Bacteria > Pseudomonadati > Pseudomonadota > Betaproteobacteria > Burkholderiales > Comamonadaceae > Variovorax > Variovorax sp. P4_B11. The sequence goes on from NZ_JBFUHO010000035.1 coordinate 7,353, forward strand.
CGTCTTCATGGGTTGGGTTCTTTCAGGGGTAGGTTTCAGGAGATGGCGGGAGCAAACCACTGCCGCGCCTCGGTAGGCAAGTCGCGGCCGGTGGCATGCGCCCGTTCGAGCACCTGCCAGAAATGGCGGTAACTGGCACGATCATGCAATGTGCCATCGATACTGACCGGCGCCCATGCGGCAAGGGCGGCGGCGGCCATGATTTTTGTAGCGATTTGAATCTGCCGCTCGTCGGGCGCGAAGGCCTCGAGGATCGGGCGGATCTGGTTCGGGTGGATGCTCCACATCCGCGTATATCCGAATTCCGTCGCGGCCCTGCGGGCGGCGGCACGCATCGCATCGATGTCGTTGAACTCGGTCACGACGCAGTGCGAAGGCACCTTGCCATGGGCGTGCGCCGCGGAGGCGATCGCCAGCTTGGCACGCACCACCAGCGGGTGCGTGAACTGCCCGGCGGCAGCCATGCCCTCGGCCGGAATCGCGCCGCCGTGCGAGGAGACGAAATCCATCAGGCCGAAGCTCAGCGACTGCACCCGCGGATGGGCCGCGATCTCGAAGGCGTGGTGCACCGCCAGCGGGGATTCGATCAGCACGTGCAGCGGCAGCGCCTCGGCGCCGACGGCGTCGAGCGCCAGCACGGCTTCGCGAACGTCGTCGACCGACTCCACCTTGGGCACCATCAGGTGGCTCAGGCGATGGCCGGCGCGTCCGGCGATGGTCATCACGTCGGCCGGGAACGCCGAATGGTCGACCGAATGGACCCGTGCGCCCACGCGCATGCCCGGGGCCGCCGACAGCGCGAGTTCGGTCACCAGCGCCGCATGCTCGGCCTCGCCGCCCACCGGCGCGCCGTCCTCGCAGTCGAGCGTGACGTCGAACACGCAGGCGCCGAACTCCTGGGCCATCTCGGCCTGCAGCCCCAGGCTCTTGCGCATGCGCGCCTCGACACCGCTGTAGTGGTCGCAGACCGGCAGCGCCACGGCGCCGGCCTGGGCGCCGAGCAGCACCTCGCGCGGATGGTGGGTGGAGATGCTTTCGGTCATGCCTTTTTCTGCGCCACGATGAACAGGCGCGGAAAAGCCAGCAGCAGCTTTCCGTCGCTGCGCGCCGCATAGGCACGGGCGATGCGGCGTTCGTATTCGGCCAGGTAGCGGGTCTTCAGTTCGCCGGGCAAGGGGTCGACGAAGGGCTTCAGCCCGGTGCCGCTGACCCACTCGACGATGGCCGCCGCGGAGGCCATCGGATGCTGGTAGGCGGTGCGCCAGACGTCGACCGCCGCGGCCTCGCCGGCCAGCAGGTCGTAGTAGCCCTCGATGCCCAGCAATTCGGTGCGCAACCGGTCGGGGTTGCCGATGGCCTGCGCCCAGGGCGCCTCGGCCGCCACCTCGCGCATCAGCCGGTGCGTGGGCTCCTGGCGGTTGTCGGGCATCTGGATCGCCAGCACGCCGCCGGGCGCCAGCGCCGCGAAGAGCCTGGGGATCAGGGCTTCGTGGTCGGGCACCCACTGCAGGGCGGCATTGGCATAGATGAGGTCGGGCGCCGCTTCCGGCGCCCAGGTGGCGATGTCGCCGAGCTCGAAGCGGGCCTGCGGCAGGCGCTGCCTGGCACTGGCGAGCATCGGCTCGGAATTGTCGGTGCCGACCACCGCGGCAGCCGGAAAACGCTGCACCAGCAGCTCGGTGGAGTTGCCCGGCCCGCAGCCGAGATCGAACACCCGCGCGGCCTGGGCCAACGGCACCCGGGCCAGCAGGTCCCGGGCCGGACGGGTGCGCTCGTCCTCGTAGCGGCTGTAGAGCGCGGGGTTCCAGTCGAGCATGCCGGGTCGTGGCTTACAGCAGATGGGCGACGCCGGCTTGCTCGTCGGTCAGTTCCTTGAGCGTCTTGTCGATGCGTTCCTGGCTGAAGGCGTCGATGGCCAGGCCTTCGACCAGCTTGTATTCGCCGTTCTCGCAGGTGACAGGGAAGCCGAACATCACGTCCTTCGGAATGCCGTACTGGCCATCCGACGGGATGCCCATCGTGACCCACTTGCCGTTGGTGCCCAGGGCCCAGTCGTGCATGTGGTCGATGGCGGCGTTGGCGGCCGAGGCGGCCGACGACAGGCCGCGGGCCTCGATGATGGCGGCGCCGCGCTTGCCGACGGTCGGCAGGAAGGTGTTGGCGTTCCAGTCCTGGTCGTTGATCATCTTGGCGACGCTTTCGCCGTTGATGGTGGCGAAGCGGTAGTCGGCGTACATCGTGGGCGAGTGGTTGCCCCAGACGGTCAGCTTCTCGATGTCGGCCACGGCCTTGCCGGTCTTGGCGGCGAGCTGGCTGGCGGCGCGGTTGTGGTCCAGGCGCAGCATGGCGGTGAAGTTCTTGCGCGGCAGGTCGGGGGCGCTCTTCATTGCGATGTAGGCGTTGGTGTTGGCCGGGTTGCCCACCACCAGCACCTTGACGTTGCGGCTGGCGACGGCGTTCAGGGCCTTGCCTTGCGCGGTGAAGATGGCGCCGTTGACGGCCAGCAGCTCGGCGCGTTCCATGCCCGGGCCACGCGGACGCGAACCGACCAGCAGCGCGTAGTCGGCGTCCTTGAAGGCGGTCATCGGGTCGCCGTGGGCTTCCATGCCGGCCAGCAGCGGGAAGGCGCAGTCGTCGAGCTCCATCATCACGCCCTTGAGCGCCTTCTGGGCCTTTTCGTCGGGGATCTCGAGCAGTTGCAGGATGACCGGCTGGTCCTTGCCCAGCATTTCGCCGGAGGCGATGCGGAACAGCAGGGCGTAACCGATTTGGCCAGCGGCACCGGTGACGGCAACGCGAACAGGCTTTTTGCTCATGGGAAAACTCCAGGAAATGATGAAAACGGTGCACGGCCGCGGAGTGCGGCCACGAGGTCGGGCCGGGACACGTGGCCCGGCCATTTGGCCGCCTTCGATTTTATGCCGATTTGCGGTTTCGGTGGCGCCTGTCTTATGTCTTATATAAGATGTCGGCCCGAAGCACCTTCGCGGTGCGCTCCCGAAACCCCATGGCCACCTCCCCCACCCCTGTCGCCGAGCCCTCCACGCCGTCGTTCAGTCCGCTCTACCAGCAGATCAAATCGCTGATCCTGCAGAGCCTGCACGCCGGCGAATGGAAGCCCGGCGAGCCGATCCCGAGCGAGATCGATCTGGCCGCCCGCTTCCGGGTCAGCCAGGGCACGGTGCGCAAGGCGATCGACGAACTGTCGGCCGAAAACCTCGTGGTGCGCCGCCAGGGCAAAGGCACCTTCGTCGCGACCCATGCCGAGCAGCATGTGCAATACCGATTCCTCAAGCTGGTGCCCGACAGCGGCGACGCCGACAGCGAAGGTCCGGCCGAGCGCGAGATCGTCGACTGCAAGCGCCAGCGCGCCTCGGCCGACGTCGCCCGCGCCTTGGCCTTGCGCACCGGCGACACCGTGCTGCAGGTGCGGCGCGTGCTGGCCTATCGCGGCACGCCGACCATTCTCGAGGAGCTCTGGCTGTCCGGCGCGCAGTTCAAGGGCCTGACCGCGGAGCGGCTCACCGCCTGGCGCGGCCCGATGTACGCGCTGTTCGAGACCGAATTCGGCGTCCGCATGGTGCGCGCCGAGGAAAAGATCCGCGCCGTGTTGCCCGATTCCGCCCAGGCGGCGCTGCTGGCAGTCGACACCTCGACCCCGCTCCTGAGCGTGGAGCGCGTCGCCTACACCTACCACGACACGCCGATGGAACTGCGCCGCGGGCTCTATCGCACCGACACCCACCACTATCGAAACGACCTCGGCTGAGAGCGCAAGGCCCGCGCAGCAACCGACCTTCGCAGTGCGATGACCGGACAGCGAAAGCCGCGCGATGGTGCATTGCAATAGAATTTTGAGTTGTTTGCTTTTCGCCGAAGAACAAGTAGCCCCTCGTAAAACCCGAAAGCCCCCATGACAGAGCTGGCCACCCCACCCCGACAACCGCGGCGAGAGTTCCGCAATATCAACCCGCTGTCTGACCTGACCACCTACCGGTTGCCGCCGGCGGGCATCGTGTCGATCCTGCACCGCATCAGCGGGGCGCTGATGTTCCTGCTGCTGCCCTTCATCGTCTGGATGTTCGACACCTCGGTCTCCTCCGAAATTTCCTTCGCCCGCTTCAAGGCCGCCTTCAACAGCGGCCTTGGCTTCGTTCCGGGCTGGTTCCTCAAGCTCGTGGCATTGGCACTGATCTGGGCCTACCTGCACCACTTCATCGCCGGCGTGCGCCACATCTACATGGACGTGAACCATCACGCGGTGGACAAGAAGTCCGGCAACAGCACCGCCCTCGCCACGCTGGCCCTGAGCATCCTGCTGACCGTCGTTCTTGGCGCCAAACTGTTCGGCCTCTATTGAATCCGCTCCGGCATCGCGGCCGCAACTGAATAGGAAATTGACCATGTCCGTGAACTACGGCTCCAAGCGCATCGTCGTCGGTGCGCACTACGGATTGCGCGACTGGCTCAGCCAGCGCATCACCGGCGCCCTGATGGCGCTCTTCACCGTCATCCTGCTGGCGCAGCTGATCTTCACGCGCGGCCCGATCGGCTACGACCTGTGGGCCGGCATCTTCGCCGCCCAGTGGATGAAGGTGCTCACCTTCGTGGTGATCGCCTCGCTGCTCTATCACGTCTGGGTCGGCATGCGTGACGTCTGGATGGACTATGTCCAGCCGGTCGGCATCCGCCTGCTGTGCCAAGTTTTCACCATCGTCTGGCTTGTGGGTTGCGCGGGTTGGGCCATTCAAGTGCTCTGGAGGCTGTAACCCCATGTCTTACACAAAAGAACAAATCACCACGCGAAAGTTCGACGTTGTCATCGTCGGTGCCGGCGGCTCCGGCATGCGTGCCTCGCTGCAACTGGCGCGCGCCGGCCTCAACGTGGCCGTGCTCTCGAAGGTGTTCCCGACCCGTTCGCACACCGTCGCGGCCCAGGGCGGCGTCGGCGCCTCGCTCGGCAACATGAGCGAGGACAACTGGCACTACCACTTCTACGACACGATCAAGGGCTCCGACTGGCTCGGCGACCAGGACGCGATCGAGTTCATGTGCCGCGAGGCACCGAAGGTGGTGTACGAGCTCGAGCATTTCGGCATGCCCTTCGACCGCAATCCGGACGGCACGATCTACCAGCGCCCGTTCGGCGGCCACACCGCCAACTACGGCGAGAAGCCGGTGCAGCGCGCCTGCGCCGCGGCCGACCGCACCGGCCACGCGATGCTGCACACGCTCTACCAGAAGAACGTCGAGGCCCGCACCCAGTTCTTCGTCGAGTGGATGGCGCTCGACCTGATCCGCGACGCCGAAGGCGATGTGGTCGGCGTGACCGCGCTCGAGATGGAAACCGGCGACCTGCACATCCTGCAGGCCAAGACCGTGCTGCTGGCCACGGGCGGCGCGGGCCGCATCTTCGCGGCCTCGACCAACGCATTCATCAACACCGGCGACGGCCTCGGCATGGCCGCGCGCTCGGGCATCCCGCTGCAGGACATGGAGTTCTGGCAGTTCCACCCGACCGGCGTGGCCGGCGCCGGCGTGCTGCTGACCGAAGGCTGCCGCGGTGAAGGCGCGATCCTGCTCAACAGCAACGGCGAGCGCTTCATGGAACGCTACGCGCCGACCCTGAAGGACCTGGCGCCGCGCGACTTCGTCTCGCGCTCGATGGACCAGGAAATCAAGGAAGGGCGCGGCTGCGGCCCCAACAAGGACTACGTGCTGCTGAAGCTCGACCACCTCGGTGCCGAGACCATCCACAAGCGCCTGCCCTCGGTGTACGAGATCGGCGTCAACTTCGCCAACGTCGACATCACCAAGGAGCCGATCCCGGTGGTGCCGACCATCCACTACCAGATGGGCGGCATTCCGACCAACATCAACGGCCAGGTCGTGATCCAGAAGGGCGAAGAGAACAGCGCCGTGGTGAACGGCCTGTACGCGGTCGGCGAATGCTCCTGCGTCAGCGTCCATGGCGCCAACCGGCTGGGCACCAACTCGCTGCTCGACCTGCTGGTGTTCGGCCGTGCGGCCGGCAACCACATCGTCGAGTTCAACGACAAGCTGAAGGAACACAAGCCGCTGCCGGCCGATGCCGCCGACCGCACGCTGGAGCGCCTGAACCAGCTCGAGGCCTCGACCTCGGGCGAGTACGCCCAGGACGTCGCCAACGAGATCCGCTCGGTGATGCAGCAGCACGCGGCCGTGTTCCGCAAGCAGGCGTCAATGGACGAAGGCGTGCAGAAGATCGCCGATGTGCGCAAACGAGTCGCCGCAGTCACGCTCAAGGACAAGTCGCGGATCTTCAACACCGCGCGCATCGAAGCGCTGGAAGTCGACAACCTGATCGAAGTGGCGCAGGCCACGATGGTCTCGGCCGCTGCCCGCAAGGAATGTCGCGGCGCCCACACGGTCGAGGACTACGAGCGCCCGGCCGACGATCCGGTCGCCCCGCTCGGCCGCGACGACGCCAACTGGATGAAGCACACGCTCTGGTACAGCCAGGACAACCGCCTCTCCTACAAGCCGGTCAAGCTGCAGCCGCTGACGGTGGCCTCGGTGCCGCCCAAGGTTCGGACATTCTGAGAACTTGCGGGACAGACCGCAGTGGCGCACCGCGCCGCAAGCCCGGTCCCCAACTGACTAAAGGTATCCCACGATGAAGCGCACATTCCAGATCTACCGCTACGACCCGGACAAGGACGCCAAGCCCTACATGCAGACCGTCGAGATCGAACTCGACGGCCACGAGCGGATGCTGCTCGACGCCCTGATGAAGCTCAAGGCGCAGGATCCGTCGCTGTCGTTCCGCCGCTCCTGCCGCGAAGGCGTCTGCGGCTCGGATGCAATGAACATCAACGGCAAGAACGGCCTGGCCTGCCTGACCAACATGCTGACGCTCAAGGGCACGATCGTGCTCAAGCCGCTGCCCGGCCTGCCGGTGATCCGCGACCTGATCGTCGACATGACGCAGTTCTTCAAGCAGTACAACTCGATCAAGCCGTACCTGCAGAACGACACCGTGCCGCCCGAGAAGGAGCGCCTGCAGTCGCCCGAGGAGCGCGACGAGCTCAACGGCCTGTACGAGTGCATCCTGTGCGCGAGCTGCTCGACCAGCTGCCCGAGCTTCTGGTGGAACCCCGACAAGTTCGTCGGCCCGGCCGGCCTGCTGCAGGCCTACCGCTTCATCGCCGACAGCCGCGACGAAGCGACCGGCGAGCGCCTCGACAACCTCGAGGACCCGTACCGCCTGTTCCGCTGCCACTCGATCATGAATTGCGTCGACGTCTGCCCGAAGAACCTGAATCCGACCCGGGCGATCGGCAAGATCAAGGAACTGATGGTGCGTCGCGCCATCTAGATCTGGCGACCCACGATGCCAGCCACCGACGACCTCTCCGAGCCGATCAGCGTGCGCGCGCTGAGCAAGCTCAAATGGCGCTGCCGGCGCGGCTTGCTCGAGAACGACCTGTTCATTGCCCGCTTCTTCGAACGGCACGAGGCAAGCCTGACCCGCGGGCAGGCACAGGCACTGGAGACATTGATGGACCTGTCGGACAACGACCTGCTCGACCTCCTGCTCGCGCGAAAGGAGCCTGAGCCCGGATGGGCCGGGGCCGAGGTGATCGAGCTGCTGCGGCTGATGCGCAGCGACGGTGCGCAATCCCTATCTTCCTGATCCATTCTTTGAAAGACACTCGAAATGAAAGCATCCGAGAACAAGGCCACGCTGTCGTTCAGCAACGGCGGACAGAACGTCGAGCTACCGATCTACAAGGGCACCCTCGGCCCTGATGTGATCGACATCCGCAAGCTCTACGCCCAGACGGGCATGTTCACCTACGACCCGGGCTTCATGTCGACGGCCTCGTGCGAATCGGCCATCACGTACATCGACGGCGACAAGGGCGAGCTGCTGTACCGCGGCTACCCGATCGAGCAGCTCGCGACCAACTGCGACTTCCTCGAGACCTGCCACCTGCTGCTTTACGGCGAGCTGCCCGACCAGGCCAAGAAGACCAACTTCACCAAGCTCGTGACCAACCACACGATGGTCAACGAGCAGATGCAGTTCTTCCTGCGGGGCTTTCGCCGCGATGCCCACCCGATGGCCATCATGACCGGCCTGGTGGGCGCGCTGTCGGCCTTCTATCACGACAGCACGGACATCAACAATCCGAAGCACCGCGAGATCGCCGCGATCCGCCTGATCGCCAAGATGCCGACGCTGGTCGCCATGGCCTACAAGTACACCGTGGGCCAGCCCTACATGTACCCGAAGAACGACCTGAGCTACGCGGGCAACTTCCTGCACATGATGTTCGCGACCCCGTGCGAAGAGTACAAGGTGAGCCCGGTGCTCGAGCGCGCGCTCGACCGCATCTTCATCCTGCACGCCGACCACGAGCAGAACGCATCGACCTCGACCGTGCGCCTGTGCGGCTCGTCGGGCACCAACCCCTTCGCGGCGATCGCGGCCGGCGTGGCCTGCCTCTGGGGCCCGGCTCACGGCGGCGCCAACGAAGCGGCGCTCAACATGCTCTACGACATCCAGAAGGCCGGCGGCGTCGAGAAGATCGGCGAGTTCATCAAGCAGGTCAAGGACAAGAACTCGAACGTCAAGCTGATGGGTTTCGGGCATCGCGTCTACAAGAACTACGACCCACGCGCCAAGCTGATGCAGGAAACCTGCAAGGAGGTGCTCAGCGAGTTGGGCCTGGAAAACGACCCGCTGTTCAAGCTCGCGATGGCGCTGGAAAAGATCGCGCTGGAAGACGAATACTTCGTCTCGCGCAAGCTCTACCCGAACGTCGACTTCTATTCGGGCATCGTGCAGCGCGCGATCGGCATCCCGGTGCCGCTGTTCACCGCCATCTTCGCGCTGGCGCGCACGGTCGGCTGGATCGCCCAGCTCAACGAGATGATCGGCGACCCCGACTACAAGATCGGCCGCCCGCGCCAGCTCTTCGAAGGCTCGGTCAAGCGCGACGTCCAGCCGATCGCCCAGCGCTGATTGCCGAACGGCCCGCACCCAGGAAAGCTGCCCTCGGGCAGCTTTCTTGCGTCTTGGCTGACACAGCGGCCCGGGCGGGCCGAATAGCGTGGGCTCCTCATCCAAACGAAGGAGTTCCACCATGAAGAAGCTTGCAGCGCTGATCACCGTTGCCTTTGCCTTCGCCGTGCCGCTGGCCGCTTGCAACACCATGAAGGGCGCCGGCCAGGACATCCAGAAGGGCGGCCAGAAGTTGGAAGACGCCGCGCAGAAGAAGCAGTAATTCCGGGTCGCGGCGCTCATCGCGCCGCGGCATCGAAGCCATCTCCGATCACGATGGCTTCTTGCATGAAACTGAGGGAAAATTCAGCCTTCCATCTCTGAACGAGATGCCAAGGCCCCGATGACCTCCTCTGAACGCAGCTTCGCCCGCCGCATCGACCTGACGTCGCTGCAGTTGTTCGTGGCCGTCTGCGAACTCGGCAGCATCGGCCGCGCGGCGGAGCGAGAGTTCATCGCGGCGTCGGCCATCAGCAAGCGGCTGTCCGACCTCGAGGCCACCCTCGGCACCCCCCTGCTCTACCGCCATGCGCGCGGCGTCGACCTGACGCCGGCCGGCGAGAGCCTGCTGCACCATGCGCGCTCGGTGCTCTACAGCCTCGAGAAGATGCAGGGCGAACTCAGCGAGTACGCCGACGGCGTGCGCGGCCATGTGCGGGTGCACGCCAACATCTCCGCCATCGTGCAGTTCCTGCCCGAGGACCTCGGCGCCTTCACGCGCGCCCACGACGCGATCAAGATCGACCTCGAGGAACACCTGAGCAGCGAGGTCGTTCGGGCCGTCCACGAGGGCGCGGCCGACCTTGGCGTCTGCCACCTGGCCGAAGGCAGCACGGAACTGCAAAGCCTGCCCTACCGCGACGACGCGCTGGCGCTGATCGTGCCGGCGGGCCACGCCCTGGCGTCCGTGCGCACCATCGACTTCATCGACTCGCTCGACTTCGACCACGTCGGACTGCACACCAACAGCTCGATCTACGTCGCCATGCACCAGGCCGCGCTGGCCGCCAATCGCAGCATCCGCCTGCGCATCCACGTGACCGGCCTCGACGCGATGTGCCGGATGATCGAAAACGAACTCGGCGTCGGCGTGATGCCCTTGCGCGCCTTCGAGCTGATGCAGGGCGGCATCGGCCGCGGCCTGACCCCCGTGGCGCTCAACGACCCCTGGGCCGCACGGCAGATCCGGCTCATCGCGCGCGACTTCTCGACCCTGCCGGTCGCTGCCCGCACGCTGGTCAAGCACCTGCACACACCCGCTGACGCGACACCCGCGCAGCGCGCCGCATAAGACAATCACCTCCCCACGAAAGAGACTTCCATGGCACGCACGCTCTACGACAAACTCTGGGACGAACACGTCGTCCACACCGAGGAAGACGGCACCGCGATCCTCTACATCGATCGCCACCTGGTGCACGAAGTGACCAGCCCGCAGGCCTTCGAAGGGCTGCGCGAGGCCGGCCGCAAGCTGTGGCGCATCAGCTCGGTGGTGGCCACGGCCGACCACAACACGCCGACCACCGGCTGGGAGCGCGGCTACGACGGCATCGCCGACCCGACCAGCAAGGAACAGGTCACGACCCTGGACAGCAACATCAAGGAATTCGGCGCCGCCGCCTTCTTTCCGTTCCTGAGCAAGCGCCAGGGCATCGTGCACGTGATCGGGCCCGAGTCGGGCGCCACCTTGCCCGGCATGACCGTGGTCTGCGGCGATTCGCACACCTCCACGCACGGCGCCTTCGGCGCGCTGGCGCACGGCATCGGCACCAGCGAAGTCGAGCACGTCATGGCGACCCAGACCCTGCTCGGCAAGAAGGCGAAGAACCTGCTCGTGAAGGTCGAGGGCAAGTTGCCGCTCGGCTGCACCGCCAAGGACATCGTGCTCGCGATCATCGGCAAGATCGGCACCGCGGGCGGCACTGGCTACACCATCGAATTCGCCGGCTCGGCGATCCGCGACCTCAGCATGGAAGGCCGCATGACGGTCTGCAACATGGCGATCGAGGCCGGCGCGCGCGCCGGGCTGGTGGCGGTCGACGAGAAGACCATCGCCTACGTCAAGGGCCGTCCGCTGGCGCCGACCGGCGTCGAATGGGAGCAGGCGGTCGCCTATTGGAAGACCTTGCAGTCCGACCCCGGCGCGCACTTCGACCACGTGGTCGAACTCGACGCCACGCAGATCAAGCCGCAGGTCACCTGGGGCACCTCGCCCGAGATGGTGGTGCCGATCGATGGCCGCGTGCCCGACCCCGACAAGGAAAAGGACGCCGGCAAGCGCGGCGCGATCGAACGCGCCCTGGTCTACATGGGACTGGAACCCAACAAGCCCATGAACGACATCTTCATCGACAAGGTGTTCATCGGTTCCTGCACCAACAGCCGCATCGAGGACATGCGCGAGGCCGCGGCGGTGGTCAAGAAGCTCGGCCGGAAGGTGGCGAAGAATGTCAAGCTCGCGATGGTCGTGCCGGGCTCCGGCGTGGTGAAGGAACAGGCCGAGCGCGAAGGGCTCGACCAGATCTTCAAGGCCGCGGGCTTCGAATGGCGCGAACCCGGCTGCTCGATGTGCCTCGCGATGAACGCCGACCGCCTCGAGCCCGGCGAGCGCTGCGCCTCGACCAGCAACCGCAACTTCGAAGGCCGCCAGGGCGCCGGTGGCCGCACCCACCTCGTGAGCCCTGCGATGGCCGCTGCGGCTGCCGTGCACGGCCATTTCGTCGACGTCCGAATCTTCGCCTGACCCAGGAGCCCACACCATGCAGAAATTCACCGTACACAAGGGCCTCGTGGCGCCGCTGGACCGCGAGAACGTCGACACCGACGCGATCATCCCGAAGCAGTTCCTCAAGTCGATCAAGAAGACCGGCTTCGGCCAGAACCTGTTCGACGCCTGGCGCTATCTCGATCCGGGCGAACCGGGCCAGGATCCGGCGTCGCGCAAGCCGAACCCCGATTTCGTGCTGAACCAGCCGCGCTATGCCGGCGCATCGATCCTGCTGGCGCGACAGAACTTCGGTTGCGGCTCGTCGCGCGAGCATGCGCCCTGGGCGCTCGACCAATACGGCTTTCGCGCGATCATCGCGCCGAGCTATGCGGACATCTTCTTCAACAACAGCTTCAAGAACGGCCTGCTGCCGATCGTGCTGCCCGAGGCGCAGGTCGCTCAATTGTTCGACCAGACCTTCGCCTTCCCGGGCTACAGCCTGACGATCGACCTCGAGCGCCAGGTGGTCATCAAGCCGGACGGCGGCGAATTCGCCTTCGACGTCCAGGCCTTCCGCAAGTACTGCCTGGTCAACGGCCTCGACGACATCGGCCTGACGCTGCGCCACAAGGACAAGATCAAGGCCTTCGAGGCCGCGCGCCTGGCGCAGAAGCCCTGGCTGGCGCACACGATGCTCGACGCCTGAAAGACATGTGGCCCCCACGCTCGGCACTGCGTGTCCTCGCTGCCCCCCCGAGGGGGYCGCAGGCCGCCTTGGGGCGGCCCGGCGCCGGCCTGGTGGCCCCCACGCTCGGCACTGCGTGTCCTCGCTGCCCCCCGAGGGGGCCGCAGGCCGCCTTGGGGCGGCCCGGCGCCGGCCTGAAACCCTCCCGTTTAACCGCAACCTCCGTACAAACCCCTCATGAAAATCGCAGTCCTCCCCGGTGACGGCATCGGCACCGAAATCGTCGCCGAAGCCATCCGCGTGCTCGAAACGCTCGATCTCAAGTTCGAGATGGAGTCGGCCCTGGTCGGCGGCGCGGCCTACGAAGCCCATGGCCACCCGCTGCCGGAATCGACGCTGAAGCTGGCCAAGGAAGCCGATGCCGTGCTGTTCGGCGCCGTCGGCGACTGGAAGTACGACAAGCTCGAACGCTCGCTGCGTCCCGAACAGGCCATCCTGGGCCTGCGCAAGAACCTCGGCCTGTTCGCCAACTTCCGCCCGGCCATCTGCTACGAGCAGCTGGTCGGTGCCTCCAGCCTCAAGCCCGAGCTGATCGCAGGCCTGGACATCCTCATCATTCGCGAGCTGACCGGCGACATCTACTTCGGCCAGCCGCGTGGCCGCCGCACCGCGGTCGACGGCCACTTCCCAGGCGCCGAGGAAGCCTTCGACACCATGCGCTACTCGCGCCCCGAGGTCGAGCGCATCGCCCACGTCGCCTTCCAGGCGGCCCGCAAGCGCAGCAAGCGCGTGACCAGCGTCGACAAGGCCAACGTGCTCGAGACCTTCCAGTTCTGGAAGGACATCGTGACCGAGGTCGGCCGCGAATATCCGGACGTCGAACTCGACCACATGTACGTCGACAACGCCGCCATGCAGTTGGTCAAGGCACCGAAGAAATTCGACGTCGTGGTCACCGGCAACATGTTCGGCGACATCCTGTCGGACGAGGCGGCGATGCTCACCGGCTCGATCGGCATGCTGCCCTCGGCCTCGCTGAATGCCAGCAACCAGGGCCTCTACGAGCCCAGCCACGGCAGCGCGCCCGACATTGCGGGCAAGGGGGTTGCCAATCCTTTGGCTACAATCCTGTCTGCTGCCATGATGCTTCGCTTCTCCCTCAACCAGCCCGAGGCTGCCGACCGGATCGAGTCGGCGGTCCAATCCGTGCTGGCGCAGGGCCTGCGTACGGCAGACATCTGGTCCGGGGGCACCATCAAGGTCGGCACCCGCGAAATGGGCGACGCCGTGGTGGCTGCCATCACCAAAAAGACGATTACCGGCTAAACCAGCCCGCTTCGTCACGCCCTCCCCGGCTCTGACGAGCCGGGCGCGAAGAGAAGACAGTTTCTTTTTTCACAAGGGCAAATTGAAATGGCGAACGCAAATCAACCTCTGGTCGGCCTCGTGGGCTGGCGCGGCATGGTCGGCTCGGTCCTGATGGACCGGATGCAGGCCGAAGGGGACTTCGGACTGATCGAGCCGGTCTTCTTCTCGACTTCCAACGCCGGCGGCAAGGCCCCGGCGATGGCCAAGAACGAAACCGCGCTGAAGGACGCCCACGACATCGAGGCACTGAAGAAGTGCGACATCGTCGTCACGGCCCAGGGCGGCGACTACACGACCGAGGTGTTCCCGAAGCTGCGTGCGGCCGGCTGGAAGGGCCACTGGATCGACGCAGCCTCGACGCTGCGCATGGACGACGACGCCATCATCGTGCTCGACCCGGTCAACCTGCCGGTGATCCAGAACGCGCTCGCCAAGGGCGGCAAGAACTGGATCGGCGGCAACTGCACCGTCAGCTGCATGCTGATGGGCGTCGGCGCGCTCTACAAGGCCGGCCTGGTCGAGTGGATGACCAGCATGACCTATCAGGCGGCCTCGGGCGGCGGCGCCCAGCACATGCGCGAGCTGCTGACCCAGTTCGGCACGCTCAACGCCGAGGTCCGCGCACTGCTCGACGATCCCAAGTCGGCCATCCTCGAGATCGACCGCAAGGTGCTGGCCAGGCAGCAGTCGCTGAGCGCCGCCGAGACCGCCAATTTCGGCGCCCCGCTGGGCGGCAGCCTGATCCCCTGGATCGACAAGGACCTGGGCGACGGCATGAGCAAGGAAGAGTGGAAGGGCGGCGCCGAGACCAACAAGATCCTCGGCCAGGGCGCCGGCTTCGGCACCGCGGCGACGCCGGTCGATGGCTTCTGCGTGCGCATCGGCGCCATGCGCTGCCACAGCCAGGCGCTGACCTTCAAGCTCAAGAAGGACGTGCCGGTGGCCGACATCGAGGCGCTGATCGCCGCCGACAACGAATGGGTCAAGGTGGTGCCGAACACCCGCGAGGCCACTGTCAAGGACCTGACGCCGGTCGCGGTCACCGGCACCATGACGATCCCGGTCGGCCGGGTCCGCAAGCTGGCGATGGGACCGGAATACGTCGGCGCCTTCACCATCGGCGACCAGCTGCTGTGGGGCGCCGCCGAACCGCTGCGCCGCATGCTGCGCATCCTTCTGGAAGCTTGAGCCATTGATTCGCGCCCTCTTCGGAGGGCGCGCCGTTGCGGCGGTGCAACGGCAAATGCATGACGAAGTTTGCACGCACTGGGGAGACAAGCCTTGTCGCCTTGTCAGTGCCGAGTGTTGATGTTAACGTCCCCTTACACTTTTGGGCCGAGCTGCCCCCTCACAGCATGACACGACAATCGTTGCCTGCGGCCCGCCTTTTGGCCACCCCCCCGAGTTCGACGATCCCTGGCCGGAGTCAACTCACGCTGGTCAGCGCGGCGGTGGCCTTGGCTCTGGGCGGTTTCGCCGCCGACGCCAGCGCGCTCGCACTGGGACGGCTGAACGTGCAGTCGGCGCTGGGCGAACCGCTGCGGGCCGAAATCGAGATCACCGAGATCACGGCCGCCGAGGCCGACAACCTCAAGGTCAACATCGCCTCCACCGAGGCTTTCCGCGCCGCCGGCGTTCCTTACAACGCCGCCCTGTCGGACGTCCGGGTCGGCGTCCAGAAACGCCCGGATGGCCGCTACGTGGTGCGCCTCAGCAGCAACCGGCTGTTGAGCGAACCCTTCGTCGACCTGCTGCTCGAGGCCAACTGGAGCTCGGGCCGTATCGTCCGCGACTACACGGTCCTGCTCGACCCGCCGGCCAGCCGCCAGGCTGCGGCCCAGGTCGCTCCGACAGCACCCCAGATCGCCCCGCAGCGTGTCGCGCCGGCCGTCGTGCAGGCAGCTCCAAGCCGGCGCGAACGCCCGGTCGCCACGGCACCTGCCGCGCCCGCCGCCCCGGCGGACAGTGGCACGGTTCGCACCGGCAGCAGCGAGCAGGTCAAGGTCCAGCCGGGCGATACCGCCGGCAAGATCGCCGCCGCCTACAAGCCGGCCGAGGTCTCGCTCGACCAGATGCTCGTGGCCCTGCTGCGCGCCAATCCGAACGCCTTCATCGGCGGCAACGTCAACCGGATCAAGGCCGGGGCCGTGCTCGACGTGCCCGGCGCACCCCAGGCCGAAGCCATCCCGGCGTCCGAAGCCCGACGGATGGTCACCGCGCAGAGCCAGGACTTCGGCGAGTACCGCCGCCGTCTGGCCGACAACGCGCCGACCTCGCGGGTGGCCGATGCCGACCGCCAGACCTCGGGCAAGCTGCAAGCCAATGTCGAGGACCGCAATGCGGCCAATGCCGCGAGCGACAAGCTCAAGATCTCCCAGGGCATCGCCCCGGGACGCCCGACCGAGGAGCAGATCGCCCAGGCGCGCCAGACGCAGGCCAGCAACGCGCGCGTGGCCGAGCTGTCGAAGAACATCTCGGAACTGAACAAGATCCAGGCCGCCAGCGGCGCCGTGCCGGCCGCGGCCAGTCCGGCCCCGGCGCCTGCTTCCGCGGCCCCCGCCGCACCGGCCGCCACCCCCCGCCCTGCCTCCGCAGCAGCGCCGGCAGCAGCACCTGCAGCAGCGCCGGCAGCCGCACCTGCAACAGCGCCCGCCGCAGCGCCGGCAGCCGCAACACCGGCGACTCCGGCACCGGCGGCCACACCCGCCGCCTCGGCACCTGCACCTGCACCTGCGCCTGTAGCCGCCCCTGCCGCCCCCGCGGCTTCTTCCGCAGCCCCGGCAGTGGCTGCTGCCGCCTCCGCCCCGGCCGCCGCACCCGCGGTGACCGCCCCGGCCGCGGCCGCCAAGCCGGCCGCCAAGGCGCCGCCCCCGCCGCCGCCCGCGCAGCCGAGCTTCTTCTCCGAGCTGCTCGACAACCCGCTGATGGCCGGCGCCGCCGCGCTGATCGCCCTGCTGATCGGTGTCCTGCTCTACCGCGTGCTCGGCCGCAAGCGCCGCGATGCCGGAGACAGCGTGTTCATCGAAAGCCGGATTCCCAAGGACTCCTTCTTCGGCGCCAGCGGCGGCGAGTCGGTGGACACCAAGAACCGCGGCAACTCCGTCGTGTCGTCGCTGTCGTATTCGCCGAGCCAGCTGGATGCCGGCGACGTCGACCCGGTGGCCGAGGCCGACGTCTACCTGGCCTACGGCCGCGACCTCCAGGCCGAGGAAATCCTGCGCGAGGCCCTGCGGGTCAATCCCGAACGCACCGCGATCCATCTCAAGCTGCTCGAGATCCATGCCAAGCGCCGCGACCTGCGCGCCTACGAAGCGCTCGCGGCCGACGTCCACAAGCTGACCGGGGGCACAGGCAGCGAATGGAACCGCGTGGTCGAACTCGGCAAGGACCTCGATCCGGGCAATCCGCTCTACGAGAGCGGCAACCGCGGCGGTGTGTCCGCCGCCGAAGCCGCCGCCTTCGCCGGCACCCTCGCCGCCGCCAGCGCCCCAGTGCCGCTCGCACCGGCGCCCGCACCCGTGAAGGAAGCGCCGCCGCCGGCCTTCATGCCGTCGGTGGCGCCTCTGGACTTCGATCTCGACCTGAACCCACCGCCGGCAACGACCGCCCCGGCCTCGGTCACGGCCAGCCTGCCCCTGACCCCGGCGGCGGCGCCGAAGCCGTTCCAGGCGATCGCCCCCGAGTTGCCGAGCACGGTCACCGCGCCGCTCAACGGCCACGCGCCGGCCCGCCAGGTTCCCAGCCGGCTCGATCTCGAGAACGACTTCGATACCGCCCCTGCGGCCCTCGAGCCGCGCGCGCGTGAAGCGTCGCAGCCCGACGAGGAGCGCACCCAGCCCGCCCCCCTGCGCGCCGGCCTGCCCACGGATTCAGGCTTCATCGAATTCGACATGAGCTCGCTGGCCGGCCTGTCGAACCGCACCCCGCCCGACACCGAGCGCGGCCGCCTCGAGGCGATCGACGACAGCGGCGAAAACCCGCACGCGATCAAGCTCTCGCTGGCACGCGAACTGAAGGCGCTCGGCGACGTCGAGGGTGCCCGCTCGCTGGTCGAGGAAGTGGCCGCCGAAAGCGCCGGCGACATCAAGGCCGAAGCCAAGCAACTGCTCGGCCAATTGCGCTGAGCGGCCATGCGGCCGCCGATTCTGCTGTGAGGCTGGCCCTCGGCATCCGCTACAACGGACAGGCCTACCAGGGCTGGCAAAGCCAGCTCTCGGGCCGCACGGTGCAAGACAAGCTCGAGGCGGCGCTGAGCCAGTTCGCCGCCCAGCCGATCTCGACCCTGTGCGCCGGCCGCACCGACACCGGCGTCCACGGCCTGATGCAGGTGGTGCACTTCGATACCTCCATCGAGCGCCGGCCCATCTCCTGGGTCCGCGGCACCAACCGCTTCCTGCCGCCCGACATCGCCGTGCAATGGGCGCAGCCGGTGCCCGACCCGTTCCACTGCCGGGCCAGTGCGTTGACCCGCCGCTACCTGTACGTGCTGTCGCAATCGCCGGTCCGCCCGAGCCTCGACGCCGGCCGGGTCGGCTGGTCGATGCGTGCGCTCGACGGCGATGCGATGCGCGCCGCCGCCACCGTGCTGGTGGGACAGCACGATTTCAGCTCTTTCCGCGCCTCGGCCTGCCAAGCCCGCTCGCCGGTCAAGGACCTGCGCCGCATCGAGATCACGCGCCACGGCGAGGGCGAGCGCTGCCGCTGGCATTTCGAGTTCGAGGCCGACGCCTTCCTGCACCACATGATCCGCAACATCATGGGCTGCCTGGTGCGCATCGGCCACGGCGATGCGGCGCCCGAATGGATGGCCGAGGTGCTGGCCGCGCGCAGCCGGGTGGTCGCGGCCCCCACCTTTTCTGCCGCCGGACTCTACTTCCTGGGACCGCTGTACGACGCCGGCTGGGGCCTGCCGCCCGAGGCGACGCTGCAGGCCGACCGCGCTGCGTATGATGGCCCGCCATGACCACTCCCGCCGCCTTCCCGCTCCCCCGCACCCGCGTCAAGATCTGCGGACTGACGCGTGAGGCCGACGTCGACGCCGCGGTCGAGGCCGGCGCGGACGCGGTCGGCTTCGTGCTCTATCCCGCCAGCCCGCGTGCAGTGACGGCCGAGCGCGCCGCCGCACTGGCCGGGCGGCTGCCGCCCTTCGTGACGCCGGTGCTGCTGTTCGTCAACGCGTCGGCGCCGGCGACCCTCGATGCGCTGGCGCGCGTGGCCGGCGCCATGGCCCAGTTCCACGGCGACGAGACGCCCGAACAGTGCTGGGAAGCCAGCGGCCGCGGCGCCCACCGCTACATGCGGGCGGCCCGGATTCCGCTCGGCGCCGCCGGGGCTTCCTTCGACCTCGTAAAATATGCGTCCGATTACTCCCGCGCCCAGGCCATCCTGCTCGACGCCCATGTCGAAGCCTATGGCGGTGGCGGCAAGGCATTCGATTGGTCACTTCTTCCACCCGCCGTCGACGCTCACCTCGTCTTGAGTGGTGGGCTCGCACCTGCAAACGTGGGCGATGGCATTCGTCAGCTGCGGACGCGCTGCAAGTCGCTGTCCGTTGACGTGAGTTCGGGCGTCGAGGCCGCCAAGGGCCTCAAGGACGCCGCGAAGATCCGCGAATTCGTGGCCGCCGTGCGGGCGGCCGATGCCTTTTCCCCAGTTCACTAGCCAGCGCGCCGCCTCGATCCGCGGGCGCCGGCCCAACGCAGCGAGACCATGGACACCTACCAGCAACCCGACGCCAGCGGCCATTTCGGCATCTACGGCGGCACTTTCGCGAGCGAGACGCTGACCCACGCGATCAGCGAACTGCGCGATGCCTACGCCCGGTACAAGGACGACCCCGAGTTCCTCGCCGAATTCCACTACGAACTGGCCCATTTCGTGGGCCGGCCGTCGCCGATCTACCACGCGGCGCGCACCAGCCGCGAGATCGGCGGCGCCCAGATCTACCTCAAGCGCGAGGACCTGAACCACACCGGCGCCCACAAGGTCAACAACACCATCGGCCAGGCGATGCTCGCCAAGCGCATGGGCAAGCCGCGCGTGATCGCCGAAACGGGCGCCGGCCAGCACGGCGTGGCGACCGCCACGATCTGCGCCCGCTACGGGCTCGAATGCGTGGTCTACATGGGCAGCCAGGACGTCAAGCGCCAGAGCCCGAACGTGTACCGCATGAACCTGCTCGGCGCCACCGTGGTGCCGGTCGAGTCGGGCAGCAAGACCCTGAAGGATGCGCTCAACGAGGCGATGCGCGACTGGGTCACCAACGTCGAGAACACCTTCTACATCATCGGCACCGTGGCCGGCCCGCACCCCTATCCGATGATGGTGCGCGACTTCCAGAGCGTGATCGGCACCGAGTGCATCGTGCAGATGCCGGCCATGCTGGCGGCGCAGGGCATCACCGGCGAGGCCGAGGGCAAGCAGCCCGACGTGGTGGTGGCCTGCGTGGGCGGCGGAAGCAACGCGATGGGCATCTTCCATCCGTACATCCCGTTCGAGCGCACGCGGCTAATCGGCGTCGAGGCCGCCGGCGAAGGCCTGGACAGCGGCAAGCATGCGGCCTCGATCCTGCGCGGCAGTCCGGGCGTGCTGCACGGCAACCGCACCTACCTGCTGCAGAACGACGACGGCCAGGTCACCGAGACCCACAGCATCAGCGCCGGCCTGGACTATCCGGGCGTCGGCCCCGAGCACGCCTACCTGGCCGACATCGGCCGCGCCGAATACGTCGGCATCACCGACGGCGAGGCGCTGGAGGCCTTCCACTACCTGTGCCGGACCGAAGGCATCATTCCGGCGCTCGAATCGAGCCACGCCTTCGCCTACGCGATGAAGCTGGCGAAGACGATGCGGCCGGACCAGTCGATCCTGGTCAATCTCTCGGGCCGGGGCGACAAGGACATCGGCACCGTGGCCGACCTCTCGGGCGTCGATTTCTACGACCGGCCGTCGATGCGCGGCCTCCAGGTGAAGGGAGGCAAGGCATGAGCCGGATTGCTGCCACCTTCGACGCCCTGCAGAAACAGGGCCGCAAGGCATTGATTCCCTACGTGACGGCCGGCTTCCCGTATGCCGACATCACGCCCGCCCTGATGCACGGCATGGTCGCCGCCGGGGCCGACGTGATCGAGCTCGGCGTGCCCTTCTCCGACCCGATGGCCGACGGCCCGGTGATCCAGCAGGCCGGCGAGGCCGCGCTGGCGCTCGGCGTCGGCATGAAGCAGGTGCTGGCCATGGTGACCGCCTTCCGCGAGACCGACACCGCCACGCCGGTGGTGCTGATGGGCTACGCCAACCCGGTCGAGCGCTATGACGGCGTGCACGGCAAGGGCGCCTTCATCCGCGACGCCGCGGCCGCCGGCGTCGACGGCCTGCTGGTGGTCGACTACCCGCCCGAGGAATGCGAGGACTTCGCCGCCGCCCTGCAGGCCCGCGGCATCGACCTGATCTTCCTGCTGGCGCCGACCAGCACCGACGAGCGCATGGCCCAGGTCGGCCGCATCGCGACGGGCTATGTCTACTACGTCTCGCTGAAAGGCGTGACCGGTGCCGGCCACCTCGACACCGATGCGGTCGGCCGGATGATCCCGCGGATCCGCCGGCATGTGGGCGTGCCGGTCGGCGTCGGTTTCGGTATCCGCGATGCACGCACGGCCCAGGCGGTCGGTGCGAGCGCCGACGCGGTCGTGATCGGCACCCGCATCATCCAGCTGATCGACGGCCAGCCCCGCGACGCCGTGGTGCCGCGGGTGCGCGAATTCCTGGCCGAGATCCGCCAGGCGCTCGACGCCCTGCCCGCCGCCACGCCCCGGACCACGGCTGGCGGATAATCCATGCCCACACAAGGAGAAATGATGACGCCCCACGCTGTGCACTTCGTGTCTTCGCTGCCCCCCGGGGGGGCGTTTCACCTTGGGGCGGCCCGGCGGTGAAACCATGAGCTGGCTTGAAAAACTGCTTCCCCCCAAGATCACGCCGACCGACCCGAGCGAGCGGCGCCAGATGCCCGAGGGCCTCTGGATCAAGTGCCCGAGCTGCGAGACGGTGCTCTACAAGACCGACCTGGAACACAACCAGAACGTCTGCCCGAGCTGCGGCCACCACCACCGCATCGGCGCCCGGGCCCGGCTCGACGCCTTCCTCGACCCCGAGGGCCGCTACGAGATCGGCCAGGAGGTGCTGCCGGTCGACGCCCTGAAGTTCAAGGACAGCCGCAAGTACCCCGAGCGGCTCAAGGAGGCGCTCGAGAACACCGGCGAGACCGACGCCCTGGTGGTCATCGGCGGCTCGGTGCACAGCATCAACGTGGTGGTCGCCTGCTTCGAGTTCGACTTCATGGGCGGCAGCATGGGCAGCGTGGTCGGCGAGCGCTTCGTGCGCGGCGTCGAAACGGCCATCGAGCAGAAGGTGCCCTTCATCTGCTTCACCGCCACCGGCGGCGCGCGGATGCAGGAAGGCCTGCTTTCGCTGATGCAGATGGCCAAGACCAACGCGGCGCTGACCCGCCTGGCCAAGAAGGGCCTGCCCTATATCAGCGTGCTGACCGACCCGACCATGGGCGGTGTGAGTGCCGGCTTCGCTTTCGTCGGCGACGTCGTGATCGCCGAGCCCAAGGCGCTGATCGGTTTCGCCGGCCCGCGCGTGATCGAGTCGACCGTGCGGGTGACCCTGCCTGAAGGCTTCCAGCGTGCCGAGTTCCTGCAAACCAAGGGCGCGATCGACTTCATCTGCGATCGCCGCGAACTGCGCAAGACGATTGCCAGCACGCTGGCGATGCTGCTGCGCCAACCCGCCGACGCGGTGGACTAGATATCGCTCGCCCCCAGGTCGGGCTCACTTCGTGTAGCCCTCCCACCCCCTACCGGGGGCAACACCAGCGGCCCGGCAAAGCCGGTTCCGCGGTGTTTCACCAACGGGCCTGGCTGCGCCGGCCGCGCACGGTCAACCGAGAGTGAAGGCGGCTTGCATCAGGTTGCCGAGGATGATGGCAACGACCTGCAGCAGCACGATCACGGCCAGCACCGACAGGTCGACACCGCCGATCAGCGGGATGAAGCGGCGCAGCGGCCGAACCAGCGGTTCGGCCAGACGCGCGATCAGGTCGTGCAGCATCGACGACGCGCTCGGCACCCAGGACAGCACGGCGTAGACGATCAGCAGCGCGGTCAGCCCCGACACCGCGAGTTGCAGCAGACCGACCACTGACACCAGCGGCAGCACGGCCCAGCGCCCGACGCCGCCCAGCAGCAGCCACAGAAGCAGGAACTTCGCCAGCACCAGCAGCCAGGCGGCCACCGCACTGGCCAGGTCCCAGCGCTTGGCCGACGGGATCACGCGGCGCAGCGGCAGCACGATCCAGTCGCTGACCGCGAACACGAAACGCCCCAGCGGATTGCCGAAAGGCACCCGGTGGTATTGCATGTAGAGACGCAGCAGGCAAGCGCCGCCCAGGAGGCCGACGATCACGTCGAGCAGGAACGAGGGGATCTGATAGAACATGGCGCGTGGTCGTGAAGGAATGCGATGATAGCCACGCAAAGGTTCATCGATGACGACACAACCCCTTCTGCGCTCCCTCCCTTTGTTCCCGCTCGGCACGGTGCTGTTTCCCGACGGCCTGCTGCCCTTGCGGATCTTCGAGGTCCGCTACCTCGACATGATCGGGCGCTGCCACAAGAACGGTGCACCCTTCGGCGTCGTCAGCCTGACGCAGGGCACGGAGGTGCGCCGCGCCGGCGCCGAAGCCGAGGCCTTCGCGGAGGTCGGCACGCTCGCCGTGATCCGCGAGTTCGATGCCCCGCAGGCCGGCCTGCTGCAGATCGAATGCATCGGCACGCAGCGTTTTCGCGTGCGCACCAGCGAACTGCAGAAATACGGCCTCTGGACCGCCGAGGTCGAGGCCGTCGCCGACGACAGGCCGCTGGCACTGCCCGAAGACCTGCAGCACACCGCCGACGCGCTGCGGCGCCTCGTCGACACCCTCGAGGAGCGGCGCCGCCTGGAAGGCGACGACAGCGTCCGGCTGCCGATCGGCGCACCGCACCGTTTCGAGGATTGCGGCTGGGTTGCCAACCGCTGGTGCGAACTGCTGCCGATGCAGACCGAACTCAAGCAGCGCCTGATGGCGCTCGACAGTCCGTTGATGCGCCTGGAACTGGTCAGCGACCTGCTCGTGCGGGCCGGCATCACGAAGTAGCGCCGCCCGTTAAAATGTCGGGTTGCGCGCTTTTTGCCGCGCCCTCAATCCAGCGCCCATGTCCGACCACCTGACTCCATCCGTTCCCGCGCCTGCCGCGGCCTCCGCACCGACGCCGGCCGTCGACGACAACCAGCTCATGGCCGAACGGCGCGAGAAGCTCAAGGCGCTGCGCAGCGCCCAGGCGGAAGGCAAGGGGGTCGCGTTCCCGAACGACTTCAAGCCCGGCCACCGCGCCGCCGCCCTGCTCGCCGCCCACGGCGAGGCCGAGCCCGGGGCGCTCGAAGCCACGCCGATCCCGGTCAGCGTGGCCGGCCGCATGATGCTCAAGCGCGTGATGGGCAAGGCCAGCTTCGCGACCCTGCAGGACGCCACCGGACGCATCCAGCTCTATGTCCAGCGCGAAGCCATCGGCGACGAGGCCTATGCCGAATTCAAGCACTGGGACCTCGGCGACATCGTCGGCGCCGAAGGCACGGTCTTCAAGACCAAGACCGGCGAGCTGTCGGTCAAGGTGACCAGGCTGCGCCTGCTCACCAAGAGCCTGCGGCCGCTGCCCGACAAGTTCCACGGCATGGCCGACCAGGAGCAGAAGTACCGCCAGCGCTATGTCGACCTGATCACCGACGCCACGGCGCGCGATCGCTTCACGGCACGCAGCCGCGCCGTCAGCGCGCTGCGCGAGTTCATGGTGGCCAACGACTTCCTCGAGGTCGAGACGCCGATGCTGCATCCGATCCCGGGCGGCGCCAACGCCAAGCCCTTCAAGACGCACCACAACGCGCTCGACCAGGAGATGTTCCTGCGCATCGCGCCCGAGCTGTACCTCAAGCGGCTGATCGTCGGCGGCTTCGAGCGCGTGTTCGAGATCAACCGCAGCTACCGCAACGAAGGCATCTCGGTCCGGCACAACCCCGAGTTCACGATGATGGAGTTCTACGCGGCCTACTGGAACTACCGCGACCTGATGGACTTCACCGAGACGCTGATCCGCACCATCGCGGACAAGGCGGTCGGCAGCCAGCAGCTCGCGTACCAGGGCAAGCCGGTCGACCTCGCCCAGCCCTTCGAGCGGCTCACGATCCGCGAGGCGATCCTCAAGCACACCGATGCCGGCAGCAACGTCGACGATGCCGCCTGGCTCGTCAACGCGCTGCGCAAGATCGGCCTCAGCGAGGAAAAGGACAAGCTCTCCCAGCGCAGCCTCGCGAGCCTGCAGGTCATGTACTTCGAGGAAACCGTCGAAGAGAAGCTCTGGCAGCCGACCTTCATCATGGAGCACCCGACCGAGATCTCGCCGCTGGCGCGCGCCAACGACGAGCGTCCCGAGGTCACCGAACGCTTCGAGCTCTACATCACGGGGCGCGAGTTCGGCAACGGCTTCAGCGAGCTCAACGACGCCGAAGACCAGGCCGCGCGCTTCAACGCCCAGGTCGCGGCCAAGGACAGCGGCGACGACGAAGCCATGTTCTACGACCACGACTTCGTGCGTGCGCTCGAATACGGCATGCCGCCCACCGGCGGCTGCGGCATCGGCATCGACCGCCTGATGATGCTCCTGACCGACTCGCCGAGCATCCGCGACGTGATCCTGTTCCCGGCCCTGCGTCGCGAATCTTGAGCCGGCACGCACCCGCGATCGGGATCGACTTCGGCACGTCGAATTCCGCCGCCGCCTGCGTGGGCGAGGACGGCCTCGCCCGGCCGCTGCGGCTCGAAGGCTCGGCGATCGCGATCCCGACCGCGATCTTCTTCAACGCCGAAGATCGCAGCACGCATTTCGGCCGCGAGGCGATGGCCCTCTACCTGGCCGGCACCGAAGGCCGCCTGATGCGTTCGCTCAAGAGCATCCTGGGCAGCGCGCTGATGCAGGAGCCGACCGAGATCGACAACCAGCCGGTGAGCTTCGAGGACATCATCACGCTGTTCCTCGCCGAGCTCGGCAGCCGGGCCCGCCAGCAGCTCGGCACCCCGCCCGGCCGGGTCGTGATCGGCCGCCCGATCCGCTTCGTCGACGACGACGACAGGCGCGACGCGCTGGCCGAAGCCTCGTTGCGCCAGGCGGCCGAGAACGCCGGACTCGGCGAAGTCACGTTCCAGTACGAGCCGATCGCCGCCGCCTTCGACTTCGAGCGCCGCGTGAGCCGCGAATCGCTGGTACTGATCGTCGACATCGGCGGCGGCACCTCCGACTTCACGGTGGTGCGGCTCGGCCCCGAGCGCATGCGCCACCCCGACCGCGCCGGCGACGTGCTGGCCACCACCGGCATCCACATCGGCGGCACCGACTACGACCAGCGGCTGAGCCTGGCCTGCGCGATGCCGCACCTGGGCTTCCGGCACCACGGGCCGCAGGGCCGCGAAGTGCCGAGCCGGACCTTCTTCGATCTGTCGACCTGGCACCTGATCAACTGGCTGCAGACACCGAAGTCGATCCGCCAGGTGCAGGAACTGCGCAGCAGCTACCTCGACAACCGGCTGCACGACCGGCTCATGAACGTGCTCGAGAACCGCGAAGGGCACCGCGTGGCGAGCGAGGTCGAGGAGGCCAAGATCCGGAGTTCGATGACCGCCGACGAGGTGGCGATCGATCTTTCATGCGCCGAGCCGGGCCTGAAGGCCGCGCTGACCGCCGCCGGCATGGCGCAGCACCTCGCCACGCTGCTCGACAGCGTGGTCGGCTGCGCCCGCGAGTGCGTGCGGCGCGCGGGTCTGCAGTCCGGCGACCTCGACGCCATCTACCTGACCGGCGGCTCGTCGGCCCTGCGCCCGTTCCAGAGCGCCCTGCGCGACGCCTTCCCGGGGGTCGACGTGGTGGAAGGCGACCTGTTCGGCGGTGTGGCGGCCGGCCTGGCTTACGCCGCTTCGGCCGCCGCGAACGAGCGAAGCCCGCAACCCGCATGAAGTACCTCGCCGCGTACCCCGCGGCGCTGCGCGCCCAGGTCGAAGCGCTGGTCGCCGAAGGCCGGCTCGGCGACTGGCTGCAAAAGCGCTACCGCGCCCCGCACGACATCCGCACCGACCGCGCACTGTACGACTACGTCAGCGATCTCAAGAGCGAGTTCCTGCGCAACGCCGAGCCGCTGTCCAAGGTGGCGTTCGACAACAAGCTGCACGTGATCCGCAACGCGCTCGGCACCCACACCACGGTCTCGCGCGTGCAGGGCGGCAAGCTCAAGGCCAAGCGCGAGATCCGGGTCGCGAGCCTGTTCAAGGAAGTACCGATCGAGTGGCTGCGGATGATCGTCGTGCACGAGCTCGCGCACATGAAGGAGCGCGACCACGACAAGGCCTTCTACAAGCTGTGCACGCACATGGAACCCGACTACCACCAGCACGAGTTCGACCTGCGGCTGTACCTGACGCACCTGGACGGCGGCGGCGAACGGCTGTGGACGACGTCCGCCGCCTGAGCGGCTAGGCGCTCGGCAGCATGGCCACCGCCTGGCGGTAGGCGGACGACGCCACGAGCGCATCCCAGTCGAGCGCGCCGGCACGGGGCATGAGGCTGCGCCGGCGCAGTTCGCTGGCCGGATTCGGCGTCCAGCGCCCGCCGCGCTGCGCTTCGGCAAAGCCGTCGAGCAGCTGGTCGAGCGCCGCGCCCTCCCCCACGCTCTGATTGCACAGCAGCGCGAGGTCGCACCCCGCATCGAGCGCCGCCAGCGCCGCATCGGTGTAGCTCAGCAGCCGACCGTCGATACGGCGCGCCGCCTCCATGCTCAGGTCGTCGCTGAACACCGCGCCATCGAAGCCGAGCTTGCCGCGCAGGATCTGATGCAGCCATTTCGACGAGAAACCGGCCGGGCGGGCATCGACCTTCGGGTAGATCACGTGCGCCGGCATCACGGCCGCCAGGGTGCCGACGAGCCAGTCGTAGGGCCGCGCGTCATCGGCCAGGATCGCCTTGAGGCTGCGTCGGTCGACCGGCATCGCCACATGCGAATCGGCCTTGACGAAACCATGCCCCGGAAAATGCTTGCCGCAGTTGGCCATGCCGGCCTGCAGCAGCCCGTGCATCAGGCTGCGCGCCAGCAGCGCCACCACGCGCGGGTCGCGATGGAAGCTGCGGTCGCCGATCACGCTGCTTTCGCCATAGTCCAGGTCGAGCACCGGCGCGAAGCTGAAATCGACGCCGCAGGCCCGCAGTTCACCGCCCAGCACGCGGCCGCAGGCGGCGGCGGCCTGCGTGGCGCGCAGCGGGTCGCGCATCCACAGCTCGCCCAGCATGCGCATCGACGGCAAGCGGGTGAAGCCGTCGGTGCGGAAGCGCTGCACCCGGCCACCCTCGTGGTCGACGCAGATCAGGAGATCGGGCCGCAGCGCCTTGATCTCGGCATTCAGCGCGCGCATCTGCGCCCGGTCCTGCCAGTTGCGCGCGAAGTGGATCACGCCGCCCACCAGGGGGTCGGCCAAGCGCCGCCGGTCGGCCGCGTTCAGTTCGGTTCCCGCCACGTCGATGATCAAGGGCGCGTGCAAGGTCTTGTCGGTCATTCTTTGCGCTCGACGACGACGAAGCTCGCCGCGTAGTCGGTTTCGTCGGTCACGGTCACGTGGGCCCGCAGGCCCTCGGCCTCGAACCAGTCCTTCAGGCCGCCGTGCAGGACGATCACGGGCTTGCCGCTTTTTTCATTGACGATCTCGCACAGCCGCCAGCTCATCGGCATCCGCATGCCCATGCCGATCGCCTTGCTGAAAGCCTCCTTGGCCGAGAAGCGCGTGGCCAGGTAGCGCAGGCCGCGCTTCGGCCAGCGCGCGCTGCGGGCCTGCCAGACAGCAAACTCGGCATCGCTCAGCACCTTTTGCGCGAAGCGCTCGCCCTGGCGCTCGAAGGTGGCGGCGATGCGCCGGATGTCGCAGATGTCGGTGCCGATGCCGTAGATCACTGCTGCGCCGTCTTGTCTTGGGCTTCCTCGATGCGGCGCAGGTACTCGCGCGTCGCCGCGGTGTAGCCGAGTTCCAGCGCATCGGAGACGAAGGCGTGGCCGATCGAGACCTCGCGAACGCCCGGCACGGCGCGCAGGAAATCGCTCAGGTTGTCGCGACTCAGGTCGTGGCCGGCATTGACCTCGAGCCCGGCCGCCTGCGCGGCGCGCGCCGTTTCGGCATACAGCTGCAGCACCGCGTCGGCCTTGGAGGTGCCGCGCGAGGCGGCGTAGCCCTCGGTGTAGAGCTCGACCCGGTCGGCGCCGACGGCCTTGGCGGCCGCCATCATCTCGGGCGCGGGGTCCATGAAGAGGCTCACGCGCACCCCCAGCGCCCGGGTCTCGGCGATCAGCGGCCGCAGCCGCTCGGCGTCCTCGGGAAAGCGCCAGCCGTGGTCGCTGGTGGCCTGGGTCTGGCTGTCGGGCACGAAGGTGGCCTGGTGCGGACGCAGTTCGCGCACGAATTCCATCAGGTTGTGGAACGGGTTGCCCTCGATATTGAACTCGGCCGCCGGCCAGTCCCGATGCAGCAGGCCGGACAGGTCGCGCACGTCCTGCGGCCGGATGTGGCGCTCGTCGGGCCGCGGGTGCACGGTGATGCCGTGCGCGCCGGCGTCCAGGCACAGCGCCGCCGCGAACAGCACGCTCGGGATGCCGAGCGCACGCGTGTTGCGCACCAGCGCGACCTTGTTGAGATTGACGGACAGTGCAGTGGACATGGTGGTGCTCATAGAAAACCTCCGCGCAGCAGCGCTTCGGTACTCGCCTTGGGAACGGCCCGGCGGCTCATAAGGCTTGCAGATCCCGCATCATCTGCCGCGTACGCAGCGTCGTGACGCCGCAATGGTAGTTGAGCAGGATGCGCAGCTGGGTGCGCAATGCGCCGTTGAGGCCGGCGCAGACTCTGAGTGTCGAGGCGAAGGGCGCCGGGCCGTCGAGCGCTGACTGCAGGGCCAGCCATTCGGACCCGGTCAGCGCAGGCTCGGCGTCCTCGGCCGGGCGCAGGCCGGCCTCGGGCACCAGCGCATAGCGCCCGGCCGGCGCCAACGGGGCCAGGGTGGAGGTCTGGGCCGCCAGCGAGGGCAGCAGCCCGACCTCGCGCAGCAGCAGCAGCTCGAAGGCCCGCAGCGCAGCCGCCTGCGTGGCCGCCTGCGCGCCCGCATGGTCGCCCGCCAGCACCTGCACCACGGCCGCATAGGCATCGAACAGCGCTTCGTGCGGATCGTCGCGTGCCAGCAGGCGCAGCAGCAGTTCGTTGACGTAGTAGCCCGAAAGCAGCGCCTCGCCGGTCGGCATCACGTGGCCGCCCATCCATTCGGCGCCCTTGAGCGTCCGGATCTCGGCCTCGCCGGTGAAGTTCAGCTGCAGCGGCTGCAGCGGCAGCAGCACCGGGCGGAAATTGGAGCTCGGGCGCTTGGCCCCCTTGGCCACCAGCGCGATCCGCCCCAGGTGCCGCGTGAACACCTCGAGGATCAGGCTGGACTCGCTCCAGTCGTAGCGGTGGAGCACATAGGCCGGTTCATGCGAAACGCGCTTGACGGCCACTCATTCGTATCCGAAGGAGCGGACCCTGGCCTCGTCGTCCGCCCAGCCCGAGCGCACCTTGACCCACAGCTCGATGAACACCTTGGCGTCCATGAGTTTCTCGAGCTCCTGGCGGGTCTCCATGCCGATGCGCTTGATGCGCTCGCCCTTGTCGCCGATCACCATCGCCTTGTGGCCGTCGCGCTCGACCACGATCGTGGCGGCGATCTTGAGCAGCCGCTTGTGGCCCTTGCGCTGCGGCGGCTCCTCCTCGAACTTGTCGATCACCACGGTGGAGGTGTAGGGCAGCTCGTCGCCGGTCAGGCGGAACAGCTTCTCGCGCACCATCTCGCTGGCCAGGAACTGCTCGCTGCGGTCGGTGAGTTCGTCTTCGGCGTACCACCAATCCTGCGCGGGCAGGTACTTCTCGCAGATGCCGAACAGCCGCTCGATGTCCTTGGGGTTCTTGGCCGACATCGGCACGAACTCGGCGAAGGCATGCTTCTGCTGCATGGTCTGCAGCCAGGGCGCGATGTCGCCACGGCGGTGCACGTTGTCCAGCTTGTTGGCGATCAGCAGGGTCGGGATGCCGCTGCCGAGCAGCTTCAGCACCCGCTCGTCGGCCGGCGTGAAGCTGCCGGCCTCGACCACGAACAGGATCAGGTCGACGTCGGACACCGCCCCGACCACGGTCTTGTTGAGCGAGCGGTTGAGCGCGTTGGCGTGCAGGGTCTGGAAGCCCGGCGTGTCGACGAAGACGAACTGGGTCGCGCCCCGCGTGCGCATGCCGGTGATGCGGTGCCGCGTGGTCTGCGCCTTGCGAGAGGTGATGCTGATCTTCTGCCCGACCAGAGCGTTGAGCAGCGTCGATTTGCCCACGTTGGGCTTGCCGACGATGGCCACCAGGCCGCATCGCCGGGCGCTCTCCGCACCGTCATCGGGCGCGGGGAGGATGGAATCGTTCGCTTGGTTCATGGGGTTGCCTTTGCGCCGCGCGCCTTGAGCCGGATCAACATGGCCGCCGCGGCGGCCTGCTCACCGGCGCGGCGCGAGCCGCCGATGCCGCGTTCGCGCAAGCCCAGGTCGGCCACTTCGCATTCGACATCGAAAGTTTGCTTGTGTGCCGCCCCGAGCGTCCCGACGACGCGGTAGGCCGGCAGCTTCATTTTGTGACCCTGCAGCCATTCCTGCAATTCGGTCTTGGGGTCCTTGGAGGCCGCTTCCATGCGCGGGCTGATCGTCACCGACTCGTAGAGGCGGTGCACCAGCGCCTGCGCCGCGCCGAAGCCGGCATCGAGGTAGACCGCGCCGATCACGGCTTCCAGCGCATCGGCGAGGATCGACGGCCGGTTCTGGCCGCCCGAGCGCGCCTCGCCCTCGCCCAGCCGCAGCAGGGGCGACAGTGCCAGCTTGAGTGCCAGCTGATGCAGCGTGTCCTGCTTGACCAGGTTGGCGCGCACCCGCGACAGATCGCCCTCGGGCAGGGTCGCCAGCCGCACATAGAGCAGGTGCGAGACGGCGAGGTTCAGCACCGAATCGCCGAGAAACTCCAGCCGCTCGTTGTGATCCGCCGAAAAACTGCGATGGGTCAGCGCCAGCTGCAGCAGCCGCGCATCGGCGAAGGAGTGCTGGAGGCGCGCCTGCAGCGCGACGAGGCCGCCGTCGGTCACGGAGCGAACGTCAACGGGATTGGCCCCGGTACTTCAGCAGCAGGTAGGCCGGGCCGAACAGATGGATTTCGCGGTCGTAGGCGAAGGAAACGACCACCTTGTCGCCGTCCTTCTTGACTTCAAGGTCCTTGCCGCTGACCGACTGGAAGTCGTCGATGGCCTGGGCGCGGTCGAAGATCGCGCGCACCTCGGGCACCGTCGAGCCTTCCTTGGCCTTGTTGGCCGCCTTGGTGATCGCCTGGTACTCGATCAGCGTCGGGATCACCTGCGCGACCACCACGCCGACGCAGGCCAGCACGATCGCCACGAACAGCAACCCGATGAACGAGATGCCACGCTGTTTGTGTCCTGTCTTCCTTGGTCTCATGCCCTCTTTCCCTCGATCTGGAACCGGATGCTTATTGGAATGTGCCGATGCGCTTGAGATTGCCGAAGTTCATCCACACCAGGAAGGCCTTGCCCACGATGTTCTGGTCCGGAACGAAACCCCAGTAACGCGAATCGAGCGAGTTGTCGCGGTTGTCGCCCATCATGAAATAGTGGCCGGGCGGCACCTTGCACACCACGCCCTCGACACTGTAACGACAATTTTCCTGGTTCGGGAACGGCATGATCTCGGCTTCGGAAAGCCCGGCGCGCCGGCTGTCGTCGTTGAGCAGGCGGTGCGCCTTGCCGCCGAGATCCTCGTTGTACTGCTTGAGGTAGCGCATCGTCTCCTCGTCGAAATACTCGGGGATCGCCACCTTGGGGACCGGCTGGCCGTTGACGGTGAGCTGCTTGTTGAGGTAGGACACCTCGTCGCCCGGGACTCCGACCACGCGCTTGATGTAGTCCATGCTGGGCTTGGGCGGGTAGCGGAACACCATGACGTCGCCGCGCGTCGGCGGTTGGCCCTCGGTGATGCGGGTGTTGCTGACCGGCAGCCGCAGGCCATAGACGAACTTGTTCACCAGGATCAGGTCGCCGGTGAGCAGCGTCGGCATCATCGAGCCCGACGGGATCTTGAAGGGCTCGAACAGGAAGGAACGCAGCAGGAACACGGCCAGGATCACCGGGAACAGGCCGGCGGTCCAGTCCAGCCACCACGGCTGCATGAACAGGCGTTCGCGGGCCTTGGTGTCGACCGTGTCGACCTGCGTGATGCCCTGGCGCGCGAGTTCCTCGCGCCGCTGCGCCAGCGAGGCGTCGAGCGCCTCGGCCGCGCGCCGGCGCTTCGGCAGGAAATAGAAGCGCTCGGCCAGCCAGTAGAGACCGGTGACCACCGTGGCCAGGAACAGCAGCAGCGCGAAGTTGCCTTCGACCGCGCCGAAATACCAGGCGCCGATGTAGCCGACGAAGGCGGCGAGGATCAGGGATGTGAGAAATGCCATCTTTAGTCTTCGACTTGCAGGATGGCGAGGAAGGCCTCTTGCGGGACCTCGACCGAGCCGATCTGCTTCATTCTTTTTTTGCCCGCCTTCTGCTTCTCGAGCAGCTTCTTCTTGCGGGTGATGTCGCCGCCGTAGCACTTGGCGAGCACGTTCTTGCGGAGGGCCTTGATTGTCTCACGCGCGATGATGTTGACCCCGATGGCGGCCTGGATCGCGACGTCGAACATCTGGCGCGAAATGATCTCGCGCATCTTCGAGACCACCGCCCGGCCGCGGTACTGGCTCTGGCTGCGGTGGACGATGATCGACAGCGCGTCGACCTTCTCGCCGTTCAGCAGGATGTCGACCTTGACCACGTCCGAGGCCCGGTACTCCTTGAATTCGTAGTCCATCGAGGCGTAGCCGCGGCTGACCGACTTCAGCTTGTCGAAGAAGTCGAGCACGATCTCGCCCAGCGGCATCTCGTAGGTCAGCATGACCTGGCGGCCATGGTAGGCCATGTTCATCTGCACGCCGCGCTTCTGGTTGGCCAGCGTCATCACCGCGCCGACGTATTCCTGCGGCATGTAGAGGTGCACCGTGACGATCGGCTCGCGGATCTCGGCCATCTTGCCGACGTCGGGCATCTTCGACGGGTTCTCCACCATGATCACCTCGCCGTCATTCTTCATGACCTGGTAGACCACGCTGGGCGCGGTCGTGATCAGGTCCTGGTCGAACTCGCGCTCGAGCCGCTCCTGCACGATCTCCATGTGCAGCAGGCCCAGGAAGCCGCAGCGGAAGCCGAAGCCCAGCGCCTGGCTCACCTCGGGCTCGTA
Source organism: Variovorax sp. P4_B11 (assembly GCF_056402355.1). Taxonomy (NCBI): domain Bacteria; kingdom Pseudomonadati; phylum Pseudomonadota; class Betaproteobacteria; order Burkholderiales; family Comamonadaceae; genus Variovorax; species Variovorax sp. P4_B11. The sequence goes on from NZ_JBFUHO010000035.1 coordinate 41,661, forward strand.
GCGCAGCGACGAATCGTTGAGCTTCAGCTTCTCGAGGGCGTCGCGCAGGGAGTCGTACTCGCTGGCCTCGGTCGGGTAGAGCCCGGCGAACACCTGCGGCTGGATCTCCTTGAAGCCCGGAAGCGCTTCGGTCGCGGTGGCCGCGGCGCCGCCGGTACCGGGCTTGATCAAGGTCACGGTGTCGCCGACCTTGGCCGCCTGCAGTTCCTTGATGCCGGCGATGATGTAGCCCACCTCGCCGGCCTCGAGCGAAGCGCGCGGCTCGTTGGCTGGCGTGAACACGCCGATGTTGTCGGCGTTGTACATCGCGCCCGAGGCCATCATCTTGATGCGCTCGCCCTTCGCCAGCCGGCCATCGACCACGCGCACCAGCATCACGACGCCGACGTAGGGATCGAACCAGCTGTCGATGATCATCGCGCGCAGCGGACCGTCGGGGTTGCCGCGCGGCGCCGGCATTCTCGCCACCACCGCCTCGAGGATTTCCTCGATGCCCATGCCGGTCTTCGCGGAGCACGGAATCGCATCGGTCGCATCGATGCCGATCACGTCCTCGATCTCGGAGCGCGCGTTGTCGGGGTCCGCGTTGGGCAGGTCCATCTTGTTGAGCACCGGCACCACCTCGACGCCGAGGTCGAGCGCGGTGTAGCAGTTGGCCACCGTCTGCGCTTCGACGCCCTGGCTCGCATCGACGACGAGCAACGCACCTTCGCAAGCCGACAGCGAGCGACTCACTTCATACGAGAAGTCGACGTGGCCCGGCGTGTCGATCAGATTGAGGTTGTAGACCTGCCCATCCTTGGCCTTGTAGTGCAGCGCGGCGGTCTGTGCCTTGATGGTTATCCCACGCTCTTTCTCGATGTCCATCGAGTCGAGAACCTGCGCTTCCATCTCGCGCTCGGCGAGGCCACCACAACGTTGGATCAAGCGATCGGCAAGCGTCGACTTGCCGTGATCGATGTGCGCAATGATCGAAAAATTTCTGATGTGATTCATCAACGGGAACGCTTAAGTACTTGAATTGGCTCGTGCGCTGAAGGCGACAGGCAAGAAAAAAGGGCGCGTCTACAAGAGACGCGCCCTGAACCAACAAGCAATGGCAACTGCAGTAGTTGGAACTTCATTGTAGGCAAAAAGGGGGGCGCGTACAGCCGGGCCCAAGCCCGGGAGGGGTCGTTGCAGGTCAGCAACATGCGAATTATTAACAGCTTATCAACAGGATCAGTGGAGCAATTGCTTAACAACTTGTGGGCGAACTGTGGAGCGCCGGTGGACGGACGGCGGGAATCTCGCATCGTGAAGCACCTCGGACTGCTTATGCGACGAGCGAGGATCGGACGGGTCCTATTCTACCGAAATTCATCGTTAGACCCTCTACAAGTTAGTGGTCGCCAACCAAAATCCATGGTCCGAGCTGTCAAAAAAATTTCTTGGACGCTGCGGCCGGAACGCGACAACGGCCGAAAAATGGCCCAAAACCCGACTGCCGGGTGGGGCCACTTGACGCTTGAATGGCCCCCACGCTCCCCCACTTCATGTGGGTCGCTGCCCCCCGAGGGGGCCGCAAGCCGGCTTGGGAGCGGCCCGGCACCGGCCTGGCCCGATCAGCGAGCCGGCCGGAGCAGCGCGTATTGCGCCCAGTCACCGCGGCGGAACAGCAGGCTCACCGGCTTGCTCTTGTCGGCCTTGGCCAGCGCGGCATCGAACTCCTTCAGGTTCACGACCTCGACGTTGCTCACCGCGAGCACCACGTCGCCTTCGCGCAGGCCCGCGCGAGCGGCCGCGTCGGTGGCGGCATCGATCCGCACGCCGCCCTTGAGCTTTAGCTCCTTCTTCTGGGCTTCGCTCAGGTCGCTGAGCGCCAGCCCCATCGACTTGGCGGCGGCCGAGCCCGACGGCTTGGCCGCCGACTCGTCGCGGTCGGCCGCGACCTTGGTCGGCTTGTCGGGCTCGATCTCGGCGATGGTCACGTTGATGTCGCGCAAGCTGCCGCGGCGGAACACGGTGATCGAGCTCTTGGTGCCGGGCTTGGTGTTGCCCACCAGGCGCGGCAGATCGCTCGGCTTCTCGATGGCCTTGCCGTCGAACTTGGTGATGATGTCGCCCGGCTCGATGCCGGCCTTGTCGCCCGGCGAACCGGACTCGACGCCGCGCACCAGCGCCCCCTGCGCCTTGCCCAGACCGATCGATTCCGCCACGTCCTTCGTGACCTGGTCGATCTGGACGCCAATGCGGCCGCGCGAGACGCGGCCCGAGGTGCGCAGCTGGTCGGCGACCCGGGTTGCCTCGTCGATCGGGATCGAGAACGAGATGCCCATGAAGCCGCCCGAGCGCGAGTAGATCTGGCTGTTGATGCCCACCACTTCGCCGCGCATGTTGATCAGCGGGCCGCCCGAGTTGCCGGGGTTGATGGCCACGTCGGTCTGGATGAAGGGCAGGTAGTCGCCGGTGTCGCGCTGCTTGGCGCTCACGATGCCGGCGGTGACCGTGTTCTCGAGGCCGAAGGGCGAGCCGATGGCCATGACCCACTCGCCGACGCGCAGCTTCGACACGTCGCCGACCTTGACCGCCGGCAGTCCGGTGGCTTCGATCTTGACGACCGCGACGTCGGTGCGCTTGTCGGCGCCGATGAGCCGGGCCTTGAACTCACGCTTGTCGGTCAGCGTGACCAGCACTTCGGAGGCCCCATCGACCACGTGCGCATTGGTCATCACGAAGCCATCGGACGACAGGATGAAGCCAGAGCCGACGCCGCGCGGACGCTCTTCGTCAGGCGCCTGCGGCCGGTTCGGGCGCGGCCCCTGGCGCGGAACACCGGGCATCGGCTGGCCGAAGAAGCGGCGGAAGAATTCCTGCATCTCCTCGTCGGGCTCGTTGCCGGCCTGCGCGACCTTCTCGATGGTCCGGATGTTGACCACCGACGGGCCGACCTGGTCGACCAGGTCGGTGAAATCGGGCAGTGCCCGCGCCTGTGCATGCACCGGCGTCACGGGCAGCAGCGCGGCGGTCGAAGCGAGCGCGAGCGCGCAGGCCATCAGGGACGAACGGAAGGTGTTCCCCTTGATCTTGAGCATCATCGGTTTCTTTCGTTGGAGAGACAAAAACTGCCAGGGGCACGCCAGGCCGGCGCCGGGCCGCTCCCAAGGCGGCCTGCGGCCCCCTCGGGGGGCAGCGACCACACGAAGTGAGGGCGCGTGGGCGCCAGTTCAGGCCGGCGCCGGGCCGTCCCAAGGCCGCCTGCGGCCCCCTCGAGGGGTAGCGAGTACACGCAGTGACGGAGCGTGGGGGCCATGCTAGCGCGAGCGGACCAGGTTCTGTGCGAACGCATCGAGGGTCTGCGGCGGCACCTCGCCGACCGCGGTCAGCCACCAGTCGCCGTCCTTGTCGGTCATGCGGCGCGTCATGGTGTAGGTGGCGCCGAGCGCGAGCAGCACTTCCTCGGGCTTGCGTTGCGCATCGTAGGGCTCGATGAACAGGGACACGGTCGCCAGGCCATCCGAGAAAGTCCACTGCATCGTGTGGCCCAGCCCTTCGCCGCCCATCGGGCGACGGAAGGAATTGACCGGCCGGAACCCCGGCACCGGCTTGCTGAGCGCCCAGCCCTCGCGCTGCGCAGTGGTGCGCTCGAGTTCCGATTTCTCGACCCGGTAGCCGGCGGTGCTGCCCATCATCTGCGTCAGCGCCTGGACCTTGACGGGCGCATCGAGCTGGAGTTCGGAGAACGCCGACTGCTCGATCACCTTGTTGTCGCGATCGACGGTCTGCAGCTTGATCACCAGGCCCGAGCGGCGCTCGCTCCAGACCCGATAGCCGAAGCGCAGCGCGTCGCGCGGCTCGATCTGGACCACGTCGGCATCGAAGCCGGCAACCCGGTCCTTGCCGATCGTGCGGACAGCGTAGGAATCGGCGATCGACGAGTCGGGCGTGCCCGACAGATTGGGAAACAGCTCGAGGTTCTCGCGCTTCTCGCGCTTGACCACCTTCGAATCCGGCAGGAAGGTCACGACCTGGTCATTGCGCCGGAAGGTCGAGCGCGGCGGCCCCGACAGGGCTTCGATGCGCTCCATCTGCAAGTCGCCCTCGCACACGTGCCAGATGCGCGCGCTCGACAGGTTGCCGGCCGGCACCGAGACCACAAAGGTGCCGACATAGCTGCGCAGGCGCGCCGCGGCATGCATGCGCTCCAGCCACTCGACCACACCCATCGCGGGCGCGTCGCCGCCGGTCGCGCTGGGTACGCTCTTCACTGGCGGCGAGGGACTTCGGCTCTGGGCCAGCGACACCTGCGCCATGCACAGTGCAGCCACCAGAACCAGGAACCCACGCGCGGAGATCGACATCGGATGAGTCATCGCTAGGACTGCAGGCGCGCGCGTCAGCGCGACGGTCGGTCGAAGGTGGCGTTGCGCAGGAATCCCGAGGGCATCTGCGAAGCGCCTCCAGCCTGCTGGTGCGCTTCGAGCAACTGGTCCAGCCGCGGATCGCGCAGCATGACCTGCGGATTGCCGCTGCCGATCGTGACCCGTGTCGATGCGAAGCTCGGGGCCGTCTGCGTCGGTGCCTCGGCCGTGGCGAACACGGCCGGTGCGGTCTGCTGCAGCGCCAACTGGGCGCCGGCGGGGCGGGAATCGGCGACGCCGACCCAGTTCCATCCGATCGCTGCGGCCGCCGCCAGCGAGGCCGCGCCGGCCACCAGCTTCCAGCGGAACACCGGTTCGTTGGCGGCTTCGACCCTTCGCTGCACCAACTTGGGCTCCGGCAGCACCGGCAGCAGGGCCGGCACCACCGGCTCGGCCGCCAGGCGGCTCTGGAAGCGCGACAGGAACGTCGAAGTGTCGCTGCAAGCTGCGTGGCCACCCGAACGCAAGATGTCACCCACCACATGATAGGTCTGCCAGGTCGCGCGCAATTCGTCGTCGACGCAGAGTCTGCCGATCACCTGCGCGAACTCGTCGTCGCGCAAATGACCATCGGCGAGCGCGGAAACCTGCTCTTGGACTGTGTTTCTTTGGTTCATCTTGTTCACCTGCTTACCAACGCTTGCCCGACTGGTTGTCCAGCAAGGGCTTGACCCGGGCCGAAATCGCTTCGCGGGCGCGGAAAATCCGCGACCGCACCGTGCCGATCGGGCAGTTCATGACCTCGGCGATCTCTTCGTAACTCATGCCCTCGATCTCGCGCAGCGTCACCGCCTGCCGCAACTCGGCCGGCAGCGCCTCCATGGCCGCCTCGACGGCCGCAGCGATTTCGTTGGCGGCCATCACGGTTTCGGGGGTCTCGTCGGTGATTGGTTCGTTTCCGGGCCGGTAAGTTTCATCCTCGTCGTCAGAAGACGATCGCAGGGCACTCTCGGAGATGGTCGGATCGCGCTTCATGTCGACCAGCGCCTTCTTGGCCGTGTTGACTGCGATCCGATAAAGCCAGGTATAGAACTGGGCCTCGCCGCGGAACTGGTGCAGCGCGCGGTAGGCGCGGATGAAGGTCTCCTGGGCGATGTCCTCGACCAGATTGACATCGCGCACCATGCGCCCGATCAGCCGCTCGATGCGCCGCTGGTACTTGATGACCAGCAGTTCGAAGGCCTTCTGGTCGCCCGCGAGGGTGCGCTGGACCAGCTGGAAATCGACCTCGCCCGGCCTGTCCGTTGCCGCAGGCGCATCGGTCTGGCCGGTGCCGGGCGGCACGGGGGGCGGGGAAACGGTCATACGCCGGGATGATGCACCGTCGATGCGCCTGTGTCCGGTTCGGCCGGAAGCACGCGCGCATGGAGCGCCCGGCGCAGATCCAGCCAGCGGTCCGGCAGGGCCTGGCGATCGACCCAGACCCAGCGTCGACGCCGCGCCGGCTCGTCCAGGCTCACCAGCAGCAAGGATTGCAGATCGAGCGCGACGCTGGCACGGGCGGCCTGGAGCGGCGCGCCACCGGAGATCGACCAGTGGCGGCCGTCGAAAGCCAGCCGGCCCGGCGCCGTGCTCTGCAGCAGGCCGGTCCATGCGGCCACGCCGGCCACGACGGCGCTCAGCGCCAGCATGGCGCGCCGCCAGTCGAAACCCTCGGCCTGCAGCGACGCGAGCGTGACGCCGGCGACGCCGAGCGCCCAGACAAGAACCAGAAGTCGTCGCGCATAGCGCGAACGCCCCACCGGATAGATCACCGACGGGGCGCTGTGCATGGGTCGGGAAATATCAAACGCGCTTGAACACCAGCGTGCCGTTGGTGCCGCCGAAGCCGAAGTTGTTTTTGACCGCGACATCGATCTTCATATCGCGCGCCTCGTTGGCGCAATAGTCGAGATCGCACTCGGGATCCTGATTGAAGATGTTGATCGTTGGCGGGCTCTTCTGGTGATGCAGTGCCAGCACCGTGAACACCGACTCGATGCCGCCGGCGCCGCCCAGCAGGTGGCCGGTCATCGACTTGGTCGAATTCACGACCAGCTTCCTGGCGTGGTCGCCGAAGGCGTTCTTGATCGCGTTGGTTTCGTTCAAGTCACCCAGCGGCGTCGAGGTGCCGTGCGCATTGACGTAATGCACCTGGTCGGCATTGACGCCCGCATTGGCCAGCGCCATCTGCATCGAGCGGCGCGGGCCGTCGACGTTCGGCGCCGTCATGTGGAAGGCGTCGCCACTCATGCCGAAGCCCGAGACTTCGGCGTAGATCCTGGCGCCTCGGGCCTTGGCGCGCTCGTATTCCTCGAGCACGACCACGCCGGCACCCTCGCCGAGCACGAAGCCGTCGCGGTCCTTGTCCCAGGGCCGCGAGGCGGTCTTGGGGTCGTCGTTGCGGGTCGACAGCGCGCGCGCCGCGGCGAAGCCGCCGAGCCCGAGCGGCGACACAGTCGATTCGGCGCCGCCGGCGATCATCACGTCGGCATCGCCGTACTCGATCATGCGGGCCGAAAGGCCGATGGCATGCAAGCCGGTGGTGCAGGCCGTGACCACCGCGATGTTCGGGCCCTTGAATCCATACTTGATGGAAACATGGCCCGAGATCATGTTGATGATCGACGCCGGCACGAAGAACGGCGACACGCGGCGCGGGCCGCGGTTGACCAGTTCGGCATGCGTGTCCTCGATCAGCGGCAGCCCGCCGATGCCGGAGCCGATGTTGCAGCCGATGCGCACCGCTTCTTCTTCGGACAGCGCGTCGCCGGTGGGCAAACCGCTGTCCTGCACCGCCTGGATGGCGGCGGCGAGCCCGAGATGGATGAAGCGGTCCATGTGGCGCGCTTCCTTCTCGGGGATGTAGTCCTTGATGTCGAAACCCTTGACCTCGCCTGCGAACTTGCAGGAAAAGGCGCTCACATCGAACTTGGTGATGGTGTCGATGCCCGAATTCCCGGCCAACAGGTTGGCCCAGGATTCGGCAACGGAATTTCCGACAGGAGCGAGGCAACCGAGTCCGGTCACGACGACGCGGCGTTTGGTCATGCCGGCAAACCTTTCTGGGAGCTGAGGCCGCTGCCCGGTGCGCGCAGGCGTTGAAACCGCGGACCGGGGCGACGGCGACTCAGCGCGGCCGTATCAGGCCTTTTGATTCTTGGTGGCGTAGTCGACGGCATTCTGCACCGTCGTGATCTTCTCGGCGTCTTCGTCGGGGATCTCGATGCCGAATTCGTCTTCGAGCGCCATCACGAGTTCGACCGTGTCGAGCGAGTCCGCGCCGAGGTCGGCCACGAAAGCCTTTTCATTGGTGACTTGGGACTCTTCAACGCCGAGTTGTTCGGCAATGATTTTCTTGACACGTGCTTCGATATCGCTCATTTTGTTCCCTCTGAGGGTTGTAGGTAATCGGTTGATTTTAGCCGGCCGCATTGTGGCATTTGCCGCACGGCCGTAGGTGAAAGCGCTTGCGTTCCCAGGGCTACATGTGCATGCCGCCGTTCACGTGCAGCTCCTGCCCCGTGACATAGGCGGCCTGGGGCGACGCCAGGTAGGCGACCGCGTGGGCGATATCGGCTGGCTTGCCGAGATGGCCGAGGGGAATCTGAGCCAGCAGCGCCTGCTGCTGGGCCTCGGGCAGGCTGGCCGTCATGTCGGTCTCGATGAAGCCCGGCGCGACGCAGTTGACCGTGATGTTGCGACTGCCGAGCTCGCGCGCCAGCGCCCGCGTCATGCCCGCCACGCCGGCCTTGGCGGCCGCGTAGTTGGCCTGGCCGGCATTGCCGGAGGCGCCGACCACGCTGGTGATGCTGATGATGCGCCCGTAGCGCTGCTTCATCATCGGCCGGATCACGGCGCGCGACAGGCGGAACACCGCCTTCAGGTTGGTGTCGATGACGGCGTCCCAGTCGGCGTCCTTGAGCCGCATGGCGAGCATGTCGCGCGTGATGCCGGCGTTGTTGACCAGCACGTGGAGCGCGCCGTACACCTTGACGATCTCGTCGATCAGGGCCTCGACGGCGGCGCCGTCGTTGACGTCCAGCACGCAGCCTCGGCCATCGAAGGCGGCGAGTGCGGCCGTGATCTTGGCGGCACCCTCTTCGGTGGTGCCGGTGCCGATGACCTTGAGTCCGCGCTGGGCCAGCTCGAGCGCGATGGCGGCGCCGATGCCGCGGGTCGCGCCGGTGACCAGGGCAACCTGGCCTTCGAATTTGACAGTACTCATGAACAGAACCTCTGGGCCGGCGCTCAGGCGCCTAGCAATTGCCTGGTTTCGGCGAGCGTCGCCGGATCGTAGACCGCGGCCGCAGCCAGTGCCGGCGCGATCCGCTTGGCCATGCCGGCCAGCACCTTGCCGGGGCCGCATTCGACGATCGCCTCGACCCCGCGGGCCTCGAGGGCCTGCACCGTTTCGACCCAGCGCACCGGCCCCGCCGCCTGGCGCACCAGGGCCGCGCGGATGCGCTCCGGGTCGGTCTCGATCGCGACATCGATGTTGTTGACGACCGGAATCCGGGGCACCGCCAGCTGAACCGATGCCAGCCGCTCGCGCAATGCCTCGGCCGCCGGCTTCATCAGGCTCGAATGGAAGGGCGCCGAAACCGGCAGCGGCAGCGCGCGCTTGGCGCCGTTGGCCTTCAGGACCTCGCAGGCCTTGTCGACCGCCGCCTTGCTGCCCGCGATCACGGTCTGCATCGGGTCGTTGAAATTCACCGCCTCCACCACTTCGGCGCTGCCGGGGCCGAACGAGGCCGTGACCTCGGCGCAGCCGGCCTGCACCTTGGCGGCCTCCATGCCGAGCACGGCGGCCATCGCGCCGACGCCCACCGGCACGGCCTGCTGCATCGCCTGGGCGCGAAAGCGCACCAGGGGCGCAGCCTGCGCCAGGGTCAGGACGCCCGAAGCCACGAGGGCCGAGTATTCGCCCAGCGAATGGCCGGCCACCACCGACGGCTCGGCGCCGCCTTCGGCCCGCCAGGCACGCCAGGCGGCGATCGCAGCGACCAGCATCACGGGCTGGGTGTTGGTGGTCAGGGCCAGGGCTTCCTTGGGGCCTTCGCGGATCAGGCGCGCGATGTCTTCATCGAGCGCGTCCGAGGCCTCGCGCAGCGTTTCGGCCACGGCCGGGTGATCGCCCCAGGCGTCGAGCATGCCGACGGCCTGCGAACCCTGGCCCGGAAATACAAAAGCGAAAGACTTCATGAGCTTGTGTCTCCAAGACGCCGCCCGCTGCGGGCAGCGCGCTGTATCAATAGTTCAACAGCACCGCGCCCCAGGTGAAGCCGCCGCCGACGCCTTCGAGCATCAGCGTGTCGCCCTTCTTCACCTTGCCCGAACGGACCGCTTCGTCCAGCGCGAGCGGAATCGAAGCCGCCGAGGTGTTGCCGTGCTCGTCGACAGTGACGATCAACTTGTCGCGCGGCAGCTTGAGCTTCTTGGCCGTGCCTTCCATGATGCGGATATTGGCCTGGTGCGGAATCAGCCAGTCGATGTCGGCCTCGGTCTTGCCGGCCTTGGCCAGCGTGGCACGTGCGGCTTCCTCGAGCACCCGGACTGCCAGCTTGAAGACGGCCTGGCCATCCATATGCAGCAGCGGCTTGCCCAGCACCTCGCCGCCCGAGACGTGGCCGGGCACGCACAGGATGCCGACATGCTTGCCGTCGGCATGCAGGTCGCTCGCCAGGATGCCGGGCTCGCTGCTGGCCTCCAGGACCACCGCACCGGCGCCGTCGCCGAACAGCACGCAGGTCGTGCGGTCATTGAAATCCAGGATCCGGGAGAACACCTCGGCACCGACGACCAGCGCGCACCTCGCCGAACCGGTGCGGATCATCGCGTCGGCCACCGTCAGGGCGTAGACGAAGCCACTGCAGACCGCCTGGACATCGAAGGCCGCGCAGCCTGCGACGCCCAGCTTGTTCTGGAGGATCGCCGCCGACGACGGGAACACCATGTCGGGCGTCGAGGTCGCGACGATGATCAGGTCGAGGTCGCCGGCGCTGCGGCCGGCGGCCTCGAGCGCATGCCTGGAGGCCTCCAGCGCGAGGTCGCTGCTGGTGACTTCGGGGGCGGCGAAATGGCGCGCCCGGATGCCGGTGCGCTCGATGATCCACTGATCGGAAGTCTCGATGCCGCGGGCGGCGAGTTCCTGAGCCAGGTCGTCATTGGTCACGCGGCGGGGCGGCAGGAAGCTGCCGGTGCCTGTGATGCGGGAAAAAAGGGTCATCAGACGTGGAGCGCCGGCGCGTCGGCCGGCACCGCCGGGTCTTGCCGCGCCAGCAATGGCGCGGCGTGGGCGATGCGGGCCCGAACGCGGTCGAGCAGGTTGTTGCGAGCGGCATCATAAGCGCGATCCAGCGCATGGCCGAAAGCCACCTCGTCCGCCGAACCGTGGCTCTTGAACACCAGCCCGCGCAGGCCGAGCAAGGCCGCGCCGTTGTAGCGCCGATGATCAAGACGCTTTTTAAGCGCTTTTAGAACCGGATAGGAAACGATCGCCGCAAATTTACTGAAAATGCCATTCGAGTACTCGATCCTCAGGAAGTCGACGATCATCGACGCAACGCCTTCGGTGGCCTTCAGCGTCACGTTGCCGACGAAGCCGTCACAGACGACGATGTCGGTCGTGCCCTTGAAGATATCGTTGCCCTCGACATTCCCGTAGAAATTGAGATCCTGCGAACTGGCCGCTTTTCGCAGCAGCTGACTCGCCTTCTTGATGGTTTCGCTGCCTTTGATGGCCTCTTCGCCGACATTCAACAAGCCGACGCTGGGCGACTCGTTGCCGGTCAAGGCGGAAACCAGCGCCGACCCGAGCACCGCGAACTGAAGCAGGTCCTCGGCGTCGCAATCGACATTGGCGCCCAGGTCCAGCACGGTGGTGGCGCCGCCCTTGCTGTTGGGCAGCTGGGGGGCGATGGCGGGGCGGTCGATGCCGTCGAGCGTTTTCAGGAGATAGCGTGCGATCGCCATCAATGCGCCGGTGTTACCCGCAGAAATGGCAGCCTGCGCCGCACCGTCCTTGACCTGCTGGATGGCGACCCGCATCGACGAGTCTTTTTTCTTGCGCAGCGCGACCTCGATCGGGTCGTCCATGCCGACCACCTCGCTGGCGCCGACGATCGTGGCGCGAGGGTGCGAGAAGCTCGCCAGTGCAGCCGGCGCACCGACCAGCAGCAGCGAGGCTTCGGCGTGCCGCTCGAGAAAGGACTTGCAGGCCGCAAGCGTGACGCGCGGCCCGTGATCGCCACCCATGCAATCAACGGCGAGCGTGATCACGGCAGGCACTGGAACGGAGGCTGAAGGTGCGGCCATCAAAACAAAGGCCCGACGCTACACATAGAGTAGCTTCGGGCCTTGGCCTTGGAACGGAGCTCAGGCTTCGGACTTGGTCTTGAGAACCTTGCGGCCACGATAGAAGCCGTTCGGGCTGATGTGGTGGCGCAGATGGGTTTCACCGGTGGTCGGCTCGACGGCGATGCCGGGCACGCCCAGCGCATTGTGCGAACGGTGCATGCCGCGCTTCGACGGCGACTTCTTGTTTTGCTGGACGGCCATGCTGGCTCCTGGAAATATGGGTGTGAGTTGGCGGTGTGCGTGCGGGGCGGCCTACGAATAGGAATGCGGATACGAAATCTGCATGAATCACATGCCCAACGGCGCGCGCGAAGCCCATGATTATAGCCCATCCGCATTGCCGTGACCAGTGCCGCGCTCGCGCAACGTTCTCGAGCCCCTCAGGGCTTCCCGGACTTGCCGGAGCGCAGGGCGCCCAGCACGGCGAAGGGATTGGGGCGGGCCGCTTCGGCGCCCTCGAAGTCGGGGTCCACGGCCGACAGCCGGGTCGGCTCCGGACAGACCTCGTGCCGCGGCGTGACCGGGATCTCCATCAGCAGCTCGTCTTCGATCAACACATGCAGGTCGAAATCACGGCTGGCGACCAGCACGTCCTCCTCGGACTCCTCGTCCTCGGCGGCCGCGGTGTCTTCGTCCGGCGCAAAGCGGAACCAGCGGTCGACCTTCAATTCGATCTCGACCGGCGAAAGACAACGCTGGCAGATCAAGGGCGCGTTGGCCTGCGCTTCGAGGTGCAGCCAGGACACTGGCCTGCCGTCGGCACCGCTGCGCGACTGGCCGGTTGCCTGCCACTGAACCGTCGCATCGGCGGCCGGGGCCGCCAGTTCGGCGCTCAGGCGCTCGAAGCCCGACAGCGGGTCGCTTGCGGAAAGGGTCGCTGCCGCGGCGGCGAAGCCGTTCACGTCGAGCCGGCCGGGGACAAATTCTTTGGTCATCCACGCCAGTCTAAACCGCTCGCGCACAATCACGCCCATGCAACGCCCCCTGATCCTTGCCTCGACTTCCCGCTACCGCCGCGAACTGCTGACCCGCCTGCACCTGCCCTTCGACGTCCAGGCGCCGGACGTCGACGAAACCCCGCTGGCGCACGAGGCGCCGCGCGCCCTGGCCGAGCGGCTGGCACTCGAGAAGGCGCGCGAAGTGGCCCGCCGTTTTCCGCAGGCCGTCGTGATCGGCTCGGACCAGGTCGCGGACCTGGCCGGCGAGCCGCTCGGAAAGCCCGGCGACCATGCCCGTGCCACGGCGCAGCTGCGGCGGATGCGCGGCCAGACCCTGGTTTTCCAGACCGCGGTCGCCGTGGTCTGCCAGGCGACCGGCTTCGAGGCGCACGACCTGGCACCGGTGCGCGTGGTGTTCAGGCAGCTCGACGATGCCGCGATCGAGAAATACCTGCGCGCCGAGCAACCCTATGACTGCGCCGGCAGCGCCAAGAGCGAGGGCCTGGGCATTGCCCTGCTCGAGTCGATCGACAGCGACGATCCCACCGCCCTCGTCGGGCTGCCGCTGATCCGCACCGCCCGCATGCTGCGCTCCGCTGGCGTCGACCTCCTATGAGCGCCCTACCCCTCGGAAGGCTCTACCTCGTCCCCGCGCCGCTGGATTTCGGCTGCGAGGAGCAGGCGCCGCTGGACGACGCGCTGCCCCGCGGCACGCTGGCGACCGCCGCCGGCATCACGCACTGGATCTGCGAGAACGCCAAGTCCGCCCGCGCCTACCTCAAGCGCATCGACGCCACCACGCCGCTGGCGGCGCCAATGCAGGCGCAGCAAATCCAGGAGTTACCGCGCGAAATCCACAAGAAGGGCGATCATGCGGGGCAGTTCGATGCACGGCCGCTGCTGGCCCCCGCGCTGGCCGGACACGACATCGGACTGCTCAGCGAGGCCGGGATGCCCGCGGTGGCCGATCCCGGCTCCTCGGTCGTGCGGGCCGCCCACGAGCTCGGCATCACCGTGGTCCCCTTGACCGGACCGGTGTCGCTGCTGCTTGGCCTGGCGGCCAGCGGGCTCAACGGCCAGAACTTCGCTTTCGTCGGCTACCTGCCGCAGGAGGCGGATGCGCGCAATCAACGCATCCGCGAACTGGAGGCGCTCGCCCTGCGGACCGGCCAGACGCAGCTCTTCATCGAAACGCCTTACCGCAATGCCGCCCTGCTGCAGGCGCTGACGCAGACACTGCAGCACAACACCCGGCTGGCCGTGGCGCGCGGGCTTACGCTGGCGTCCTGCAACGTGCGCAGCGACACCGTGAAGAGCTGGCGTGGCAGGCCGCTGCCGGCCGACGAGCGCACGCCGGCGGTGTTCGCGATCGGCCGCTGACCGCCTCTTGCACATGGAGATCTCGAACCGCATGCGCTGGGCCGCGCGCGCGCAGTTCTTTTGCTCGGGCTTCGTGTTCGCGACCTGGGGCGTGCACATCCCGACCATCAAGGCCCACTACGGCGTCGACGAGGCCGAACTCGGCCTCGCGATGCTGGCCGCAGGCGTCGGCGCCCTGCTGGGGCTGACCCAGGCCAGCCGCTGGATCGGCCGCCACGGCGCCCGCCGCACCGCCGCCATTTGCGGTGTCACCTACGCTCTGCTGCTCGCCGGGCTGCTGGCGATGCCGGCCTATCCGGCACTGCTGGGGCTGCTGGCCGTGTTCGGCATCGCCACCAGCGTGTTCGACGTAGCGATCAACACCGAAGCGGCGCAACTCGAGCTTCGAGACGGCCAGCCGCTGATGAGCGGCATGCACGGCATGTTCAGCCTCGGCGGCATGGTCGGCGCCCTGACCGGCGGTGCCGCGCTTGCGGCGGGCCTGCGGCCGCAGTTCCACCTTGTCCTCGTCGCCGCGGCCATGGCACTGACCATTGCCGCGGCCGCACGCTCAATGCTGCCCAGGGAAGCCACGGCTTCTTCCGGCGCAGACCACGGCTTCCGGTTGCCGCGCGGCACCCTGGCGCTGCTGGGCGTGCTGGCGGCGCTCGGCCTGGTTGCCGAAGGCGCGATCTACGACTGGAGCGTGCTCTACCTGCAGCAGGAACTGGGCAGCCCCCAGCAGCAGGCCGCACTGGCCTATGCGAGCTTCTCGGCCGCGATGGCGCTGGCCCGCTTCGGCGGCGATGCGATGCGCGCCCGCTTCACGCCGGCCGTGCTGCTGCGCGGCAGCGCGCTGCTGGCGGCGGGATCGATGGCCATGGTGCTGCTGACCGACCGGCCATGGCTGGCGCTGATTGGATTCGCCGGCGTCGGCGTCGGGTTCGCCAACGTGGTGCCGATCCTGTTCGCAGCCTCGGCGCGCGTTCCGGGCATGGCGCCGGCACGCGGCATCGCGGCGGTCTCGGCGCTGGCCTATCTCGGCTTCATGGCCGGCCCGCCGGTGATCGGCTTCCTGGCCCAGGCCAGCTCGCTGACCCACGCGCTGTATGTGGTGGTGGCCTTCGCCGCAGCGCTGGCGGCGTCGGCGCGCTACGCCGATCCGGCGTGAGCCTGGTCACGGCGGAACGCGCCCCCTCCGGGGGCAGCGCGTACACGAAGTGACGAGCGTGAGGGCTCAGTGCAGCGCCGGCACGGCGCGCAGCGCCCGCACCGAGGCATCCCCGAGCGCGGCGCCGAACTTCTTGGCCAGCTTCTCGGCCACGTTTTCGCGCCGTGTGTAGTCGATCACTTCCTCGGCCTTGATGACCTCGCGGGCGACGAAATCGACATTGCCGAGCTGGTCGGCCAGGCCGAGTTCGATCGACTGCTGGCCGCTCCAGAACAGGCCGCTGAAGAGCCCCGGGGTGCCGGTCTTGAGCCGATCGCCGCGGCCGTTCTTGACCACCTCGATGAACTGGCCGTGGATCTGGTCGAGCATTTGCTGGGCGTGCGCCTTCTGGGCGTCGTTCATCGGGCTGAAGGGGTCCATGAAGCCCTTGTTGTCCCCGGCCGTGAGCAGCCGGCGCTCCACGCCCACCTTGTCCATGAGCCCGGTGAAGCCGAAACCGTCCATCAGCACGCCGATGCTGCCCACGATGCTGGCCTTGTCGACGAAGATCTTGTCGGTCGCGGCGGCGATGTAGTAGGCCGCGGACGCGCAGGTCTCCTCGACCACCGCGTAGATGGGCTTGTCGTACTTGGCGCGCATCCGCTTGATCTCGTCATTGATGATGCCGGCCTGCACCGGGCTGCCGCCCGGTGAATTGATCAGCAGCACGATGCCCTTGGCGCCGTCGTCCTCGAAGGCCGACTTCATCGCCGCGACCACGAACTCGGCGCTGGCATCGGCGCCGGCGGCGATCTCGCCCTTGATCTCGACCACCGCCGTGTGCGGCGAGGCCTTGGCGGAGGCCGGCGTGCCGCGCGACAAGGCGAGCCAGACCAGGAAGATGAAGAAGGCGAGCCAGCTCAGCCGGACGAAGGTCTTCCAGCGCCGCGTGGCGCGCTGTTCGCGGACGGCGGCAAAAGCCAGCTTCTCGAGCGTCGCACGTTCCCAGCCGGCGGCATGCGCCGCATCGTTCTTCGCCATGTTTCTCGTACCGTCTGCGGTCAATGTGGGCGCCGTGCGCTCGATAGGCTCGAAACCCTCGGGTTCCGTGCGGTTGGAATCGGTCATTTCAGAAGGCCAGAGCTTGAAGGTTCCAGGCAGTATGCCAGTGCACCACGCCGTCCCGCTCGCTCAACGCGATCTTCACGAGCCCCCCGCGGCAGGGCCCGCCGGCGCATTCGCCGGTGTCGGGCCTGTAAACAGCGCCGTGCGTCGCGCACAGCAGCCACTGGCCGCTGTCGTCGAAGAAGCGGTCGGGCTGGAAGTCCATTTCCATCGCCACGTGGCTGCAGCGGTTCAGGTAGGCGTGCGGCGCGCCTTCGAAACGCACCGCGAAGGCCCGGCAGGTCTCGCCGCCATGCGCCACATCGAAAGGCACCGCGCGACCGCCCTCGACCAGGTCGGCCGAGTTGCAGAGGGGAATCGACTCGCTCATTGCAGGTTCAGGCGTTGTCGACCAGCCATTGCGAGAGCCCGGCCACCGAATGCGCCACGTGCAGCGGCGCCAGCGCATCGAAGCTCCCCGCCTCGTGGGCGCCATAGCTGACGCCGACGCTGGCGCAACCGGCATTGAGGGCCAGCTGCAGGTCGTGGGTGGTGTCGCCGATCATGAGCGTCCGCTCGGCCGGCACCTCGAGTTCCTCCATCAGTTCGAGCAGCATGCGCGGATGCGGCTTGCCGAAGGTCTCGTCGGCCGTGCGCGAAGCGTCGAAGCGATCGCGCAGCGACGCCGTGGCCAGCGCCTCGTTCAGGCCGCGGCGCGACTTGCCGGTGGCCACCGCCAGCCTGTGGCCGCGCGCCCGCAGGGCATCGAGCATCGGCAGCACGCCATCGAACAGCACCAGGTCGTCCTGGTGCTGCAGGAAGTGAAAGCGATAGCGGGCGCCGAGCTCGGGGTACTTCTCCTTCGGCACATCCGGCGCCGCGCGAGCCAAGGCCTCGGCGAGTCCGAGCCCGATCACCCAGGCAGCATCGCTTTCGCTCGGTCTGGCGCCTCCGACGTCGACCACGGCCGCCTGAATGCAGCGCGCGATCAGGCGCGTGGAGTCGTAGAGCGTGCCGTCCCAATCGAAGGCGAGCAGGTCGAAGCGGCGGGGGCGGATGTCAGTCATGGGCTTGAACGAAGGGATGGGTGGCGAGTACATCGAGCGCAGCGGGAGGCATCAGCGCGTGCAGTTCAGGCGGCAGGTCGGCTTGCAGCGCGACACGCTCGGCGCTCGCAGGATGGGTGAACTGGAGCCGCCACGCATGAAGGAACATGCGCTTGAGACCCAGCTTCTGCAAGGCCCGATTGCGCTCGAAGACGCCATATTTGTCGTCGCCGGCGATCGGATGCCCGGCCGAGGCGAGATGGACGCGGATCTGGTGGGTGCGGCCGGTCTTGATGGTCACCGCCAGCAGGGAGAACTCGGCGCCATCGCCGGGAAGCGAAAAACGGGCCAGCACCTTGACCAGCGTGACGGCCCGCATCGCGTCCGGATGATCCTTGGCGACGACGCGGACCCGCCGTTCCCCTTCGGCCGCGCCCGCAGGCGCCGGCAGCAGATACTTGGCCAGCGGCGCGTCGAGCACCTTCTTGTTGCCGGGCCAGGCGCCCTCGACCAGCGCCAGGTAGGTCTTGCCGGTCTCGCGCTCGCGGAACTGGTCCTGCAACGCGGTCAGGGCGCTGCGCTTCTTGGCGACCAGCAGAATGCCCGAGGTCTCGCGGTCGAGCCGGTGCACCAGTTCGAGGAAGCGCGCCGCGGGCCGCGCCCGGCGCAGCTGCTCGATGACGCCGAAGCTCACGCCGCTGCCGCCGTGCACCGCGACACCGGCCGGCTTGTCGATCGCCAGCAGCGCGTCGTCCTCGAGCAGCAGCGGGAACTCGCGCGCCGGTGCCGCCGGCGCGGCGCCCTCCTCCGAGCGGGCCGCAACCCGAACCGGCGGCAGCCGCAGCACGTCGCCCACGGCCAGCCGCGACTCGGCCTGGGCACGTCCCTTGTTGATGCGCACCTCGCCGGAACGGATGATCCGGTAGACGTGGGTCTTGGGCACGCCCTTGAGATGGCGGAACAGGTAGTTGTCCAGCCTTTGGCCGGCGGAATCCTCGTCGACCGTCAGAAAGCGAACTTCTGCCGCCGCGGGGACCGGCTTCGCACCTATAATGTTTTTCACCAGCGCGGTCTTGTAAGTGCTTGATTAATCAGAAGTTTAGAGCACTGCAGGAAGCGCTGTGAGGTCGATGCCGCTTTGAGGCAGCGTCCGCAGGCCACGCGCAAGAGCGCCAGGCGGCGGGCCCTGCAGCCGAGTCAAGCCGACGCCCACGAAACACCGATACGGAATACCCCAGCCGGCAGGCTCCAATCTGCCGGCGGATCGAAGCGAGTCCCTTGTGTTGATGCTGCTGATTCAACTGATCCTGCGCTGGCAAAAGCCGGCAGCGTCAGCCATTGAATCTCCGCCAGCGCGCGCCACCCCCGCGCCAGTTGCTATCAAAATGATAGCAAATCGACCCCACATGCGGCTCGCGCTCATCCACGCGCCCCCACCCCGTCTGACATCGAGTTGACTCTCGATGTGGTTGTCCGCGTCCGCGCGGCGGCCCCAGCAGCCTGGGTACAGCGGCAATTCCTTCGTTTCGCGAGCGTCGTCCGTGCATCGTTAGGTCCGTCATGGACCGGTAAGAGCGATACGAACAGACATAAGGACAACGCATCATGAAACGGATGCTGATCAACGCCACGCAGCCTGAAGAGCGCCGCCTGGCCATCGTCGACGGGCAGAAGCTCCTCGACTACGAAATCGAGATCGAAGGGCGCGAACAGCGCAAGGGCAACATCTACAAGGCCGTCGTCACCCGCGTCGAGCCCTCGCTGGAAGCCTGCTTCGTCGACTACGGCGAAGACCGCCACGGCTTCCTGCCGTTCAAGGAAATCTCCAAGCAGTACTTCGCCGAAGGCGTCTCGGCCAGCCAGGCCCGGATCCAGGACGCGATCCGCGAAGGCCAGGAACTGGTCGTTCAGGTCGAGAAGGAAGAACGCGGCAACAAGGGCGCTGCCCTCACCACCTTCATCTCGCTGGCCGGCCGCTATGTCGTGCTGATGCCGAACAACCCCCGCGGCGGCGGCGTCAGCCGGCGCATCGAGGGCGACGACCGGGCCGAGCTCAAGGAGGCGATGGACCAGCTGGAGTACCCGAAGGGCGCCAGCATCATCGCCCGCACCGCCGGCATCGGCCGCTCGGCGCCCGAGCTCCAGTGGGACCTGAACTACCTGCTCAAGCTCTGGACCGCCATCGACGGCGCCGCCAAGGGCGCCAAGGGCGCGTTCCTGATCTACCAGGAATCCTCGCTCGTGATCCGCGCGATCCGTGATTATTTCAATCACGACATCGGCGACATCCTGATCGACACCGACGACATCTACGACCAGGCGCAGCAGTTCATGGCGCACGTGATGCCCGAGCATGCGGCCCGCGTGAAGCGCTACCGCGACGACGCGGCGCTGTTCAGCCGCTTCCAGATCGAGCACCAGATCGAATCGGCCTACGCCCGCACGGTGCAGCTGCCCAGCGGCGGCGCGATCGTGATCGACCACACCGAGGCGCTGGTCTCGGTCGACGTCAACTCGGCCCGCGCCATCAAGGGCGGCGACATCGAGGAAACCGCGACCCGCACCAACCTGGAAGCCGCCGACGAGGTGGCGCGCCAGATGCGCCTGCGCGACCTCGGCGGCCTGATCGTGATCGACTTCATCGACATGGACGAGTCGAAGAACCGCCGCGAAGTCGAAAGCCGCCTGCGCGATGCGCTGCGGCAAGACCGCGCACGCGTCCAGTTCGGCTCGATCAGCAAGTTCGGCCTGATGGAAATGAGCCGCCAGCGCCTGAAGCCGGCACTCAGCGAAGGCTCGTCGATCCCCTGCCCGCGTTGCGGTGGCTCGGGCCACATCCGCGACACCGAATCGAGCGCGCTGCAGATCCTGCGCATCATTCAGGAAGAGTCGATGAAGGACAACACGGCCGCCGTGCATGTCCAGGTGCCGGTCGAGGTGGCGTCGTTCCTGCTGAACGAAAAGCGCCCCGAGATCGCCAAGATCGAGCTCAAGCAGCGCGTCACCGTGCTGATGGTGCCCAACAAGACGCTCGAGACGCCCAACTACAAGCTCGAGCGGCTCAAGCACGACGATCCGCGCCTCGACCACATCGAGGCCAGCTACAAGATGGCCGACGAGATCGAGGATCCGACCTCGGTCACGCGCCGCTCGCAGGAGCCGACCAACAAGCAGACGCCGGTGATCAAGGGCGTGCTGCCCGATGCGCCGGCGCCGATCGCGGTGCCGAAGCCCGAAGCGGTGCGGCCGGTGGCAGCGGCGCGCGCGCCGGTCGCAGCGCCCGCACCGGTGGCGGTGCCCGCCAAATCGGCCGAATCCGGCCTGTTCGGCTGGATCAAGAGCCTCTTCGGGGGTGCCCCGGCGGCACCGGCACCGGCTCCGGCCCCGGCGACGATCCCGGTGGAAGCACCGAAGCCGCGCCGCGATGGCCGCGGTGGGCGCGAGCGCGACGGCGAGGGTGCGCGCACGGCACGTGACGGCGAGCAGCGCCGTGGCGGCCGTGGCGAAGGCCGAGGTGCTCGTGACGGCGAAACGCGCAGTGGCGAACGCCGAGGTGGTCGCTCGGGAGAGCGCCGCGACGGAGAACGCCGCGAAGGGCGCGAAGCCCGCGGCGAGGCCCGCACCGACAGCCAGCTCCGGGATCAGCGCGAGCCGCGCGAGACCCGTGCGCCGCGCGACGGCGAGCGTCGCGGGCGCGGCGAGCGCCGCGATGGCGAGGCGCGCCAATTGCCGGCCGAAGCCACCGACATCCAGCTCGATGCCCAGGCACTCGCGCCGAACGCCGGCGAAGGCGGCGAAGCGGCCGGCCCCTCGGAACGCGCACCGCGCGGACGCGGCGAGCGCCGTGAACGCGGCGATCGCGGCGGCGATGGCGCCCGCGAACGCAATGGCGACATGTCCCGCGAAGTCCAGGGCGAGGCCACTCCGGAAGGTGCTTCGAACGAGCGCGTCGCACGCAGTGGTCGCGGCGAGGACCGCCCGCCTCGTGGCGAACGCGGCGACGGCCGCCGCGAACGGCGCAACGACGGGCCGGCACGCACGCCGGAAGCAGCGGGCGCGGCGGAATCCTCGCCCGCCGAGGCCGGTGCCACGGAGTTCGCCGCGGGCGACGACCAGGGCGAGACCGCGCCGCGCCGCGAAGGCGAAGAGCGCCGCGGCCGGTCGCGCGACCGCTACGGTCGTGATCGCCGCGAGCGCGGTCCGCGCGAAGAGGCCAGCGAAGCGATGCCGGCAGCTGCCGCGGCAGCGGTCGACGTCGAGGAAGACGTCGTCCGCTCGGCCCTGCCGCCGGCGCCGGTGCGCGCCGAGCGCCCCGCCGTGGCGCCGGCAGCGCCGATCGTGGTCGAGGCCAAGGCCCCGTCCTCGCGCGCACTGCCGAAGGTCCAGCCCTTCCAACTGCCGCTCGACGAACTGGCCCAGGTCGCGGAAGGCTCGGGCCTGCACTGGGTCAACTCGGATGCCGAGCGCGTGGCAGCGGTTCGCGCGGCCATCGATGCCGAACCCAAGCCCCGGCACGTGCCACGCGAACGCCCGCCGGCGATCGTGATCGACGAAGGTCCGCTGGTGCTGGTGGAAACCCGCCGCGACCTGGGATCGATGACGCTGCCCTTCGAGGATGCAGCGCGCGGCACCAACGCGCCGCACTGAAGCCAGGGGGAGGCGGCCAGCCTCCCTCCGCTTCACCCTTCAAGGGAGGCTGCGGCCTCCCTTTTTCGTTTTCGGGTCCCGCCGACCGCTGCGGCCTGCGTTGCCGGCGGCGCGTTCGTCCTGGCCGATCCACCGTTCGACGGCCGACCCGTTCATGGACGAAATGCGCCCATCGCCCATTCCGAGTGCTTGCTCACAAACGAATCCATAGGTACTAATTCTCAAAATCTCGAACGGCGTGCACAAACAACAGCTCGATGCCAGTTTGCATTAACATTTTGTCATACCAAAGGACTACACTCTTACACGCGATGTTGCGCTGCACCATTACCCTTTTCCGAGGGTTCTCACAGAGGAGGCAGCCTACGCCGTTTGGCGGACGATGTACGGCTTTTGTTGACACGACAGCGGCTGCGACATATGTTCAAATTCTTGCCGATAGTAGTAAAGCGTTACACTGCCACGCTCCAGTTTGAGGCAGCACCCGATACAGGGGAATATCAGATGTTTCGTTCCGATTCGACCGCCAGCGGCAACGTGGTCCGACGCTTCACCCCGGACGGCAGCGGTCCCTCTGCGCCCCCCGTTCAGGCCAGGCCGCGCCGACTCTCGCTGCTCGAGCGCATCGTCAAGCGCAGCCTCGACATTTTCGGCGCCTTGTTCTTCTTTGCCGTCTTCGGGCCGCTCTACCTGCTGGTCGCACTGGGCGTGCTGATCAGCATGGGGCGCCCGGTGCATTATTGGCAGAACCGGCTCGGCGAGCGCGGCCAGCGCTTTCGCTTCTACAAGTTCCGATCGATGGTCCGCAATTCGGATGACGTGCTGGACGAGTTCCTGAGCCGCAGCGACATGGCCCGCACCGAATGGGACACCTTCCAGAAGCTGGAGAAGGATCCGCGCATCACTCCGACCGGCCACTTCATCCGCAAGCTGAGCCTGGACGAACTGCCGCAATTCTGGAATGTCCTCAAGGGCGACATGAGCCTGGTCGGCCCCCGCCCCTGCATGGAGCGCCAGCGCAGCCTCTACGGCAAGGGCTGGGAACACTACTGTGCGATGCGCCCCGGCATCACCGGCCTGTGGCAGGTCAGCGGCCGCAACCGGCTGTCCTACGCCCGCCGCGTCGAGCTCGACGTCGAATACGTCAGCAACTGGTCGTTGTGGCTCGACATCAAGATCCTGCTGAGGACGGTTCGGGCCGTCATCACCGGCGAGGGGTCGCGATGAGCCGGATCCAGCCGGTGGTCCTGTGCGGAGGCAGCGGCACCCGGTTGTGGCCGCTCTCGCGCAAGACGCTGCCCAAGCAGTTCGCGCCGCTGGTCGACAACAAGAGCCTGCTGCTGCTGACGCTCGAACGCTTGCGCCAGCTCAATCCGGAGGTGACCTGCGTGGCCGCGGAGGAGCATCGCTTCCTGGTGCAGGAAGCGATCGACGCGGCGCAGGTCAGCGGCAAGCAGTTGCTCGAGCCGGTGGCGCGCAATACCGCTGCCGCCATGGCCGCGGTGGCCTTGCTGGCCGACCCGGATCGGTTGCTGCTGTTCGCACCCGCCGATCACTACATCCCCGAGCCGGACCGCTTCGTCGCAACGATCCTGCAGGGCGTCCCGGCCGCCATGGCCGGCTACCTGGTGACCTTCGGCGTCGAGCCGTCCTTCCCCAGCACCGCCTATGGCTACATCCGCCAGGGTGACAAGCTCGACGGCGCGCTGGCCGAGGACGCGGGCCGCGCGGTAGCGGCCTTCATCGAGAAGCCGCCGGCCGAACGCGCCGAACGGCTGCTGCTGGAAGGGGGCAATCTCTGGAACGCCGGCATCCTGCTGGTTCAGGCCAAGGTCCTGATCGCGGCACTGCAAGCGCATGCACCGGACATTCTCGAGAGCTGCCAGCTGGCCACCGCCGCCGTCGAGACCGACGGCGACTTCCTGCGAATGGACCCCGCGGCCTTCGGACGCTGCCGCAGCCAGAGCATCGACTATGCGGTGCTCGAGAAGTGCGACCGCGTGGCGGTGATCCCGTTCCAGGGCCGATGGAGCGACGTCGGAAGCTGGAATGCGGTCGCCGACCTCCACGACACCGATGCCAACGGCAACCGCATCAGCGGCCAGGGCTTCGCCATGAGTGCGACCAACACCTTCATCCATGCGCCCAGCCGCCCCGTCGTCGCGCTGGGAACCAAGGACCTCCTGGTGGTCGACACGCCCGACGCCCTGCTGGTCGTGCATCGGGAGTGCGCGGAGCAGGTCAAGGACGTGGTCGCCCTGCTGACCACGCACGGCCACAGCCAGGCCACCCGGCACCGCCGCATTCCGCGGCCATGGGGCGCCTACGACAGCATCGACGACGGCGAGCGCTTCGCGGTCAAGCGGCTGACGGTCAAGCCGGGCGCCCGCCTGGCCCTGCGGATGCACCACCACCGCGCCGAGCACTGGGTGGTGGTCCAGGGGACGGCGCGCGTGGTGTGCGACGACAAAGACGTGCTGGTGAAGGAGAACGAGTCGATCTACATCCCCGTGGGCGCGGTCTACCGGCTGGAGAACGCCGGCAGGACCACACTCGAGGTGATCGAGGTCCAGACCGGCGGCTACCTGGGCGAGGACGACATCGTGCGCTTCGCCGACGTCGAGTCGCCCGGCACCGGCGACAAAAGAAAGCTCGCCTGAATTTCCGACGGCGACCCCAGGCGATATGTCAATGAACGAATTGCAAAAGCGAATCTTCGTCGCAGGTCACCGCGGCATGGTCGGCAGTGCCATCGTGCGCTGCCTGGAGCAGCGGGGCTATGCCGCGATCCTCACGAGGAGCCATGCCGAGTTCGACCTCACGGACCAGGCGCAGGTGCGCGCCTTTTTTGCCGAAGAGAAGCCGCAGGAGGTCTACGTCGCGGCCGCGAAAGTGGGCGGCATCCACGCCAACAACAGCTATCCGGCCGAATTCATCTATTCGAACCTGATGGTCGAGGCCAACCTGATCCACGAGTCGTGGCGCACCGGCGTCGCCAAGCTGCTGTTCCTGGGCTCGAGCTGCATCTATCCGCGGCTCGCGCAGCAGCCGATGCCGGAGGACGCCCTCCTCACGGGCAAGCTGGAGCCGACCAACGAGCCCTACGCGATCGCCAAGATCGCCGGCATCAAGCTCTGCGAGAGCTATAACCGCCAGTACGGCTGCGATTTCCGCAGCGTGATGCCGACCAACCTCTACGGACCGGGCGACAACTACCATCCCGAAAACAGCCACGTGCTGCCGGCGATGATCCGGCGCTTCCACGAGGCGAAGGCCAGCGATGCGCCGACCGTCGTGATCTGGGGCACCGGCACGCCGAAGCGGGAGTTTCTGTATGTCGACGACATGGCACGGGCCTGCGTCCACGTGATGGACCTGCCGCGCGAAACCTACGCGGCCCACACCGACGTCATGGCGAGCCACATCAACGTCGGCACCGGCGAGGACCTGTCGATCGCCGAACTGGCGCAAATGGTGAGCGAAGTGGTCGGCTACCAGGGCCGTATCCACTACGACACCAGCAAGCCCGACGGCACGCCGCGCAAGCTGCTGGACATTTCGCGCATCCGCAAGCTCGGCTGGAAACCGGACGTGGCCTTGCGCGACGGCATCGCGACCGCCTACGAAGACTTCTGCAGCGAAGCACTGGTGGCCTGATCCGGCTGCCTTGCCGTGATTCAAGGATGAACGCTTCTTCCTCCATTTCCATCGTTCCGCCAGGCCTTGGCGGCGTGAGGGACTACGCCTCACTGGTCAGCGGCGCGCTGGATGCCCCGCTGGTCGAACTGACGCCGGCCACCCGCATTGACGGCTTCGGGGGGCGTCTGTTGTTACTGCACCTCAGTGGCTACGGATACCAAAAGCGCGGCGCGCCCCTGTGGCTGGTTCGCGCGGTGCGCGAGATGCGGCCCCGTTTCGACAGCGTCGGCATCGTCTTTCATGAGCTGTTCGCCGTCGGCCCGCCGTGGCGTTCGGCCTTCTGGCTCACCGGACTCCAGAAGCTCGTTGCGCGCGACCTGCTGGCAATGGCGGATTTCTGGATCACCAGCCGGGAAGACTCGGCGCGCTGGCTGCTCGCCGGCCGGGCCAGGCAGGTTCCGCACCGGGTGCTGCCGATCTTCTCGACCGTTGGCGAGCCGGATGCGATCGCGACGCCGCGCAAGGACGAGATCGTCGTCTTCGGCACTCCCGGCGTGCGGGCGAGTGTCTATCGATGGGCTGGCGGCGAAATTTTCCGCCATGCCGAGCGCAGGGGACTACAGATCCAGGACATCGGCGCCGCATTCCCGCCCCAGAGCGCGCTGTCGACCCGCCTGGCGGCAAGCGGCGCCGTGGTCCACGGCAAGCTGCCCGCCGACGCGGTGAGCGCCCGGATGGCCGAGGCCCGGTATGGCGCGCTGGCCTACCCGGCCGAAGACGTCGCGAAGAGCAGCGTCTTCGCCGCCTATTGCGCGCACGGCCTCTGCCCGATCCTGCTGTCGCCCTCCGACCGCACCCGGGACGGACTCGTGGCCAAGCGCAACTTCGCGTTCGGTTTCGAGGCACTTGACGACGCCGGCATCGATCCCGCCCGGGTCGGACAGGAAGCGAGGAACTGGTACGAGCCGCATCGGCTGTCGGCCCACCAGGCGGTGCTCCAGCAACTGGCGACACAAACGGCACAAGCCCGTCGAAACACGGCGCTGGCCGTCGCCAAGCCACCGATGCATGGCGTTGGATTGCGATCATGAGTCCGGTGCTTGTCACCCATCCGGGTCTGCAGCATTCGCACCAGCTGGCCCTGGCCCTTTACGAGCGATCGCTGCTGCAGTCGTTCTGGTCGGGCGTGCCCGTGGCCGCGAAGGGCGAACCGGCTCCCTGGTGGCTGCCCGAAAGATACCGTCAGAAGGTCCGCACCGTCGACATTCCCCGCGCCTTGCGCCGCCACCCGGCGCGCTTCCAGCTGGCCATGCGCGCCGCGCAGGCGATCCATTGGGGCGGCCCGGGTTCCGACGGCGCGCATCGCATCTTTCATTGGTTCGACGCCTGGGCAGCGCGGCAAATCCTCAAGCTCAGGCCCAAGGTGGTGGTCGCCTACGAGAACGCGGCGTACCACTCCTTCCAGGCGGCAAGGTCGGTCGGCGCGCGCTGCGTGCTCGATGCCGCGGCCTTTCACCATCAGGCGGCCAAGGAGCTCTTCGGCGGCTTCGACACCCCCTATACGCCCGAGATCAACCGCCGCAAGGATGAGGAGGTCCGCCTGGCAGACCTGATCCTCACCTGCTCCCCGCTGGCGGCGGAAAGCTATGTGTCGAACGGCGTTGCGGCGGACAAGCTGCGTCCCTTGCTGCTCGGCGCCGAGCCTCCGCAGGACATTCCGACATGGCAACCCAGCCGGGGCGCACCCCGGTTCGTCTTTGCCGGCACCCTGTGCCACCGCAAGTCGGTCGACGTGATCGTCGAAGCCTTCGGCCGCCTCCACGCCGAGGGCCTGCGCTACGAATTGCAGTTCATGGGCGGCGTCGATGACCCGGCATTGCTGGCCGCGGTCGAGGCAACGCCGAATGCCCGCCATCTCGCAAATGCGCCGCAGAAGGCGCTGTATGCGGTGCTGGCTCAGGCGGACTGCCTCCTGCTCCCCTCCCGCTCGGACTCGTTCGGAATGGTCGTCGCCGAGGCGATGGCCTGCGGTACGCCGGCCATCGTGTCGACCCAGACCGGCGCCAAGGCCATGATCGAGAACCATCCGGGCAGCGGCTGGATCGTCGAACCGGACGTAGACTCCTTGCATGCCACGGTGCGCCGGTTGATCGAGAATCCCGAACTCCTGCGGGCCGCACGGCCGGCGGCACTGCGCTCCGGCCAGGCATTCTCGTGGGCCAACTACCGAGACCGGGCGGGCCAACTGCTCGAGGAGTTCGTTCGATGAACAGCGCTGCGGCCTCCTTGCCGTTCGACCAGGTCCGCCGGGCTTCCCTGAGCCGGGCGGGCTACGTCTTCATCGCCGTCCTGCTGATCGTCGTGCTCGAGGGCGCGATCCGCAAATGGGCCGTGTCGTCCGCGACGCTCCCGCTGATCCTGACGCGCGACCTGCTGGTCGCCTATCTGATCATGTCCGCGTGGACGCGGGGGCATTTCCGTCGGCAACCGGTCGCCACCGCGGTGCTGCTCGCATGGTCCTGCCTGGTCGTGGCCTGGGGCCTGCTGCAGCTCATCGGAGGAGAAAGCTCCCCGACCGTGCTGCTGATCGGCTTGCGCTTCTGGCTGCTCTATGCGTGGTTCGCGGTCGCCGCAGCCTCGTCGATGAACGAGGCCGACTACCGGGCCGCGTTGCTCGTCGCCGTGTGGTGCCTCGTGCTGATGGCGCCCCTGGCGGTGCTGCAGTACCTGTCGCCGCCAGGGGCGCGCATCAACGCGCAGACGGAAGGAGACGAAGGCGCCATCTTCACGGTGGTCGCCGGCGTTGTCCGCACCACGGGCACCTTCAGCTTCACGCTCGGCTACGCGACTTTCCTGGCAATGGCGGCGCCCTTGGTGTTCGCCGTCGTCGGCGCGAGAAAGCGAACGAAGGCGCAATCGCTTTTCGCGATGGCAGCCCTTGGCTGCTTCGTGGCCGGCAGCGTGGTCAGCGGCTCGCGGGCCGCGGTCGTTTTCTCGGGCGCCATGCTGCTGGCCTACTTCCTGGGCCGGCTCTGGCTGGCGCGAGGCAAGGCGCGCACGCGCGCCGGGGTGGCGGTCTTGCTGGGCCTGATGCTCGTTGCCGTCCTGCTCTATGCGTTCAGCGGCGCGCTCGAAACCACAAGCCAGCGCTTCGAGCAGGCCGCGGCCACCGAGGACTTCCAGGGTCGGCTGCTGATGAACTTCATCGGCGAATCCCACGTCTACGACAGCGTCACCTGGCTCGGCCAGGGTCTCGGGCTGGGCTCCAACCTGGCCGGCTACGTACGCACCGGAAGCCCGGCATTCACGATCGCGGAAATCGAGGCCGGACGGATCCTGCTGGAAGGCGGCCTGATCGGCTATGCCTTCACGGCGCTCAAGGTGGTGGTCATCGTGGTCTGCATCGGCCAGAGCCTGCGCCTGGCCTACCGGCTGCGTTCGCCCTATCCGCTCCTGATGTGGTTGACCGTGTCCTTTGCGTTGCTCACCTGGCCGGCGATCGGCCAACTTTCGGCGCACGGCCTGCTGGGCCTCACGCTGGCCTTCGGCCTGCTCGTCTTCAGGCATCCGACGACCGATTTCTTCCCTTCTCGCAAGCCATCGACGTGAGACTGCTCCACCTGATCCCCTCGGTCGACCCCCGGGGCGGCGGTCCGATAGAAGGCGTGCTTCGCATCCATGAGGCGCTCGTGGGACTCGGCCACGACAGCGAACTGCTGTGCCTGGACGACCCGTCGTCGGCCTGCGTGATCGACTGTCCGGCGCCGGTTCACGCACTGGGGCCGTCGCGCACCAGCTACCGCTACAACCCCCTGGCTGTCGATTGGCTGCGCGACCATGCCGCCGCCTACGACGCCGTGATCGTCAACGGCCTGTGGCAGTACACCGGCTTCGCCGCCTGGCGCGCGCTGCATGCGTCGACCACGCCCTATTTCGTCTACACCCACGGCATGCTCGATCCGTGGTTCAAGCGGCGCTATCCGCTCAAGCACCTGAAGAAGTGGCTGTACTGGCCCTGGGGCGAGTACCGCGTGCTGCGCGACGCGGCCGCCGTGATCTTCACCTGCGAGGAGGAACGCCTTCTTGCCCGCCAATCCTTCTGGCTCTACCGCGCCCGGGAAGTGGTCGGCTCCTACGGCACCTCCGAGCCGCCGTCGGACGCGGCGGCACTGGCCGAAACCTTCCTGGCCCGCTTTCCCGAGCTGCGGGGCAAACGGGCGCTGCTCTATCTCGGACGCATCCACGAGAAGAAAGGCGGCGACCTGCTGGTCGATGCGTTCGCCCGTGTCGCTGCCGATGCGCCAGACCTGCAGCTGGTGATGGCGGGCCCCGGCGAAGAGGACCGGGTGCGGCAGCTCAAGAGCCGCGCCGTGGAGCTCGGCATCGCGGCGCGTATCACCTGGACCGGGATGCTGCAGGGCGACCTCAAATGGGGGGCCTTCCACGCGGCCGATGTGTTCTGCCTGCCATCGCACCAGGAGAACTTCGGAATCGCCGTGGTGGAGGCCCTGGCCTGCGGCAAGCCGGTCCTGCTCAGCGACAAGGTCAACATCTGGCGCGAGATCGAGCAGGACGGTGCGGGCATCGTGGCCGCCGACACGCTGGCCGGCACGATCGACACCCTGCAGCGCTGGCTCGCACTGGCACCGGCGGAGGCGGCCGCCATGCGGGTGGCCGCGCGGCGCTCGTTCCGGCAGCGATTCCAGGTCGGCGAGGTGACGGAAACACTGCTGCGGATCGTCAGCGACAACGCACCGGCGCTCGATGCCTCGGCATCGTCGAAAGAACGCCGCCGCGGCGCCGGAATGCTGCATGAGGGTCAATGAAACTTCTCGTCTACGGAATCAATTTCGCGCCGGAACTGACCGGCATCGGAAAATACACAGGCGAGATGGTTGCCTGGCTCGCGGCCAGGGGGCATGAGGTGCGGGTGGTGACGGCACCGCCCTACTACCCGGATTGGGCGGTCTGGCCAGACTACAGCGGCTGGCGCTACACCCGCGAGGACTGGCACGGCGCCACCATCTTCCGCGCGCCGCTGTGGGTGCCGCGCAAGGTGACGGGGCTGAAGAGGCTGGTCCACCTGGCCAGCTTCGCGCTGTCGAGTATTCCCGCCCTGCTCGCGCAATGGCGCTGGAAGCCCGACCTGGTGTGGGTGACCGAACCGCCGCTGTTCTGTACGCCGGCGGCGCTGGCCTTTGCGCGGCTGCGCTCAGCGAAGGCGTGGCTGCACATCCAGGACTACGAGGTGGACGCGGCCTTCGAACTGGGCCTGCTCAAGGGGGCCGGCGCACGCGCCTTCGTCTCCGCCGTCGAACGCGGCCTGATGCGCCGCTTCGACCACATCTCGACGATCTCCCTGCGCATGATGGAGCGCGCGAGCGGCAAGGGCACGGAGGACGCGCGGCTGGTCTCGCTGCCAAACTGGGCCGACGTGTCGGCCGTGCAGCCGCTGCGGGCGGCGAGCCCCTATCGCGCGGAACTGGGCATCGAGCCCGATGCCGTCGTGGCGCTCTATTCCGGCAACATGGGCGCCAAGCAGGGCCTGGAGCTGCTGGCCGAGCTGGCCCGCCTGCTGCAGCATCAGCCCGGTCTCGAGTTCGTGTTCTGCGGCAATGGCGCCGGCCGCGCCGACCTGATGCAGCGCTGCGAGAAAGTCGCCAACGTGCGCTTCCTCGACCTGCAGCCGGTCGAGCGTCTCGGCGACCTGCTGGGCCTCGCCGACATCCACCTGCTGCCGCAGCGTGCCGACGCCGCCGACCTGGTGATGCCCTCCAAGCTCACCGGCATGCTCAGCAGCGGCCGGCCCGTCGTCGCCGGCGCCAGGGCCGAGACGCAACTGGGCAAGGTGGTCGCCCAATGCGGTCTGGCCGTTCCACCCGACGATGCCCGCGCCTTCGCCGACGCGGTGCTCCGGTTGGCCTCGCAACCTGCTTTGCGCGCGGAACTCGGCCTGCGCGCCCGCGCCTTCGCCGAAGCCCACTTCGACCGCGACGCCGTCCTCCAGCAGTTCGAACGCGACCTGCAGTCCTGCATCAAAAGCTGAAAAGGCCGGCGAAGCCCGGCCTTGTTCGTGAAACACCGCGGATCTGGCTTTGCCAGTCCGCCGGTGTTGCCCCCGGTAGGGGGTGGGCGGGCTACACGCAGTGAGCCCAACCTGGGGGCGAGCTACTGTTCTTCGGGCAGGATGCTCTCGTAGTTGTAGTTGGTGTAGCGGTAGCGGCCGTACTTGTAGGCGGCATAGGCCCGGCGGCTGACGTTCATGCCGTTGAGCAGCACGCCCGTGGCCGCCTTGCCGCCCATCGAAAGGCGCCGGGTGCTTTCCTTGAGCTCGCCCATCGTCGACAGGTCGGCGCGCGCCACCAGCAGCACGGTGCCCACGTGCGTCGCGATGGTGCTCGTATCAGCGGCCACCAGCACGGGCGGCGCATCGATCACGACCAGGTCGTATTGCTCGGACAGGCGCTCCAGATTCGTCTTGAACGAGTCCGACACCAGCAGTTCGGCCGGATTCGGCGGCAGCTGGCCGGTGGCCAGGAAGTCCAGGCTGGGAACCACCTGCCGGTGCACGGTCTGCTGCACCGTCAGGCTGCCGGCGATCAGTTCGGACAAGCCGCCATGACGCTGCAGACCGAAATACTGGTGCGTGTGGCCGCGCCGCAGGTCGGCGTCGATCAGCAGGGTCCGTCGTCCGGCGGCGGCCATCAGCGCCGCGAAATTGGCGGCCACGAAACTCTTGCCGACGCCCGGCGTGGGCCCGGTGATGAGCACGCGGTTGTTGGGCGATTCCAGCATCGCGAACTGCATCGCGGTGCGCAGGCTGCGCAGGCTCTCGACAGCGGGGTCGTCGGCCTTTTCGATCGTCAGCAACCGCACACCGGTGGCTCCACTCAGGCGCCGGGCGGCAATGGCCTGCTGCGCCGGGCTCATGGGAATGGTCGAGAACACCGGCAGGCCGATATCGCCCTCGACTTCGTGCGGATCACGGATGCGCTGCTCGATGAACGCATTGCGGATGAAAGCGGCGCAGACGCCGAGGAACAGGCCCAAGGCAAGCGCTGCGGCCATGATGACGGTGCGGTTCGGCTTGATCGGGGCCAGCGGCACCACCGCCTCGTCGAGCACGCGAACGTTGCCGACCTTGCCCTCCTTCACCAGCCGCAGCTGCAGCGAGCTGTTGAGCAGCGACTGATAGAGCTCGGTGTTGACCTTGACGTCGCGCTCCATGCGCACCGCCTCCTGCTGGACCGCAGGCAGACCCTTGATCCGCGTCTGGATGCCGGCCATGTCGGCCTTCAACGCCGCGATCTGGGCGTCCAGCGTCTGCACCATCGGATGACTGGAAGTGAAGCGCGCCTCGAGCTCACGCCGGCGTTGCTGGGCGTCCAGCAGCCGGGTCTGGCGGTCGACCGCCTGGGCGAGGATCAGGTTCGCCTCCTCCGAGAAGGCCACGGTACCCTTCTGGTTGCGATAGCGGTTGTAGGTTTCTTCCGCAGCCTCCATCTGGCGCTTGAACTGCGGCAACTGGACGTCGAGGAAGGCCAGCGTCTTCTGCGCTTCGGCCGCCTTTCGCTCGATGTTCTGCTGCACATACTGCGCGCCGACGGCGTTCAGCACCTGGGCCGCACGGTAGGGCTCGACATCCTGCAGCGCCACATTGATGATCCCGGAGGCCTTGACGCGCTCGCTCAGGCTCAGGCCCGATTGCAGCGAGACGATGGTCGGCAGCCTGGCGAAGCGCCGCAGGTCGAACTCGGCGCCCGGCTTGCCGTCCAGCTTGCTCACGACCAGTTCGATGGGCCCGTCCGGGGTCTCGGCCTTCAACGGCGTGCCGACCGAACCGACCAAGGCCTGGGCCAGGCGCGGGGAACTCAGCGTGTACTGGCCGCCCCCCTTGGCAGTCACCTTGAAGAACGACCCTTCCATCGACGCCGGCACTTCGAATTGAGACACCGCGATCTGCTCGGTGCCCGAGACATAGCCGCCTAAGCCCAGGAAACCCGGCTCTGACAGGCCGGTCGCCCGCCGCGTCAGCCAACCGCCGATGTAGGGAATGTAGTTCGGGCCGGCCACGATGTAGAGCTTGATCGCGTCCACGGCCTTGCCCAGCACCATCCGCGAGCGGATGATTTCCATTTCGGCGCTGGCGGGTGTCTTGAGGTCGATCAGCCCGCCGGCTTCGCTGAGGATGCCCTTGCCGCCGGGTTCCGGGTCTTCGACCTGGACCACCATGTTCGACTCGTAGACCGGACGCTCGAGGAACGCGTACGCGGCCCCGCCCAGGAACACGACCAGGGCGACGAAGGCGATCAGCCACTTGTTCGCCACCAGCACCTCGAGGTAGTGCCCGATGTCGAAATCCTCCTCGTCCGCCGTACCGAACGAACTTGGATTGGGTTTGGGAGTGAGAGAGGAATTCATCGACTGGATACTCTTGAAATGCGTTGGAGCCATTGCTGGGTACCGTCTTCGATGAGCGCCAGCGACCGTTCGAAAGTTGCACGCCCAGCCTGGTACGGATCCGGGACATCCCGATCGCTGAACTCGCAGAGACGAAATACCTTGCCCGAGGCAAAGAGATAGCGCTCCTCGACTGCGCGCCGCTGCTCGGCGTCCATCACCAGGATCAGGTCGGCGCGCTGGCAGGCATCGAGGCTGATCTGCCGCGCCCGGTGGTCCTCGATCGAAATGCCGCGCTCCCGCATCAGTTCGCGGGCGATCGCGTCCGCGGGCTCGCCCACCAGGGCGCTGAGTCCGGCCGATGCGACCCGCGCGTCGGGCAGCGCCGCCGCGATCAGGCCTTCGGCCATCGGGCTGCGGCAGATGTTGCCGATACACACAACGAGAATGTTCCGGATGGTCACGATCGGTTCGACTATTGGCCGGTGGCAGTGCCGAGAGCCCGGTACGAAGTCGCCGTGGTGGCGGTCGGCAGGATCAGATTGAGCACGCGGTTCCACTGCACCAGCGGCACCGGGTCGACGTACACCACGTCCTTGGCTCGCAGCGCGAAGCCGTCCGCCATCGCGATCGCGGTCGGCGTGCGACTGTTGAGGTGGAAGATCGCCTGGCCCTTGGCTTCGTTGCGGATCACGTAGATCTGGAGCGGATTGGCGGTCGTCAGGTTGAGGCCGCCCACCTCGGTCAGGGCATCGTTCAGGCTCAGCCGCCCGTTGCGCATCAACACCCCGGTCTGCTGGGTCACCTCGCCCATCACCGTGACCTTGCGCTCGTCGCGGTTGCGCACGTAGATCATGTCGCCGGGGTGCAGCGGAATGCGGCTCGGATTGACCCCGGCATCGCCCATCGCCATCAGGTCGATGACGACCGTCTTGCCCTCGCGCGTGAGGTCGATCGCCGAACGGTCACCGTTCGGAGTCAAGCCGCCGGCGCGGTTGATCGCTTCCGCGAGGGTCATCGGAATGTCGGTGAAGAGGACCAGTCCGGGCGTCCGGACTTCGCCGTCCATGTAGGCACGCTTGCTGCGGAAGGCCTCGACCCGAACGCTGATCTGCGGGTCCCTGAAGACGCGCGCCAGGCGCTTCACCACCGCCCCCTCCATCTCCTGGATGGTCATGCCCGCCACCTTCAGCGACCCGACATACGGGAAACTCAACTGCCCGGTGCTCGAGACAATGTAGCCGGGTGCGGGCGAGACGCTGGCCGGGTCGGCCACGGTGGTCGGGGGGACGACGCTGAACACCATCTCGGGATGGTCGAACACCGTGATGCCCAGCACATCGCCAGGACCGATCCGGTAGGGCTCGGTCTGGCCCAGCAAGGCCGTCACCTCGGGGCTGAGCTTGGTCTGGCGGGTCGCCGCCCGCTGCGCCGCAATCAGCGTCGGCGTGATCTCGGTCAGCGCACCGGCCGGCGGCGGATCGATCTCGGCGGTCGAGAAGCCGGATGGAGAGACGGCCTGCGCGGCATCGTTGCTCGCCGAACGGAAGCCCGGCGCCAAGGGCGCGCAGCCTTGAACCAGCAAGCCCACCGAAACCAGCAGCGCGGCATGTAGTAAAAAATGCTTCAAGTGCAGCTCCGCATCGTGACCCTGAAATGAATACTTTTGCAAACAGTTACGACTGTACATCAGGTCAAGGGGCGACTCAAACCCTTTCTTGGCTTATGACTTCTGGTAGAGGAAATATTCCCGGCAGCTGCCGAAATATCACGATTCCCTCGCCTTTGGAATCGGGGTCGACCAAGCGGTCCTTATCGGAATGCTACGAATTCAATAGCATCCAACCCGCTTGGAGCAAGGCGGCGTCAGAGGCTTTCGGTTTGTGCCGCGCGCTTCCAGGCGGCCGAAGCCTGGTCGGCGTCATCGCGCGCTTCGGCCAATTGCGCCAGCGCCTGCCAGGCCCGGCGATGTAGGTTGGTGTCCTGCAAGCCCAATCCCGCCTGTGTGAGCAACTGTTGCGCCTTGCCCCATAGCTGCCGCTTCATGCAGGCCATGCCCGCCAGGTACTGCAGATTGGCATCGCGCGGGTTGTTGAGCTGCGCCGATTCGATGCGCGCCAGCCAGTCGGCATCGACCGAGTCGAGGCCGGCCTCGAGTGCCCGGACCAGTTTCACGCGCAGGGATTCGCCCAGGCTCTGCGGATGCGCGACCATGCGCTCCCAGACCGGCAGCAGCCAGGCGCGCGCCAGCGCGAGGTCGCCGCGCAGCGCGACCATGCGCTGGGCCGCGTGGATCGCGACCTCGGGCATCTCGCGCTCCGAGGGGTCGAACTCGCCCCAGGCGCGCAGCAGCTGGGCCGGATCGTGGGCCCCCGACAGCAATTCGGTGGCCAGTCCGCGCACGATGCTCTGCGCAGCGGCATCGGAAAAAGCCCGGTGCTTGGCCAGCAGCCGCGCGGTCTCGAGCGCCTCGAGGGTGCGCCGGTCCTGGCGCGCGGCTTTCAGCCGCAGGCGCAGCGCCAGGGTGCGGCGTTGCGCGCCCTGCGGCAGTTCCGCGAGCCGCGCCAGGGTGGCCGGCGCATCGCGGTCGTCGAGCGCCCAGCGGGCGGCACGCAGTTGCACGCCCTCTCGGGTTTCCGGCGCGACCATTGCGCCACGCTCGGCACTCTCGTTGAGTGCCTGTTGAAGGTGCGCATCGCGCGCCGGGCGATCCTGCAGCGACTGCGCGCTCTCGGCGGCCAGCAAGTGCGCCAGCACGCGCACCTGGAGCGCCTGCGGCAGCCGGGCATCGAGCGCGGCCAGCCGCCGCTCCTGCACCAGTGCCGATTGCGCCGCCTTGCGCGCCCGCGAGAATCGGCCGGACAGCAATTGCGCGGCGGCGTCGAGCAGCGCCGAATGCAGCGCGCGCTCCTTTTGCTGCAACCGCCATTGGCGCGCCTGCCTGGGCAGCGAGAACAACGCCGAGAAGCCCCGCAGCGCCAGGTGCAACAACACGAACACGGCGAACAGGAGCAGCAGCACGAGGTTGAGCGACAGGTCGACCCGCCAGGGTGGCCAGAAGACGGTGATCGTGCCCTGGTTGTTGCCCGCGAACAGCGCCACCGCGGCGGCGATGCCGAACAGGGCGAGGAACCAGAGGACGGCGCGCATGGCTTCGGGCCTGCCTAGCGGCCCGCGGCCGCGGTGGCGAGCGCGGCCAGCGTCTCGTCGACACGCAGCGGCTCGCTGGTGCGGATCTGCGCCTGCACCTGCTGCACCAGCGTGGCTGCGGCCTGGACCCGGCGCGATGCCGGGTCGAAATAGCGGTTGATCGACACCGAGACGGCGGCCATCTCGCCGCGGGCCGTGTCGACTTGCCGGGACAGCAGGGCCAGCCGGGCGTTGAGCAGCTTCAGCTTGAGGTTCTCGCGCAGGAAGAAGGTCTGCTCGGGCGTCAGCAGCACCGCCTCGGGCCGCTCGATGCGCCCGACCCGCAAAAGCGAGCGCGCCTCGTTGCGCACCATCACCAGGAAGCGCTGCCACCAGGGCGCGTCGGCCGGCAGCGGCTCGGCCTGCCGGGCGTCGAGCCCGCCGCCGCGCATCGCCACCGCGTTGAGCGCCGGCAAGTCATCCACCGTGCGCATGAGTTCGTCGAGCTTCTGCAGGGCATCGGTGTTGTCGGCGCTGGCACTGCTGCGAAGGCGGTCCGCATCGTGCTGCATGGCGCGCTGCAGCGGCGCCAGGCGGGGTTGCGCGGCGCGCGTGATGCGCAGGTCGCCGGCCTTCAGCGCGGCCAGCAGCGGCTGCACGTTGCCCGTGACCTGGGCCTGTTGCAGGGTCAGCCGCACGGCGGCCTCGATGTCGATCACCAGATTCTCGTCGCGCGAGCGCGAGAGGCTCTGCATCAGTTCCTCGAGCTGGGAGCGTTGCAGCGCCACCTCGCCGACCCGCGTTTCGGCCAGCGCCAGCCGGGCCGCCGTGTCCCGCACCACTTCCTGCGCCTGTCGCGCCAGGGTGCGGGCTTCCATCGCCTGTGCCAGGGCATCGGCGCTCTGGCGCGCCAACTGCTCCTGCATGCCGCTGACCTTCTGCCAGAGTGCCAGCGCCATCAGCAGCGCGACCACGGCGACGATGCCGAGCAGGCCGAAAGCGAGCCGCGAGAGCAGCGCTGCCGCGGCCGCATGAGCGGCCGGCAAGGGAGCCGAAACCGGTGCGCGCAACGCGGGATCCGGCAGGGACTCGTTGAAGACGGGCGCGTCGCTCATGCCAGGGATTCTATCGACGCGACCAGTTCGGGCAGCGAAGGCCGCGAGACGTGCACCCGGCCGAATCCGGCGGCGCGGGCGGCCTCGGCGATGCGTTCGTGGGTGGCGAGCGCGCGCGCCGACTGCCAGCCGACGGTGGGCAGCAGCCGGCACAGGTTGGCAATCGCCTCCGAACTGCTGAACAGCCAGGTCGCGGCACCGCTGGCGCCCTCCGCCGCCAGCCGCCGCTCGGCCTCGCCGAAGGACGGCGGCAATCGACGGTAGGCCGCCACCGCATCGCAGCGGCCGCCGGCGGCCGTGATCTCGCGGGCCAGCCAGTCGCGACCCGCGGCCTGCCCCGCGGCATCGCCGCCCCGGACGATCAGGAGCCGGAAACCCGGACGCACCTGCGGCGCCACGAGGCGCCACAGGGTCTCGGAATCGAACTGCGGCGCATCGGCGGGCGGCGCGTCGATCGCCGACGCCGGCACGCCGGCCTCGCGCAGCCCCCGCGTGGTGCCGGGACCGGTCGCCCAGAATCGCAGCGTCGAAGGAAGGCGGACATCGATCCCGCAGAAGAAATGCTCGGCGGCCGCGGCGCTGACGAACATCAGCGCGTCATAGTCGGACAGACGCTGCCAAGCGGCCTGCAGCGGCGCCGGGTCGTCGAGCGGCTCGATGGCGATCAAGGGCAGCGCCACCGCGTCCAGGCCCGCCGCGCGCAGATCGTCCACCCATCGCGCGGCCTCCCTGGCCGGTCGTGTGATCAGCAGCATGGACAAGCCGGACGCCGTCTCATTCCTGCAGCAGCCGCGCCGCCGCTTCGCCCAGCGCCGCGGCCTGGGCCGCATCGCCGGCCTCGGCCACCAGCTGTGCCCGCTGCAGCGGCGCCAGGCCTTCGGGATCGCCGAGGGCGGCATCGATGCGCAGGCGGCCATCGGGCTGCCAGCGCGCGTGCGCGGCGAGCGGCATCGAGCAGCTGCCGCCCATGG
>NZ_JBFUHO010000036.1:0-73425 GCF_056402355.1 Variovorax sp. P4_B11
ACTTCTTCGCCCCAGGGCATGATGCTTCACTTCTTCGCCCCAGGGCATGATGCTTCCGTATGGTTGAGCGGGTGGCATACGGAGGTCTCCAAATTCCAGCTGGCAGCGACGAACGCAACGGCCGACAGCAGTTGGACCGAAGTTGGCAAAAATCTTCCGGTGCTCTATGTGGCGCCTGAATTCGACAAGATTGCACCGGTACCCGAAGAAGACTTCCTGCGAGATCGTGTTGGCCACCTGACGACGATGGAGATCATTCATGGCTCCGGCCACGCGCTTCTTCCGGAGAAGGTCTCCGAGGCCGCGGCTGTGCTTGTCTCGTTCGCGCAGTCGATCATGCGCGGCGAAGGGCGACGTGCCTGAATCTGCGTAGATTTCGCCAGCTTTCAGCGCATCGAACCGGGCGCCCGCATGAGCAACGCAGGCGTCCACGGTAACCCCGCCTATCTTGCCGGCCGGGTCGGCGCTCGCCAGAAAAACATCCCGCATCACCGTTCTTTTTCCCTGGAGACATCGAATGTCGATCATGTCGGAAGCGTCACCCCCTGAAGTCGATCTGAAAACGCTGCGCAAGGTGATCTTCGCGGCATCGGTCGGCAATTTTGTCGAGTGGTTCGACTTTGCCGCGTATGGCTTTCTCGCGACCATCCTCACGCGCGAGTTTTTCCCGAGTGACGATCCGGCAGTCGGGCTGCTCAATACCTTCGCCGTTTTCGCCGTAGCATTTGCCTTCCGGCCGCTGGGCGGCATTGTGTTTGGCGTGGTTGGCGATCGCATTGGCCGCAAACGCACTCTCGCGTTGACCATCCTGATGATGGCCGCGGCGACCACGCTGATCGGTTTGTTGCCGACGTATGCCGCGATCGGCGCGTTCGCGCCGTTCCTGCTCACGGTCCTGCGTTGCGTGCAGGGTTTCTCCGCCGGCGGTGAATATGCGGGCGCGTGCGCCTACGTGATGGAGCATGCGCCGCAGCACAAGCGAGCGCGCTACGGTAGCTTTCTACCGGTATCGACGTTCTCGTCTTTCGCGTTGGCTGCGATCGTGGCCTACGCGCTCGACGCTTCGCTTTCCGCCGATGCCATGAGCAGCTGGGGCTGGCGTGTGCCGTTTCTGGCCGCCGCGCCCACCGGTCTTATCGGTCTTTACCTACGGATGAATCTCAGCGAAACCCCGGCGTTTCGCGCGCTTGAAGGCGAGCACAAGGTCGCGCATGCGCCGTTGCGCGACACGCTGCGCACGCAGGCAGCGGGCATTCTGAAACTGGGGGCGTTCATTTCGGTGACGGCGTTGTCGTTCTACATGTTCACCACCTACTATGCGACTTACCTGCAAGTGGCTGGCGGGATGAACCGCGCGACTTCGCTGCTCATCACGGTGATCGCGTTGGTTTTCGCTGCGGCGCTGTGTCCGATGGCCGGTCTGTACTCGGACTGGGCAGGCCGCCGGAAGACCATGTTTACGGCGTGCGTCATCCTGATCGTCACGGTCTATCCATCCTTCTCGCTGGTGGGTTCGGGGCATTTTTTGCCGTCGGTCATTGGCGTGTGCATGCTGGCGATGGGCGCGGTGTTGGCGAACGTGGTGACGCCGCCGTTGCTATCCGAGGTGTTTCCAACGCGCACCCGCTATACCGCTTCGGCGATTACCTTCAACCTGGCCTTTACGCTGTTTGGCGGCACGGCGCCGCTCGTCGCCACGTGGCTGATCAAGACGACGGGCAACGCCATGTCGCCTGCGTGGTATTTGGTCGTGATCGCAATGATGGGATCGATAGGCGGATTGATGTTGTCGGAAACATCGAAGCTATCGCTGCACCGTGCGGGGACGGCTCACCCCGAAGCGAGCACCGCCGCTGCGTTGAAAAGCGTACCGGAGTCCGCTGCTTGAGCGCTGCGGGTCACTGATTGCCTTCGTTTCCGTCGGCAATCCGTTCCGTCGCGTCCGGGCGCTGCAACCTTCAAGGATTCTCGATATGCGCGTGATCGTTCTTGGCGCCGGCCTGCTCGGCGTGACCTCGGCCTACTACCTCCAGCAACTCGGCCACGAAGTGACCGTCATCGACCGCCAGGCCACGCCGGCGGCGGAAACCAGCTTCGCCAACGGCGGCCAGATCTCGGTCAGCCATGCCGAGCCCTGGGCCAACCCGAGCGCACCGCTGAAGGTGCTGCAATGGCTAGGCAAGGAGGACGCCCCCTTGCTGTTTCGCATTCGCGCCGACATGCGCCAGTGGCTCTGGGGCCTGCAGTTCCTGCGCGAATGCACGCCAGCGCGCACCCGCCACAACATCGAGCAGATCGTGCGCCTGGGCACCTACAGCCGCGACACGCTGCAGCAGCTGCGCCGCGACACCGGCCTAGCCTACGACCAGCGCACGCAAGGCATCCTGCACTTCTACACGACGCAAAAGGAGTTCGATGGCGCGCTGAAGCCGGCCGAGCAGATGCGCGCACTGGGCTGCGAGCGCCAGGTGATCTCGGCCGACGAGGCGGTGAAGCTCGAGCCCGCGCTCGCCCACATCCGCCCACAACTGGCCGGTGCGACCTACACGGCGGAAGACGAATCGGGCGACGCCAACCGCTTCGCGCGCGAGTTGGTCAAGCTGGCCGAGGCGGCCGGCGTGCGCTTCCTCATGAGCCACACGGTGACCGCGCTGCGCGAAGCCGGCGGTGCCATCGACCACGTCGAGGCGACCGACAGCGAGGGCCGCTTCCAGCGCATCCGCGGCGAGGCCTTCGTGCTGGCGATGGGCTCGCTGAGCCCGCTCTATGCGGCGCCGCTGGGCATCCGGCTGCCGATCTATCCGGCCAAGGGCTATTCGGTGACCCTGCCGGTCAAGGACGCCTCGAAGGCCCATCAGGTCTCGCTGACCGATGACGAATACAAGCTCGTGTTCTCCCGCTACACCTCGGCCAGCGGCGACCGGCTGCGGATCGCTGGCACCGCCGAACTCAACGGCTACGACCGAGACCTGAACAGGGTGCGCTGCGAGGCCATCGTGCGGCGCGTCGAGGAATTGTTCCCCGGTGCCGGCGATGCGTCCGCGGCCCAGTTCTGGACCGGGCTGCGTCCGGCGACGCCGAGCAACGTGCCGCTGATCGGTGGGACCCGACTGCCGAACCTGTTCCTGAACACCGGCCACGGCACGCTGGGCTGGACCCACGCCTGCGGCTCGGGCAAGTCGATCGCGCGGATCGTGAGCGGGCTGAAGCCGGAGGTCGATTTCGCGTTCACGGGGCTGGCGCATGAGACACAAGGCGGGAGCGCGAGGCGCCGTGGCTCAGCTGCCTGACAACCAACGGGGAGCGCAGAGCGACCTGGTGGGAGGTGGTATGAAGAATTGGCTGTGTCGATTTCTGCACCGGGCTGGATCGTTCATTCACCAGTTGGTCGTTCGCTCGGGTGCGATGGAAGAAGCCGCTTGGATGCAGCCGCTCGATGTGTGCTCGAGGCCCTGCCGAGCCGCCGATCGAAGCACGTGTCGAACTGAACACCCCTAGCAAGAAGCGCTGCACCCGTCCTATCGATCCCTCGGCCAGCCACCTCCCTTTCTCTTCATATTCAGAGACTTGCGCCTTGACCTCAACGCAATGGGTCTTGATTTAGTGCCATTCGCATCTGACACCTGGAGCAACGCATGATCGTCGAGCGCATCTGGACCGGCAACGCCTACCGCAACTACAACTACCTCATCGTCTGCCCGGAGAGCGGCGAGGCCCTGGCCATCGATCCGCTGGACCACCAGAAATGCCTGGCCGCCGCCAAGGACAAGGGCTGGCAGATCACGCAGATCCTCAACACCCACGAGCACCACGACCACACCGGCGGCAATGCGGCCGTGGTGGCGGCGACCGGGGCCAAGGTGATCGCGCACCACCAGTCGGGCTCGCGCATCGCCGGCGTGGACCGCGGCGTCAAGGCCGGCGACGTGATCAAGGTGGGCAGGACCGTCGAGCTCGAATGCCTCGACACGCCCGGCCACACCATGTGCCACATCTGCCTGCGCTCCCACACCGACAGCCCGGCCCTGTTCTCGGGCGACACGCTGTTCAACGCCGGCGCGGGCAACTGCCACAACGGCGGCAAGGTCGAGGCCCTGTACGCCAGTTTCGCCGACCAGCTCGCCAAGCTGCCCGCCGACACGCGGGTCTACCCCGGCCACGACTACATCGAGAACAACCTGCGGTTCACGCTCGCGCGCGAGCCCGACAACGCGGCCGCCCAGGCGCTGCTGCCGCGGGTGTCGGGGCAGGACCCGGCGACGGCCCGGGTCACGACCTTGCAGGAGGAAAAGCAGATCAACACCTTCCTGCGCCTGAGCAGCCCGAGCGTCATCGCGGCGCTGCGCGAGGCCTTCCCCGATCTTCCCGAGCAGCCGGACCCGAAGACGGTGTTCGCCAGGCTGCGCGAACTGCGCAATACATGGTGAGCGGCTGGTGGTGGCAGTCGAAGTTGTTTTACTTATCTTTCTTGAGGCCGTGCACCTGCATTTGAGGCGGTGCAACGCTTGGGGATACCTGATTCAGCAAGGTAGGGATTTACGCGGCGGAATACATGAATGCGACACATACCAAACGCTCGGAAGAAACCAACGCTTTCCTCAACCTGGTCGACTTCAAATGGCTCATGGCTGGCTTGGGCTGGCGGGTCGATCTGTCACGCCTGCAGAGCGATAGGGGCTATTTGGATGAGTGCCTGCAGCGCGCTCTGAGGAGCGACTCCGAGTTGCTGCGGGAACGCAGCGTCGAATTGCTTGGCTTGCGGCGCGGCACGGATGCGTATTGCGACGCTGATGCCGCGCGCATTCATCGGCTTGGCACGTGATGGGCGGTACAACAGCGGCCCCGGTGTATCGACCGGCACTCCCGTATCTGAAACAAGAGCGACTTGTCGTGGACGTCGAGTTTCAGTGCCGCATCGAAGCCGCCGTCAACCACCTCGTCGATCGCGAAACTCGTCGATCAGCAAGGCCGGTGGGGTGTCGGAGCGCCGAGTTCACATTCCAGGGCTCGACGAATGGGCCTGGCGGCGCGGCCTGAAGCCGACTACACGCGGCCCGGAAAGCCCACGCGCAATGGGCTGATCGAGTCGTTCAACGTCGGCTGCGCGATGAGTTCCTGATTGACAAAGCCATCGAGAGCAATTTCGCCGGGTCAACCGCCGAACCACCTTGCGGGGCCAGTTACCAGCCATGGAAAGAACACCAGCACGAACATCACGAAAAACTCCGCCATCATGAACGGAAGCACACCCTTAGTGACCTCGTCCAGCTTCATCCGGCCGACCCCCGCCACCACGTTCAGAACCGTACCCACCGGGGGCGTGATCAATCCGATGGCGTTGTTCATGATGAAGAGAACACCAAAGTAGATCGGGTCGATGCCCGCGGCCTTGATGACGGGCATCAACACGGGCGTCAGGATGAGGACTGTCGGGATCATGTCCATCGCCGTGCCGACCATCATGACAAGCACCATGATGGCGATCAGCAGCATCGTCTGGTTGTTCATGAATGGCTTCAGCAGATCCACCGTCTGCGCCGGGATGTCGGCAACGGTGATGAGCCAGGCCGACACCATCGCGGCTGCGGTCAGGAACATGATCACCGCCGTCGTTTTGGCGGCACTCACGAACACCCCGTACAGCTGCGTCAGCGAGAGTTCTCGGTACACCAATGTAGAC
This sequence comes from Variovorax sp. P4_B11, assembly GCF_056402355.1. NCBI lineage: Bacteria > Pseudomonadati > Pseudomonadota > Betaproteobacteria > Burkholderiales > Comamonadaceae > Variovorax > Variovorax sp. P4_B11. The sequence goes on from NZ_JBFUHO010000036.1 coordinate 5,681, forward strand.
ACCAGCAGCGCATACACGGCGGCAACTACTGCTGCTTCGGTCGGCGTGAATACGCCGAACTTCAAGCCCACGATGACGATGACCGGCAGGACCAGCGCCCAAGTGGACTCCTTCAGCGCTTGGATGCGCTCTGGCCAGGTTGCCTTGGGCGGCGGAACGATGTCCTCCTTGTTGGCCACCAGGTACCACGTGACGGCGATGCCCAGTCCCATCAGCAGCCCCGGCACGATACCGGCCAGAAACAGCTTGGAGATCGATACATTGGCCGCAACACCGAAGATCACAAAGCCAATGGACGGCGGAATGATCGGCGCGATGATGCCTGCGGATGCGATGAGCCCGCCTGCGCGGCCCTTGTCATGACCCGCCCGTACCATCATCGGCAACAGCAGCGAAGCCAGCGCTGCCGTGTCTGCCACGGCCGAGCCCGACAGCGCCGCCATGATGCAGGCGGCCACAATGGCGACGTAGCCAAGGCCGCCGCGTCGATGGCCGACAAGTTGGAGCGCCAAATTGACGATGCGTCGCGAAAGACCCCCGACGTTCATGATTTCGCCGGCGAGCATGAAGAACGGGACGGCCAGCAGCGGGAACGAATCGGCGCCGTTGATGACGTTCTGGGCCAGGATCTGAGCATCGAAGATGTCCAGGTGCCACATCAAAGCCACGCCGGAAAGCAGCAAGGCATACGCGATCGGAACGCCCAGTGCCATCACGCCCAGCAGCGAGCCGATGAAGATGAATATTGTCATGTCGTCTGTCTCCGCGCGCTCAATGCTTCTTGAAAGTTTGGCTCTGATCGAGGTGCAGCGCTTCAACCTGGGCCATGTCTTCGCTTTCCTGGCTCAAGCTCAGGTCGGCTTCAGTGGCAGTTCCCGAGACGATCAGCCACAGCTGCAGGAGCAGCAAGATCGCACTGCAGGCGGCGAAGACCAGACCGGACCCGTAGAATATCGCCATCGAGGCGCCTGAGACAGGTGCCAGTACCTCGCGATTGATGGCGACCTGGGCCCAGCTGCCGGAGAACAGCAGCCATGTGGCATAGAGCATCATCACGTGGGCAACCACCGCGAGCACTTTCTTCCCCCCCAGCGGCAGGCGCGAAGTCAGCATGTCGGTCCCCAGATGTCCGTGGTCTTTCAGGGCGACGACGGCGCCGAGGAAAACCATCCAGACGAACAGCCACCTCGAGATTTCTTCGCTCACGGCGATGCCCGAGTTCAGCGCGTATCGCAGGACCACGTTGCCGAACACCAGAATCACCATCAGTGCAAGCAAGATGACTAACAGTGTTTCAAAGAGACGGCAAAAGGCGTCGATGAGTCTGTTCACGATGGGGCTCCTCCGACTACTTGCGCATCTTTGTCAGTTCGGCGTGGGCTTCCCTGACCAGCGCTTCGCCGACGACACCGGCGTACTTGTCGACGACCGGTTTGGCCTTCTCGCGCAGCCTGGCTCGTTCGGCCGGCGGCACGTCATTCACGACCATGCCGTTCTTGGCGAGCACCGCCAGCGCCTCGGAGGTGTACTCTGGAATCTTCTTTCGCTGGAATTCCTTCGATTCCGTCGCGGCCTGGATAATCAGAGCCTTCTCGTCGGCATTGAACCGATCCCAGGTCTTGCCGCTGACGAGCAGAACGATGTAGTTGTACATATGTGCCGTCAGCGACATGTATTTCTGCACTTCGTACGCCTTCATGCTCGACGCGATCAGCGCGGTGTTGGTCATTCCGTCGATGGCCTTCTGCTCCATCGCGTTGTAGACCTCCGTGAAAGACATGGCCACCGGATTGGCCCCAAGTGCGCCCATCAGATCGACGTACACAGGGCTCTGGATGACGCGCAGCTTCAATCCCTGGACATCTTCCGCCTTGTTGATGGGCCGCTTGCTGTTGTGGAGATGCCGGAACCCGAAGGCCGAGATCGGCATGCCCACCACGCCCTTGGCCGCGAGCTTGTCGAACATCTGCTTGCCCACGGGCCCATCGATCAGGCCGGAGGCTTCTTTCTCGTTGTCGAACAGAAACGGAAAATCGAGAAGTCCGAACTCCTTGACGACGCCGACGAGCGCATTGGTCCCCATCACGCTCATGTCGATGGTGCCGCCCTGCAGGGAGGAGATCATCTGGACATCGCCTCCGAGCGTGCCGTTGGGGAACACCTTGATATCGATCTTACCGTTGCTCTTTTGCTTCACGAGTTCCACGAACTTGTCGACGCCGTTGAGAGCACCGGTGTCAGCCGCCGTGACGAATGCCAGCTTGACCTTGTGATCCCTGATCTGGGCTTGCGCAGGGCTCCCCATCAGGGCCAGCCCGCAGGCAAGCGTGGCTGCGACCCCTCTGAGGATCGACTGCATTGAACTGTGTGGTGTGCGAATGACCATTGTTGTCTCCGTTGCGTTGAGGTGCTTGAATTGACCTATGGATGTGGTGCGGTCGGGTGACGCGGCGCGCGGGCATGCGCGTGGAAGAAATCCGTCGTGTGCTTGGCTGCTGACTTGGCCCGCTGAAATGTCGAGGAATTGGTTTCGGCCCCTATGGGTGTCTCGATGACCAATTGAAGGCCGGCCGGGAGCAGATCGAGTATCTGTTGCAGCGGTATCGCGCCTTCGCCAAGGTGCAGCCGGGAGGTACGCGCCTCCGTGGCCAGCTTCTCCACCGGCAAGGGCGCTGCAAGGCAGTCGGACAGTTGCGCGTAGGCGATTCTCTCCACCGGCACCTGCAGCAGATCGGACGGCGCCGCACCGGAACGGAAGAAGTGCAAGACATCCAGGATCAGGCCGGCATTCGCGCGCCCCGCCGCGACGATCATCTGCAGGGCGTCTTGCCAGGTCTGAATGTCGCGATACATCATGAACTCGACGCCGACAGTGAGTCCGAACTGGGCGGCCTCGTCGCACAGGCGTCCGAACAGGTCGATGCGCTGTTCCTTCGACAAGAAGGTCGCGCCGCCCGCAAACTCCGTGCCGATCGAAGAGATGTGCGTTGCGCCAAGTTCGGCGCCGAGCTCCAGCGCGGGCCTGAAACGCTCGATATCGGTTTGCGGGGACAGGACGAAGGCCTCCACGTCGAAGACGCCGACACCTGTGTCCTTGGAAGCCGCCTTGATCTCCCGGATCACGTCGGGCCGGCCGATGACTTCATGCTGCAGCGGCTGTGCGGTCGCGGTCATGATCGACAAGCCGACCTTGCCGAATCCCGCCCCGGCTGCCGCCCGGATCAATTCGGTCGGCGCAGTGCGACCTACGGTGAGGTTGGCCAGGGAGATGTGATGAAGTTCGATTTCTTTGATCATGGCTGGTGCGAGAGTTCGGGTGGCTGCGCGGGGTTCAGGCGTTTGAGCAAACAATTGCGCAGGCGTTGTCCGCTCGACGTGGCAGTCATGCCTTTCAATATGTTGCCCGCCCACCCGTCAGATCGAAGGTGAAGCCGGTCGTGAAGCTGCAATCCGCGCTCGCGATCCACGCGACCATTGCCGCGAGTTCCTCGATCTCCATGAATCGCCGCATCGGAATCTTCGCCTTGATCGATGCGATGAACTCGGGCGTCATTTGCTTGAGCAGGTCGGTCTCCGCCATCGTCGGTGCCACGCAGTTGACTAGCACACCGGATTGCGCGAGTTCTTTCGAAATCGATTTCGTGTAGGCGATCACCCCGGCCTTGGCTGCGGCATAGGCGCTTCCGTTCGGATTGCCTTCCTTGCCGGCGATCGATGCCACATTGACGATGCGACCGTACCCGTTCGCGATCAGATGCGGGATGGCCGTTCGGCAGCAGTTGAAGACACCGGTCAGGTCGATGTCGAGCACGCGCTGCCACTGATCGACGGGGTACTCCCAGGTCGCAGCGATGGGGCCGTTGATGCCCGCATTGTTGACCAGGATGTCGACACGTCCGGCCGTCGACAAGGCCTCATCGAAGGCCTTCACTACGGATTCGAGATCGGCCACATCGACCTGCTGCATCAACAACGGTTCGAAGCCAGCTTGGGATGTGGCGAAGTTCTCGAAGTCCAGATCCCACAGAATGATCCTGCGTCCTTCCGAGGCCAATCGCTTTGCGATGCCGAGCCCCAGGCCGCGGGCGCCACCGGTGACGATGGCGGTCTGAATGGGATGTTCTGTCGTGGTCACTGGCTGTTCCTCATGCTGTGTTGCGAAAGTTCGAAGCCTGCCGCGTGGCGGCCTGCGATGTATCCGAACGTCATGGCCGGCCCAAGATTGATGCCGCCCGATGGGTAGTGGCCGCCCATCACGCTGGCCATATCGGTCCCGACTGCGTACAGGCCGGCGATCGGCATGTCGCTCCGGTCGAGCACCTGGGCCGTGCCGTTCGTCTTCAGGCCGGCGAATGTTCCGAAACTGCCGGGGAGCACTTTCACGGCATAGAACGGTCTTTGCTCGATCGGTGCGACGCACGGATTCGGCCCCTCGTGTTCCAGATCGCCCTGCTTGCGGTTGTAGGGCGTGGTCCCACGGCCAAACTCCGGGTCCTCGCCCCGGCGCGCGTGCGTGTTGTAGCGCTTGACGGTTTCGACTAGGCCCGCGGCGTCGATGCCGCAGAGCTTGGCAAGGTCTTCGAGGGCGTCGGCTCGCTGCAGATAGCCGTTGCGGATGGAAGGTCCCACGGGAATCGGAAATGGCCGCGCATGGCCGAGGCCATAGCGCCTCTGAAAGCGGTGATCGCATATCAGCCACGACGCCACCTCCTGACCTTCGGGCACTCTCGCGACCATGGCGGCGGTGTAGTCGTAGTAGCCGTCGGCTTCGTTCACGAACCGCTTGCCATCGGACAGCACTCCAATCAGCCCAGGCTTGGCGCGATCAATGATGTGCGGGAAGTGCCCGACGCTGCCGTCGATGTGTCGAACCCGCGACACCGGCGCCCATGCCACTGGTGACGCGAGATCCGTCACCAGGCAACCGCCTGCCGATTCGCCGAGGCTGATACCGTCACCAGAGCATGCGGTGGGCGGCAGCGCGAGATGCTCTTCGCCGGTCGGTGTGCGAGGGAACAGCGCCTTGCGGCGGTTCGCGTCATGGGGGAATCCCCCTGCCGCGAGTACCACGCCTTTGGCCGCGCGAATTTCGATATCGCCTCGTGCCGCGGCCACGATGGCACCGCGTACCGTGCGGTCCTCCACGATCAAGCCTTTTGCAGGGGCCGATTCGATGAGTGTCACGCCCAATTTCTCGGCCGACTTCGCCAGCCGGCCGATGAGCGCGACGCCATTGACCAATTGCATCGCGCGTCCATACAGCGCCAGGTCCATCAGGTGCCGGATGAAGCGTCTGCTCACGTGCAGCAGCGACTTCAGCGAACGCGTCATGTTCAGGAAGGCCGCGAGGTCGGCGCCCGCCATGATCGGCATGCCCAGGAACGAGGTTTCGCGCATTGTCTTGCGCAAGCGCTCCACCAATGGACCAAGTTCGCGGCCGTCGTATGGCGCGGCGATGATCTGGTGGCCTTGTGTGCCGGCGCCTGCCACGTTCCCGTGGATGTCGGGAATTCCGTTCCCATCGACGAACTGCAGGGCGGTGTGTTCCTCGAAAAAGGCGACCATGCGCGGGCAGTTGTCGAGGAATGCATCGATCCGCGCGGCGTCATATCGCGCGCCCAGTTCATTTCGAAGATAGGTTCGCGGCTGCTGCGGGTCTTCATGGATACCTGCACGCTTGGCGAGTGGATTGCCAGGAACCCACATCCAACCGCCCGACCAGGCCGTGGCACCGCCGAAGACGGCTTCTTTTTCCACCACCACCACCTTGAGGCCATGCCACGCGGCCGTCACGGCGGCCGCCAGGCCTGACGCACCGGAACCGACGACGAGCAAGTCGCACTTCAGCGACTCGGCATCGCCGCGCGTGTCGCTGGCCATGGGCTCTGACATCCGTATCTCCTGTTCTTGCAACGACCCACCGTCGTCGCGAGAGCAGAATTTAGTGATCCGGCAGCGAAATTTCGCCTATCCGCCACCTATCGAAAGATAGGTTGGACGCCCGTCTCGGGGTAAACACCTACAGGAGCTTCAACTGGCGCGCCTTGGTCATCGCCTGCGCGCGATTGCGCACGCCGAGCTTCTCGAAGATCTGGCTGACGTGCCACTTGGCCGTACCCAGCGTGATCACGAGTTGCGTCGCGATTTGCTGGTTGGCAAGCCCTTGGTTGACCAGGCGCAGCACCTCGAGTTGAGTCGCGGTGAGCCCTGCCGTGTTCGCCTCGACGACGTCTTCTTCCGAGGGCTGACGAAATTGTTCGAGCAGGCCGTTGACGAACGCCGGAGCGGCGCTGATCACTTGGCGCAGCAGTCCGGCCAACGCCGCATCCCCGTCGAGGAACGGGCGAACATAGCCGCCCGAAGCTGCCAATGACACGGCCTTCTCGAGATGTTCGAGCGTTGCAGCTCGCCCGCCGTTGGCGCGATGCCCCAGCGCCTGTAGCACATGGACCGTGACGAGCATGCCGGCTTGCCCCTGGCTTCGACATGACACCTCGACCGCGCCGAGCATGCGAAGCGCGGCAAGCGCATGGTTGCTTGCGAGCAGCAGGCGAGCGTGCAGGAGTTGACCCTCGACAGATGATTCGACAGCGGTGCGAATCGCCTCGAAGGTCTGTTTCGCCGCGGCGACGTTGCCCTCGCGAAGCTGGAGGTCCGCGATAGCGATGCCCACCATGCGCTGGCGCCGTGGATTGCGGGAGCGATCTGCCAGATCCTGGGCCGCCGCCAAGGCGTTCCACGCCTGCTCGCGCGCACCGCGTGCATGGTGGACCTTGGCGAGGGAACATTCTCCGGCCAGCGTGTGGTACAGATTGCCAAGCTGCCTGCATAGCGCGACACCCGCCTCAAGCAGCTCGACCGCTTCATGCAATTCGTTTCGTTCACATGCCAGCATGCCCATCGGTATCAGGATGAGGCCGCTGATCGGCGCCTGCGCTTCGTCGGAAGGCGAGCAGCGCTCCAGCGACGCGCGGCAGAGCAACTGCGCCTCGCGCAATTGGCCCTGAGCGCTCATCAACGGTGCGAGATGGGCTAGCGCGTCGAGCGCGGTCATGCGATGCCCGAAGGCCCATCCCAGCTCGAGAGCCTGCCGCAGCATTTCGGTGGCCGGCTTCGGAAGGCCGGTGCGAAGCAGACCCAGCCCCTGGTAGAAAAGAGCCCAAACCCGGAAGAACGAGGTGCTATTTCCCAGCTGATCCAGCGCCTGGCGCGACAGCTCGATCGCACGGGCCGGATTGTCCGACGTGATCGCGAAAAAGGCCTGGAGTGCAAACAGGATGCCCTTGTGTTCCTGGGAGCTTTCCGCCACATTCGGCGCGCCGGTCAAAGCGTAGTACTCCTCGGCTTCCACGGTGCGGCCACTCATGAACAGAAGCCACGCTTGATACCCCGCAAGATCCTGATGTCGACGCACAAGGGACGCCGGCAGCATGTCGAGCCATGCCAGCAGCGTGGGCAGTTCGCCGCGGGCGAGCATGTCCTCCACGAGACTGCGAAAGAGCCTCACTGCATCCGCGTCGCTGCGGGCCGCGAGCGCGTGCTTGATCGCGTCCTTTCCCATCCCGTGAGATTCGAACCAAGCGCTGGCTCGACGATGCAACTCGATCTTCTCCGACTCGGCAAGGCTTTCGCGAAGAAAATCCGCCAAGAGCTGGTGATACCGGAACCAGCGGCCCTGGTCATCGAGCCGCCGCAAGAAAAGGTTGGCGCGCTCCACCTGGACCAGCATTTGCCGGCTGTCGGTGCGCTCGGTGACCGCATCGCAAAGATCGGCGGAGAAGCGATCGAGGATGCAGGTTTTCCGCAGGAAGTCCTGCAGCATCTGAGGTTGCTGGCGCATGACCTCGGCTGCCAGGTAGTCGATCACGTGCCTGTGCTCACCACTGAATGCAGCGGCGACCTGTGCCAAGTTCGCCTCTCCCTGCAACTGCACGTGCCGCTGCAGCGAGAGCGCAGCGATCTGAAGCCCCGCCACCCAGCCTTCGGTGCGGGCTGCAAGCGTCCGAGCCGATTCGGTGTCGAGTGCCAGCCCCATGCTCCGCACGAGAAATGCCATTGCTTCGTCTGGCGTGAATCGCAGCTGGTCGATTCCGACCTCGGCAACCCATTGCCGAGCACGCCATCGGGAAAGCGGCCACTGCGGATTCTTGCGGGTCGCGACAATCAGGCGCAGATGCTCTGGCAGGTGCTCGACGAGAAAGGTCAGCGCCGCATCGAGTTCCGGGTTGTCGATCGCTTGGTAGTCGTCGAGCACCAGTACCACTGGATGGTCCAGTTCGGTGAGATCGTCCAGCAACGATGCCATCCGGTCCTTCGGGCTGGGCGACCCCGCCCCGGAGAGGGGGGCCGTCGCTGTGCATCCCACGTCGACATTGGCACCTTGCAAGGCACCTCTCAGGTAGTCGAAGAAGCGCACCGGGTCGCTGTCGTCTTCGTCCAACCCCAGCCACGCCACGGCAGGTCGATCCACGGTCTCGTTGACCCAGGCCGAGAGCAACGTGGTCTTGCCGAATCCCGCTGGAGCGCAGAGAAGCGTCAACGGCCGCTTCAGTGATTCGGACATCAGATCAAGCAAGCGCGGACGCGACAAGCTCATCGGCTGAACAGGTGGGAGTGCGAGCTTTGCCTTCAACAAGAGAGTTTGACCTGGGATTCGCATTCCGTTTTGCCCGGGCTGGGGCCATGCGCCTCGCCACCTGCGCCATCTGCGCTTGGGCTACGCGGTCTGGCTTGACTTGCGCAAGTCCCGAGATTACAGCACGATTGCGCCACCGAGGTCCGCAGTGCAGGAACGATTGGCCGGCAACATCGCGATGCCAGGTGGGCGAACCGCGCTTGGCGGAAGGCTTCAGCACCGTCAGTTCGCGGCAGGCAGTTCGACAGTGAACTCCGCGCCGCCTTCCGGATGATTGCGAACGCTCAACTTTCCGCCATGCTGCTCGATGATCCCGTAGCTGATGGACAGGCCGAGACCGGTGCCCTTGCCGACCGGCTTGGTGGTGAAGAACGGATCGAAGATGCGCGACAGAAGCTCCGGCGCGATGCCAGGTCCGTTGTCGCGCACGGTGAGGACGTTGCCCTTCGGCCCGGCCCGGGCCTGGATCCACAGATGCGGCGGGCGCGGCGGCTGGGATGTGCTGGCTGCATCCACGGCGTTCTGGATCAGGTTCATCACGACCTGCTGCAGTTGTCCGGGGCTTCCTTCGACCACACACGCAGAGATCGGCTGCCAGTCGACTTCCAGGGGCCGGGATGAGCCTTTGGACACCCAGAGAATGGCGCGTTCGGCCACTTCGTTGAGGTCGACGCGTGTCCGCTCTTCCGGATCCATCGCCGAAAACCGCTTCAGGCCGTTCACGATGGCCGCGGTGCGCTGCGCTCCTTCCAGCGTGCCCTCGATCAGGGACGGCAGGTCGTCGAGCAGATGCTCGATGCGCAGCTGGGTGCGCAGCTCCAGCAGCGCGTCCAGATTCTGCCCGGCATGCACGGCTGCCATGTAGGTGCGCAGCTTTTCGCTGTAGCGTCGCAGCGCGTGCACGTTGCCCAGCACGAAGCTGATCGGATTGTTGAGTTCGTGCGCGACACCCGCGACAAGCCTGCCCAGCGAGGCCATCTTTTCCGAGTGCAGAAGTTGCTGCTGGGTCTGCTTCAGCGCATCGTGTGCCGACCGCAGCTCCTGGTAGGCGCGGCGCAACTCGGCCGTCGGTCGGGCGACGAACACCGTGCCGACGCGACGGCCCGAAGGCGTGACACGCGGCGTGCAGTTGGCGTCGACCGGCACGCTGCTTCCATCGGCGGCCGACAGATTCAGCTCGATGGTCTCGCCGCGGCGCGTGGGGCTGGAGTTCACCAGAACCGCCTGGGCCCGCGCGATGCTGTCGGCGTCCGCCAGCAAGGCCAGCAAGGAGGTACCGCGCAGTTCGATGTCGCTGCGGCCCACCAGTTCGCAGAGCGCCGCGTTCGTCTCTTCGATCTCGCCATTTTCGGTACAGACCAGCAGCACGTCCGACATGGCGGACAGGATGCTGAAGATGAATTGCTGCGATTGTTCGAGTTCGTCGTTCTTCTGTTCGAGCTCGATCTCGTCATGCACCAGTTGCGAGTAGACCTCGTCCATCTTCTGGATCACGTCGAGCCAGGTAGCATCGTCCACGCCTTTCGGCGCCGCCTTCGGGCGTTCGGTACGGCGCGGCGGCATCAGTGGACAGTGCAGACCATGCACGGGTCGAAAGAGCGGACGATGTGCTGCACCGACACGGGCGTCGTCTCGCCTTGGCGCACCGGGGCACCTTCGAGCGCGCTTTCGAGCGCACCGGGCGTGCCGGCGGCATCCCTTGGAGAAAAGTTCCAGGTCGTGGGTGCGACGATCTGGTAGTTCGCAATGTGGCCGCGGCGCACCGAAACCCAGTGCCCCAGGCTGCCGCGTGCCGCTTCGCTCAGGCCGATGCCGGTGCCCTCGTCGGGGACGGCGTCGCTGACACAGTAGGGTTCGCCGGGCCGCAGCGCGAGCAGCCACTGCTCCATCAGGGGCACCACCCGGGCGAGTTCGAGCAGGCGTGCCAGGACCCGGGTGAACACGGTGCCGCCATGCAGGCCCACCATCTCGCCCACCAGCGGATGCCCGGCGGCGAGCTGGCGCGCGATCGCGCCGGTTTCCACCACCTGGCCGTCGAGCCGGGGCGCCTTGTTCCAGGTGTAGGCGCCCGGCTTGTCGCCAGCGGGTATCGTCAGCCCGTCTCCGGGATGGCGCGGGCCTCCGTCGTCCGCGAGCCATGCGTGCGTGGCGTCTTCCCGGATGCTGCGCTCGTCGAGCGCACCGAGCTTGCCGTCGTCGGCATGCCAGACGCCGCGCGGGAACGCGAACCCACCGTCGGGCTGGGGGTAGGCGCCGTAGCTCAGGTAGCGGCCCGGGCCGCTACCCAGGCCCATCAGGCCGGTGTCGCGTGCGATGGCCAGGAACATCCGGAAATCGCCCTGCAGGGGGGCCTGGGCATCCCAGGCCCACAGCGCGTCGGCGCTGGCGAGGGACAGCACCTGCTCCAGCGGTGCCGCGAACAACTGCTGCTCGAGGAAGCGCCGGAACTCGCGGATACGCGCCAGCAGGCGCGTGCGCTCGGCGCCATCGACCGCGCGCGTGGAGCCGCCGGGCTCGATGCTCTGCGTATGCGGCCACTTGCCGGCCAGCAGGCCGAGCATCGTGAACCAGCGCTGCCGCGCCGCGATGGCCCGACGCGCCTGCTCGCCGGTGGTCGGGTCGAACCGACGCAGGGCTTCGGCATGCCACGTCCGCCCGGCATACACGGCTCGCGTGAAGTCGGGCATGAAGAACAGGTAGAAATGCGTCAGGTGGTCGGCCAGGTTTTCGGTGGCGAGGATCACGTTGGTCACGTGCTGGCCGTTCGGCGGCATCCTCAGCCCGCCCATGTCCGCGAGAGCGCGGGCCGAGGCGACGGACTGCGACACCGAGCAGATGCCGCAGATTCGGGGCACATAGACCAGTGCGTCATGTGGCCGCTTTCCCTGCAGGATCTGCTCGAAACCCCGATACATGGGCGAATTCACGCGCGCGGACGACACGCGTCCATCCTCGATGTCGAGGGAGACCTCGAGGTCTCCCTCGACGCGATTGAAAGGGCCGACGAGCAGGCGTGTCATGGCGGCACGCTAGCGCAGGCGCGTCTTGCGCACCGCGGGCGCCACCTTGATATGGTCCGCGGTGGCGTTGGTCTTCACGCGTTTGGGCGTGGCCGATTTCGACAGCGACGCCAGCGCGACGAACCAGGCCTTGGGCATGTCGGTCGGCAGGCCGATGGGAATGCCGGCGATCTTGGGCGTCTCGTGGAATGGATGGCCGGGCTCCTGGAAGCCCGGCTCGGTGCAGGCGATGCAGGCATAGCCGCCGCGGGTGCAGGAGCCTTCCCCGTTCCAGAGCCGTGTGTTGCAGTCGGCATGCACCTGGGTGCCCTTGCAGCCCATGTGCTCCATCATGCAGCCGAGGTCGGACGGCTTCTCGGCGCTGGCCTTGAACTCGTAGTACTCGTTGCGGGTGCAGCCGTGGTGCACCAGCTGGTCGGCATAGAAGCGGGGCCGGTTCAAGGAGTCCAGGTCGGCAGCGGAAAACTGGCCGGCGGCGAGCGCCATCAGGCTGTCGATGACCCACCCCGGATGGGTCGGGCAGCCCGCCACGTTGATGACAGGCAAGCCGCTGGCGCAACGGAATGCCGCGCCGAGCAGGCCGCCGGGGCGATCGTCGTCGTATTGCAGGCCGCAGGCATCGGTCGGATTGCTCCCGCCTGCGGTGATGCCGCCCCAGGCCGCGCAACTGCCGATCGCGACAACCTGCCGCGCCGTCGCAGCCAGCCGGCGGACCCAGTCGATCATCGGGATGCCGGTGCCGGCGAGGACATGGAAGCGGCCGGTGTTGTTCGGACCCCGCAGCAACGATCCTTCGATGCACAGCGCGTCGACACGAAGGCGGCCATCGATGGCGCGTTCGAGCAGGTCGATCAACTCGGTGCCGCTTTCGAGCGACAGCGACGGGTGCCACAGCAGGTTGATGCCGGCATCGCGCAGTTGGCCGTGGAAGTCCGCCGTGTCGGCGCACAGAAGCGACATGCTGCAGCCGCCGCAGCCACCCGACTGCAGCCACAGGACATTGAAGTGGGGCATCTTGTCCATCGGTTCAACCTTCCAGCCCGAAGCGGGCCATCTTGCCACGCAACCCGACCCGCGAGAGCCCCAGTTCCTTGGCCACCCGCGTCTTGTTCCAGCGGTGCCGCAACAGCGTCTCGCGCAGCACCATGGCCTCGATGGCATCGAGGCGTTCGGCCAGCGTACCGCTGGCCGGCAGGGATGTCGAGCCGGCCGTGACCGTGCGCCCGGCCTGGCCCTGCAGGACCCGCGACGAGAAGGCGGTGCCGTCGATCAGGTCGTCGGCACTGAGCGCCACCGCGCGCGAGATCTCGTTGCGCAGCTCGCGGATGTTGCCGGGCCAGGGGTAGGCCATGAGGCAGGCCATCGCCTCGTCCGAGAGCGCGGCGCCAGGGCGCCCCAGCGCCACGCCGACCTCGCTCACGAGCCGCCGAGCGATCGGCCCGATGTCGCCACCGCGTTCGCGCAGCGGCGGGACCGTGATCGTCACGCAGGCGACGCGGTAGAACAGATCCTCGCGGAAGTGCCCTTCGTGCACCCGCTGTTCGAGGTTGCGGTGGGTCGCCGCGATCACGCGCACGTCGACCGGCACGGTGCGCGGCGAGCCCACGGGTCGCACCTCGCCCTCCTGCAGCACGCGCAGCAGGCGCAGTTGGAACGCCGCCGAGGTTTCGCCGATCTCGTCGAGAAAGACGGTGCCGCTGTTGGCGCGCTGGAACAGTCCCACGTGGTCATCGAACGCGCCGGTGAAAGCGCCCCGCTTGTGGCCGAACAGCTCCGACTCGAGCAGCGTATCGGGAATCGCCGCGCAGTTCTCGACGACGAACGGTCCGGCCGCGCGCGGGCTGGCGTAATGCACCGCGCGCGCCAGCAATTCCTTGCCGGAGCCCGACTCGCCCAGCACCAGGAGGCTGAGGTCGTAGCGTGCCACGCGTGCCGCCAGCTCGCACACCGCATCGAGCGGACTGCCGTCCGCGCGCTCGATTCGGTCGAAGTCGAAGGCGTTGCGCGCCCGATCCAGCTTGTTGGCGGCCCGGCGCCGCAGTACCGGCGTGCTGGTGCGCAACTCCAGGTCGAGCCGGTTCATGTCGCGCTGGAGCGTCTGGGCTTCCGCCGCCTCGCGCACGGTGCTCAGCAGGTGGTCGGGGATCCACGGCTTGAGCAGGTACTGGTAGATGCCCGCGTCATTGATGCCGGCGATGATGTCCTCGGAATCGGTATAGCCCGAGATCACGATGCGCACGGTGTCGGGCCAGCGCTCGCGCACTTCCTTCAGGAAAGTGACCCCGGTCTCGCCGGGCATGCGCTGGTCGCAGAGGATCACGCTGACCGGCTGGCGTTCGAGCTGCTGGCGGGCCTGGCCTGCATCGTCGGCCGTCAGCACGGTGAACTCCTCGTCGAGCGTGCGACGGATCGCGTCCTGCGAGCGAACCTCGTCATCGACGACCAGAACGGTCGGCATCGGCGTCACGGGCATCATCCGGGGCTCGCGGCCTTCACGCCGTCGCGGTGCCGGGCCAGGTGCCGGGGCGTCCATGCCATCGGCAGCTTGTGGACGAAGTGGTACCGCGCGATGTGAAAGCTCGGGTCGAAGCCGTAGAAATTGCGATGCATGCGTGAAATCTCATGGCGGCGGTAGTCGGCGAGAGGGCGCGCGGCCTCGTCAGCAGCGCGCCGCCGTGCCTTCGCAGTGATTCGATCGTCAATATTGTGCGCTGCGGCGAGTGCCATCGCCTCGGTGGTTGCCAGCGCTTCGAGATCGGTCGCGGTTTCACCCATGCACCGGTCGATGAGTCGGATCGACAGGGCTTGTGGCGCGCCCAGGGGCAGGCGGCTGGCCATCAGTGCGATCGCGCCCTCGGCGCCGAGGCGGCGCGGCAGCAGATAGGTCCAGTACTCCGAGCCGTACAGGTTGCCCATGCTCTTGTAGTGCGCGTTCAGCACCACCCCGCGGTGTGCCCAGACCTCGTCGGCCGCGAGCGCCAGGAAGGCCCCGCCGGCACCGGCGTTGCCGCGCAGCAGCGCGATGGTCAACCGGTCGGTGGTGCGGATGACGGCTTCGGCAAGGTCGTCCATCGCCTCGATGTTGCGCATCGATTCGTCGGCGGCGCTGTCGCCCTCGCGGTGCGCCGCGGCCTCGATGCAGTTCAGGTGGATGCCGTTGCTGAAGAAGTCGGCGCCGCCCAGCAGCATCAGCACGCGGGTGTCGCGGCTGGCGGCATCGTGCCAGGCGGCGAGCAGGCGGCGGCATTGCGCGGTCGACATCGCGCCGTTGTAGAACTCGAAAGACAGGCAGCCGACGCGCGCGCCCGGCATGCCGAATTCACGGTAGCGAATCTCGCCCCACTCGTCGCTCGCCCGCTCCAGCGGTACTGGCAGCGCAGGCAGCGCCTCGAAGGCGGCGCCGAACGCGAGCTCGCAAGGCAGTTTGAAAGCCTTGCCGCCGCAGGCCGCGGAGAGGCTCGCGTGGCCGATCCAGACCGCCCCATCGGTCGTGCGGCGCAGCACGGCGCCGTCGCGGCGTCCGATCAACGCGCCGGGCGGTAGCGTGGCAAGCGCCTGCGAGGTGGCCGGGTGGGCGTCGAACAGGTGGCAGTGCTGGCCAAAGAGCTGGTCCTGGACGCCGGGCTGGCCATCGGCGCTGCGGATCTTCGCGAGCACGGTGGCCGTCGTGTCGCCCGACCAGTCGATGCGCCGCTCGGCCTGGCGCAGCGGGCCGCGCCAGATCGAGGCCCTTTGCTCGCCTGGCCGTTCGCCGCCGGTGCCGCCGGCCGCGAATTGCGTCACGCTGCGCAGGACCGCATCGACCGCCGCCCCGGTCACTTCGCGCCGGTAAAGGCTGCCCTTCGCGGCGGCCCGCATCGCGAAGCCTGCGTGGGCCCACACCGGGCCGGCATCGAAGGCCTCGTTCGCCTGCAGCACGGTCACCCCCCAGGCGGCGTGGTCTTCACGCACCGCCCAGTCGAGCGCCGCGGGGCCGCGGTCGCCAACCGGCCCGGGGTGCACGATCAGGCAGGGCTGGCGCTGCCACACCGAGGCCGGGATCAGCCGCTTCAGGAACGGCGCGATCACCAATGCGGGGCGGAACAGTTCGATCGCCTCCTCGGTGACGCGATCGGCGATGTCGAACTCGACCGAGACCTCGCAGCCCAGCGCGCGCAACTCGCAGAACAAGCGCTGGCTCAGGCTGTTGAAGCTGTGGCACAGCAGCAGGATCCGGAGCGGCACGTGCGTCATTTCAGCCATGAACGCCGCTGAAGCTCGCCGCTTGGGTTGCGCGTGCATGGCGTCTCAACAGATGCGCGGCAGCTGCTCGCCGCTCAGCCAATCGACGACACGGCGGCCGCCGAAGCTCGTTTCCATCTGCACGAAGCGGTGCGGGTCTTCGGTGACCCTGCCGATGCGCGCCGCCTGCGAGCCCAGCGGGTGTGCGCGCATCGCGGCCAGCACCGCGTCGGCAGAGTCGGGTGCGCAGATGGCGATCAGCTTGCCTTCGTTCGCGATGTAGAGCGGATCCAGCCCGAGCAGCTCGCAGGCCGCCTCGACCTGCGGCCGCACCGGGATCGCCGCCTCGTCGAGCAGCATGCCCACGTTCGACTGGCGCGCGATCTCGTTCAGCGTCGTCGCCAGGCCACCGCGGGTCGGGTCGCGCAGCACGCGCACGCCGTTCGAGGCCGCGAGCATCGCCGCCACCAGCCCGTGCAGGGCGGCGCTGTCGGATTCGATCGTGGTCTCGAAGTCGAGCGATGCGCGCTTCGAGAGCACCGCCACGCCGTGCTCGCCGATCGAGCCGGAGAGCAGCACCACGTCGCCGGGGCGCGCGTTCGCGCCCGAGATGCGCACGCCGGCCGCGACCACGCCAATGCCGGTGGTGCTGATGAACACGCCATCGCCCTTGCCCTGCTCGACCACCTTGGTGTCGCCGGTGACCACCGGCACGCCGGCCGCGCGCGAGGCCGCCGCCATCGACTCGACGATGCGCTTCAGGTCGGCGAGCGGAAAGCCTTCCTCGAGGATGAAGCTCGCCGCGAGGTAGAGCGGCGTCGCGCCGCACATCGCCACGTCGTTGAGCGTGCCGTGCACCGAAAGCGAGCCGACATCGCCGCCGGGAAAGAACAGCGGCGAGACGACGTGGCCGTCGGTCGCCATCACGAGCTTGGCGCCGACGGGAATCGTCAGAGTCGCTCCGTCGTCGCCCTGGCGCAGGTATTCGTTGTCGAACGCGGCGACAAACAACTCCTCGATCAACTGCGCGGCCGCCCGGCCGCCGGCGCCGTGACCCATGTCGACGCGGCCGTGGCGGATGTCGAGCGGGCGAACGTAGTCCTTCTTGGTGTTCACGCTTGCGCCTCCGCTTCGACCTTGATCGCGATGTCCTTGAAGCGTCCGTACGAGTAGTGCGCCGCGCATGCGCCTTCGGACGAGACCATGCACGAACCGACGGGGTTCTCCGGCGTGCAGACGGTGCCGAAGATCTTGCAGTCGGTCGGCCTCTTGACGCCGCGCAGGATCGCGCCGCATTCGCAGGCCTTGTTGTCAGGAACCGGCCGGTAGCCGAGGCCGAAGCGGCGTTCGGCATCGAACCCGGCGTATGCCGGGCGGATCTTCAACGCGCTGTACGGCACCTCGCCGAGGCCGCGCCACTCGAAGCTGCTGCGCAACTCGAACACCTGCGAGACCAGCGCCTGCGCGTGCAGGTTGCCGTCGCGGTTCACCGCGCGGGTGAACTCGTTCTCGACCTCGGTGCGGCCCTCGTTGACCTGCCGCACCAGCATCAGCACCGCCTGCATCACGTCCAGCGGTTCGAATCCGGCGATCACGACCGGCTTGCGATACTCCTGCGCGAAGTGCTCGTAGGGCGCCGAGCCGATGACGATGCTGACATGCGCCGGCCCGACGAAGCCGTCGATCGGCACGGTGCCGAACTGCCGCACCTCCGGCGATTCGAGGATGTGCGTGATCGCCGAGGGCGTGAGCACATGGCAGCACAGCACGCTGAAGTTCTTCAGTGCCTCTTGCTGAGCGGTCCGGATCGTCAACGCGGTCGGCGGTGTCGTGGTCTCGAAGCCGATCGCGAAGAAGACGACTTCGCGATCCGGCTCGCGGCGCGCGATCTCGAGTGCGTCGGCGCCCGAGTAGACCATGCGGATGTCGCCGCCGCGCGCCTTGGCGCGCACCAGGGAGAGGCCGTCGGAAGCCGGCACGCGCATCGTATCGCCGTAGGTGCAGACGATGGCACCGTGTTCGAGCGCGAGCTGGATCGCCAGGTCGATGCGGCCGATCGGCAGCACGCACACCGGACAGCCGGGGCCGTGGATCATGCGCACGTTCGCGGGCAGCAGTTCGCTGATGCCGTAGCGCGAGATCGCGTGCGTGTGGCCACCGCAGAACTCCATGAAGCTGTACTGGCGTTGCGGCAGCGCCTCGGCGTGCAGGCGGTCGGCGATCCTTCTTGCAATCGCGCCGTCGCGGAACTCGTCGATGTATTTCATGGCAGGGTCGCTCCGTTCTCGGCATCGCGTTGCGCCAGCGCGCCGAAGATCGCCAGCGTTCGCTCGGCCTCTTCGGGGTCGATCTGGCCGATCGCGTGGCCGACGTGCACGATCACGTAGTCGCCGACGACCGCGTCTGGCACCAGCGCGACCGAGATTTCCTTGCGGATGCCGCCGAGCTCGACCAGCGCCAGCGCGCCCGGTCGCAGTTCGATCAATTGAGTGGGAATGGCTAGGCACATGGCATGGCTTTTCGTGGGGTGAGGAAGGTTCGTGCGCGCAGGCTGTGGGCGGCGACCCAGGCCTGGCCCAGCGCGAGGGCCGCGTCGCCGCAACCCGAACGGCCGGCCGACAGCACGCGAAGCCCGCGCGCCTGGAGCCCCTGCGTCACCTCGATGCGCAGGATCGCGTTGAAGAAGCAGCCGCCGCCGAGGCAGACGGTGCCGCACCCGGCCTGGCGTGCCGCGGCCGCGGCCCAGCCGGCCAGGCCCTGCGCTAGCGACAGGTGGAACCAGGCCGCGGCCTCGTCGGCGTTGCGTTGCGGCATGGGCCAGGCGAACAGTCGCTCCAGCAACGGGCGCGGATCGAGCAGCCGCAGGTTGCCGGCGTCCGGCCAGGCGGCGGTCGCTGTGACCGTGTGCCCGGCCAGCCAGCGTGCGGCCGCCGCCTCGAGCGCCATCGCAGCTTCGGCCTCGTGGGCCTGGCGCACGCTCAGCCCCAGCGCGCCGGCCGCCGCGTCGAACCAGCGACCGGTGCTGCTCGTGGGCGGGCAATTCAAAGCGGCGGCGAGCATGCGCTGCACCCCGCCGGCCAAGGCAGGCCCGACACTCGGCGAGAACCGGTCGGCAATCCCGTCGCCGGCGCCGAGCGCGTGCAGGGCCGACGCCGCCATGCGCCAGGGTTCGCGTGCCGCGACATCGCCGCCGGGCAGCGCCAGCGGCCACAGGCTGCCCAGGCGGTCCCAGCCGTTGCCGTCGACCCGCAGCAGCTCGCCGCCCCAGGCCGTGCCGTCGCTGCCGAGACCGACGCCGTCGAGGGCGAGGCCGATGACCGGCTCGTCCAGGTCGTGTTCGGCGATCACGGCCGCGATGTGTGCGTGGTGGTGTTGCACGGCGATTGCCGGTACGCCCCACTCGTGCGCCAGGGCGATGGCGATGCGCGTGCTGAAGAAGTCGGGATGCAGGTCATGCGCCAGCGCGGCCACCGGCGCCTGCGCGTCACGTGCGTCGCGCGCGAGCGACCGCAGCGAGGCCTCCAGTCGACGGCAGGCTGTCGGGTCCTGCAGGTCCCCGTGCAGCGCAGACCAGCGCGCCTGGCGATGCCCAAGCAGGCATGCGGTGTTCTTGAGCCATGCGCCGCAGGCCAGCACGGCGGGAAGCGGCTGTTGCATCGACTTCAGGCGCCGAGCGGGCCGGTGTCGTCGTCCGCGCCGGCGAGCCAGTCGAGCCAGGCACCCATGCCTTCGCCGCTGGTGGCGGACAACTGGATCACTTCGATGGCCGGATTGACGTGGCGCGCGCCGTCGATGCAGCGTGCCACGTCGAAGCGCAGATGAGGCAGCAGGTCGATCTTGGTGAGCACCATCAGCCGGGCGGCCGCGAACATGTCCGGGTACTTGAGCGGCTTGTCTTCGCCCTCCGTGACCGACAGCAGCACCACCTTGGCGGCCTCGCCGAGGTCCCACAGGGCCGGGCAGACGAGGTTGCCGACGTTCTCGATGAACAGCAGGCTGCGGTCGTCCGCGTGCGCGGGGTCATGGGCGTGGCTGTGCAACTGCGCGAAGGCATGCGCGACCATCGGCGCGTCCAGGTGGCAGCCCTTGCCGGTGTTCACCTGGACTGCCGGCACGCCGGTCGCGCGGATTCGCTCGGCGTCGAAACTCGTCTGCTGGTCTCCTTCGATGACCGAGATATCCATCTCCGGGTGGCGCGCCCGCAGTGCGTCGATGGTGGCGCACAGCAGGGTGGTCTTGCCCGATCCGGGGCTGGACAGCAGGTTCAGCGCGTGCACGCCGTGAGCGTCGAAGTGGCTGCGGTTGCGCGCGGCGATGCGGTTGTTCTCGCCGAGGATGTCGGCTTCCAGCCGGATCGTGCGCTCCTGACTCAGGCCAGGCACCGATACGCGGGCCGCGCCTGAACCGAAATGCAGGTCGCCGTGGGGGGAATGATCTCGCCCGTGCCCGTGATCGTGATCATGATCATGATCATGGCCGTGTTCGTGTTCAGTTTCAGCGCATCCGCAAACGACACACATGGTGGGTCTCCTTATAGATCTTCGACTTGCAGCTCGAGCACGCGCAGCTCGGTGCCGCCCGTGGCCTGAAGCTGATGGCTGCGGCAGCGCGGGCAGGCATCGCCGCGCCGCTGGATCTCCACGCTGGCGCCACATGGGAGGCACCATGCGGTGCCGGGCGGCTCGCGGATGTCGATCGACGCGCCCTCCAGGCAGGTTCGAGGTGCGATCGCCTCCAGCGCGAAACGCAGGGCACGCGTCTCCACGCCACAGAGCCGTCCGGCTTCCAGCCGCAGCGCGGTGACGCGCTGGAATCCCTCCCGGCGCGCCGCGTCTTCGACAAGTTTCAGGATGCCGCCGGCCAGACTGGCTTCATGCATGGTGGTACTCCGTGGTCGCTGCGTGCGCTTCGATCGCGAAGCGCACGCACGGATCGTACGCCGCCATCAGGATGCGCACCGACGCCTGCGCTTCGCTGCCCGTTGCGGGCATGCGCTCGAGCGCATGCGCCACGGCGCCGTGGGCATGAAAGTTCCAGTCTGTCGGGGCCACGACCTCGTAGCCGGCCACGCGCCGGTCACCGGGCGGTCCTTCGACGCGCACGCGATGGAGCAGCAGGCCGCGCGCCATTTCGACCCATGCCAGCCCTTCGCCAGGACCGGTCTGCAACGCGCCCGTGGCCAGCCACGCTGCGCCGCTGCGACTTGGCGTGTCCGGCAGGGAAAGCCGTGCCAGTTCGGCGATGCGTGCGCCGAGCCGTTCCCATGCGTTCGCAGGCGGTTCGGTGCGCCGGTCGTGCAACCGGGTCCAGCTTCCGGTCTCGGCACATTGGCCGCGCCAGGTGGGCGCGGTGGCGTCGAACGTGGTGCCCATTCCGGCCGCGAGAGCATGCAGGTCCGCCGGGCTGGTGTGCGGACGCAGCGGCGCCGCGGGCAGCAACGGGTCGATCGCGAGCGGAGCGCAGGCGCGCAGCAATGCGGGCAGCCAACCGTGATTGCGCTCACACCATTGAGCGAGCCACCCGGCAGTTTCTTGTTCCCAGAGTGCCAGCCAGGCGGCCGGCGAGGTGCCCAGCAGATGCGAGAGCCAGGCGGCCCGATCGACATCGCCCTGCGACCGCGCCGCGCCGGCCAGCCACGGACAGCCCAGCAGCGGATTGCGGTCGTCGTCGGCCGATGCCTGTACTGCGCCTGGCACGCACAATTCGACCGGCCAGTCGAGGCCGATGCGCAGCGCGTGATCGCGCGCCGTCTCCCATCGCAGCGCATGCAACTGCGCCACGGATGCGGATGCTTCCTGCCCTTGCGCCGCCGCCAGCGCCAGCGCGCTGCACAAGGCGTGGGCGTGGCCACACAAGGTGAACAGACTGCTCAGCATGCGCGGCGCTGCGGTCGCAGGTTGACCCGTCAACAACAGGCCGGCGAGGGCGTGGCGGCTGCTGGCGAGGGTGTGCGGGCGTCGCAGCCCCGGCCGCACCTGCAGCATGCCCCCGAGGACCTGGACCGTATTCACGGCGCATGTTCCTGGGCAGCGCACCCGAGCAGAAAAGCGCGCCGGGCCGGCGCCGCCAACGCGGAGTCCGGGCGTGCGTCGGGCGGTGCGTCGGCACGTCGGCGCAGCTGAGCCAGCAGCGCCCAGGCGGTGGCGATCGCGTCGGCCTGCGTTGCGAACTCGAACATGGGCGAGAACATCGAGCAGGCTTCGAACGACCCGAGACCGTCTTCGTGCGAGCCCGTGAAGATGAACTGCGCGTGCCCGATGTTGCGCACGCGTGTCGTGCCGCTCAGTGCGGGCGTGTCGCATCGCGCGACCGGCAGCCACACCAGGTTCATGAACCAGGGCGTGACCAGGATGCCGGTCGCGGCCCGGGGATCCGGCCGGTGTTGCGCATCATCGCGCGGGGGTGCCGGTTCGAGCCCGAAGCCGACCGCTTCCACCTGCAGTGCGGTGTTCATGAAGGGCAGGCCGGCCACGCGCGAGCGCGAGATGTCCGCGAACACCGCTTGGAGCGCCCGCGTCCGCAGCGTCAGCTCGGCGTGTCCGGTGCGATCGGCGCCGGTCATGGCGGGCTCGCGTCGTCGAGGACCATGAACTGGTCGGCGTCGCCGTCGCATTGCGGGCAGCGCCAGTAGGGCGGCAGCGCGGTGAACGCGGTGCCGGGGGCGATCTGCCAGATGTCGTCGCCGAGCGCCGGGTCGTACACCCACCAGCAGATCTTGCATTCGAGCCGTGCCGAGGCGCCCAGCTTGGCGCGGTCGCCGAGATAGCTGCCCTCGAACCGGGCAGGACTGCTGGCGGTCATGCGCTCTCGAGCCACTGCAGCACCTCCGCCAACCGCTCGTGCGAGTCCTCCAGGTCCTCGCGCGCGGCCTGGGCAACTTCGGGCAGGTCGCCGATCTCGACCGTGTTCAGGATCACCACGTCCTGCGAGTTGTAGTAGACGACGCGCCAGCAGTGCGGCATTCGTGTATTCGTGATGCGGCAGTTGCCATAGCCGCGCGACAGGATGAGCACGCGGCCGGTGCCCAGGTGATGATCGAGGAATCCGATGTCCTCCACCGACATCGGCAGCAATGTGAGGTTGATGACCTGCGCGGGGCGGCCCGGCACCCAGGCGCGCCAATGGTCCTCGATCTCGGCCAGGACGGCCGGCGCGTTCTGCACGTTGGGCGGCAACGCACCCGACCAGCGCGCAACGACGGGCGCAACGTCTTCGCGTGCAACTTCCTTCAGCGCATCGGGAATGGCGCCAAGTTCGATGCAATCGGTCGCAACCACGCCGTCGACCGATCCGATCACGCGCCAGACGCCGGCGAAGACCGCCTCCTGGGCCCGCAGCTCGCGCTGCGGCGAGCCCTCGTGCCGCACCAGGGCGCTGACTTCGCCCTCGCCGAGAACCTGGTTGACGAGGGCAAGGTCGCCCGGTGCAAGACCGTCGAGCGCTATGCGGCGGTTGCCGCCTTCGCGGCAAACGACCGCCAGTTGCGCAAGCGCGTCGCGCAGCGCAGCGTGCGCCGGCTGGTGGGCTGCGATTTCCTCGGGTTCCGGCAGCACGGGTGCGCGAAAGGTTTCCATGCCCTGCGGCATCGCCATGTAGGCGAGCTCTTCTTCTTCGGGCTGGGAGCCGGGGCCGATGGTGTGCACGGGAATCGGGAAGTCTTTCATCATGCGGTCCTCAGTGGCAGGAGGCGGCCGCGCCGGTGGCGCTCACCACCGGGATGCCGATCGTCGGTGCGCGCGTCACCGGACTCGCCAATGCGCTCTCGACCCGCTGGAGGAACACCTCCCAGTCGTGCATGCCCGACACGGTGCCGACGTAGCCGCCGTCGCGCAGGAACAGAAGCGTGGGCCAGCGCTGTGAGCCGAAACGGCGCGCGACCTTTTCCTCCAGGTCGCGCGGCACCACAGCCACGGCAAAGCGACCTTGGAAGCTGCGTTGCAACTCGGGCAGCACCGCGGCCACGTCCTGGCCCTCGGGAAAGCGCACGGGGTCGCCCGCGAACAGCACGACGCGGTCACCCCCCAGGGCCGACCAGGCGTCGATGCTCTGGTCGTCGACCCAGGTCGCGCCGAAGTCGTCGACCAGGCGCGCAATGAGGGCCGAGCCCTCGCGCCGGGGCTCCGGCGCCTGGACCGGCAGGTTGACGAGCGTTTCACTGCCGGTGATTTCGGGTGTCATGGAAGTCTTTCGGTGAGTTCGGTGGCCAGGCGCGGCGGCTGCTGGCCGCACAGCGCGAGGAGGTCTTGCGCGCTGGCGCTGGAAGGAAGGTCGAACGCAGCCGATGCACCGCTCGCGGCGCCGGCCTGCGCCGCCGCAAGCAGGTCGAGCGTGGCGTCGATCTCGCTGGCGCGCCGCGCATCGATGCGCTCGCGGACGCTGTCGAGAAAGACCAGCACCCAGTCGCCGACAGCCGGCTGCGTCACCAGCGCGGTCCGGACGCGTCGTTGCTCGCCCCGTCCGGCGCAGAGGGCGTGTCCAGGCTCGACGGCGATGACCTGCATGGGGATCCCGATGCACATGGCGCGCTCAGGCCTCCTGCCGCGCTGGCGCCGGCAGGAAGCGTTCGTCGCCGCGGCGGCAGGCGGCGTCCTCGGCCGGTCGTCCGGCCTCATAGCGCCCGAGGTCGAGCTGGCGGAAGGTCACGACTTCGGCGCCGTCCAGCGGCTGCCTGCGCGGTCGCGGGGCGGCACCCCAGCGCCGCAGTGCGTCGACGCCGAGCGCGAGGGCATCCTCCATCGCAAGTCTCACGGTCGGGCGCAGGCTGCCGCCGTAGTCGTCCAGCTCCTCGGGCTGGCAGCCGACAAGCAGCACGTGCCGTGGATAGCGCTCGGTGAGTTGCGCCAGCATGAGCACTTCCTGGAAGCCGGTCTGGTGCAGGCTCATCTTCTTGGCGCCCATGAAGCGAGGCACTTCGTCGTCCTCGATCAGCTTGAGCGTGCCGGGCGGCAGGCCGTAGTCGATGGCGTCGAAGATCAGCAGGCGGCTGGCCTGCTGGATGTGCTGGATCAGGTAGAGGCCCTGCGTGCCGCCATCGATCAGCGCCACATGCGGTGCGAACTCCCAGCGTTGCTGCAGGGCTTCGACGCAGCGCACGCCGAATCCCTCGTCGGCCCACAGCACGTTGCCGATGCCGAGCACGCAAACGGATTCATCCTGCGACATGGGCTCAGTCCTTGAACGTGCGATGGCCGGAGATCATCGTGCTGACCACGCTGGAGCGGCCCATGATGTCCTCCCGGATCGCGGCGTACACATGCAGGATTACGAACACGATCAGCCCCCACATGCCGAGGTGGTGCCAGGTATGCACATCCTGCGACTGCCCGAACAGCGGGATGACCCAGCCGAACAGTCGGTCCTGCCAGGAGCCGCGCTGGGCGCCTTCCGCATACAGCGCGAAGCCGGTGACGATCATGAAGACAATCAGCAGGAGGAAACCGAAAAACATCGCGAAACGCGCCAGCGGGTTGTGGCCCACGTAGCGCCCGGGTCGCGCGCTGACGAACGCGTACCACTTCACCATGCCCCAGATCTCCTGCCAGTAGACGCGCTGGAAGATCGGCACCCAGAACAGCTCGCGCGCGTGGTGGTTGCCGACCACGGCCCAATAGATGCGCCCGAGCAGCCCGACCGCCAGCAAGTAGCCCGCCGCGAAATGGGCAAAGCGGATGTAGCCCATCAGGAAGTTCGCGCTGGCCTCGCCGGGCTGGGTCGGCAGCGGTGAGCCGATGAAGTAGCCGGTGATGGCCAGCACCGTGATCGCGAGCGCGTTGATCCAGTGCCAGATGCGCACCGGTGCCTCGTACACATAGACCGACTTGATCGACCGGCCGTGCGCCACGGCGCTGTCGTCGCCGCCGCGGGCCGGGGCAACGGGGGAGGAGGTTGTATTCATGGCTTGGTCCCGGGATGGTGTGCGCGCCGGCGTCAGAGGCGCGCCGCGAGCATCAGCAGCCCGCTGCCGCCGATCAGCGCGGTCGCCGTGCGCCAGGCCCAGCCCGGCAACCGCTGCAGCGCGGCGCCGGCGCCCAGGCCCACGGCGTGCAGCAGCGTCGAGGCCAGCAGGAAACCGGCCGCGTAGGCCATGAACGAATGGCCGCCGGCCAATTCACCGCCGTGTGCATGGCCGTGCAGCACCCCGGCGAGCGCGACCAGTGCCAGGCCGGCCATCGGTGCGATGCGCCGGGCGCCCAGCAGCAACGCCGCGAGCGCGACCACGCTCAGCGCGACGCCCGCCTCGACCGCCGGCAACCCGATGCCGCGGATGGCCAGCCCGGCGCCGAGCAGCAGCGTCGCGAGGAATGCCGCCGGACCTGCGGCGCGCCAGCCCTTCGGCAGCGCGACCACCGACCACATTCCCACCGCCACCATGGCGAGCAGATGATCGAGGCCGCCGAGCGGGTGTGCGAGCCCGGCGGCAAAGCCTTCGGTGCCGTGGCCGGGATGGGCCTGCGCCGCCGAGGCGAGCGCGAGCGCGAAGGCCGCGGCCAGGGCCTTGGCCACCGACACCCGAGCGCGGGTGCTGCGTGCTGTCTGAATCTGCATGTGCTTGTCTCCGTTCCTTGGGGGGTGGTTCAGCGCACGGTGACGCTGGTGAGTTCCTGGCCGTCCGGGCTCATCACGTGGGTCGAGCAGGCGAGGCACGGGTCGAACGAGTGCAGCGTGCGCAGGATCTCGACCGGCTGCTCCGGGTTGGCCATCGGCGTGTTCATCAGGCTCGCCTCGAAGGCGCCGATCTGGCCCTTGGTGTCTCGCGGGCTGCCGTTCCAGGTGGTCGGCACCACGCACTGGTAGTTCTCGATGCGGCCGTCCTTGATGCGGATCCAGTGGCCGAGCGCGCCGCGCGGCGCAGCAACGGTGCCGACGCCCTTGGCCTCCTTCGGCCAGGTGGACGGGTCCCATTTCTCGACGTTCGCCGTGCTGGTGTCGCCGGCCTTGATGTTGGCCACCAGTTCGTTGAAGTCGTCGAGCATCATCTCGGCACAGTACTGTGCCTCGAGCGCGCGCGCCAGCGTCCGGCCGATGGTCGTGGGCAGCAACTGCTTCACGGTGAACTGCGTCTGCGGCATGCCCAGCGCCTGCGGGAAATCCTTGTTGATGATCGCCGCGGACCGGTCGACCTGCTCCTTCACCCGTTGGCAGTGCGGATGGCCCTTCAGCGCGTGCGCGTAGCCCAGGATGTAGCGCGACAGCGGACCGACCTCCATCGCGTGGCCGCGCCAGCGCGGTGACTTGATCCACGAGTACTTTGCGCTTTCGTCCAGTCGCTCGATGTTCGTTCGCGTGCCCTTGGTCCTGGCGCCGAGCTCGTAATTAGGTTCGGTCACGCCGTCCCACGGGTGCAGCCCCTTCGACTCGTCGGCGTACTTGTACCAGCTGTGGTTGACGAACTCCTGCACCTGCGCAGGGTCGCGCGGGTCCACCGGGAGGATCTCGTCCCAGTTGCCGCCCAGGATCGCGCCACCGGGCAGTTGCTGGGTCCGGTGGTCGCCCATCACCTTCTCGTACGTGCCGTAGTCCATCACGTTGGTCGCGGCGAGGCCGCCGCCGTAGAGCCAGCCGGCCTGCTTGTAGATGGTGCCGATCGCCAGCACGTCGGGGATGTAGACGTTGTTGTTGAACTCGATCATTTCCCGGATGCGCGCCTCGATGAAGTTCAGCCGCTCCATGTTGACGGGCGCGCCCGCGGCGCCGTCCTTGTCGATGTTGATGGCGCAGGGCACGCCGCCTACCAGGTAGTTGGGGTGCGGGTTCTTGCCGCCGAAGATGGTGTGGACCTTGACCCACTCCTTCTGCAGGTCGAGTGCCTCGAGGTAGTGCGTCACCGCCATCAGGTTGGCCTCGGGCGGCAGCACGTAGGCCTTGCTGCCCCAGTAGCCGTTCATGAACGGGCCGAGCTGGCCGCTCTCGACGAACTTCTTGAGCCGGTTCTGGATGTCGCGGAAATAGCCTGCCGACGACATCGGATGCGATGGAGACACGGTCTGCTGCAACTCCGAGGTCTTCTTCGGATCGGCCTTCAGTGCGGACACCACGTCGACCCAGTCGAGCGCATGCAGGTGGTAGAAGTGCACCGCATGGTCGTGCTCCTGCAGCGTCTTGGCCATGATCTCCCGGATCAGGTAGGCGTTCTTCGGGATCGTGATGCCAAGCGCATCCTCCACCGCGCGCACCGAGGCGAGCGCATGGCAACCGGTGCACACGCCGCAGATGCGTTCGACGAAGGCCCAGGCATCGCGGGGGTCGCGGCCCTTCAGGATGACCTCGAGCCCGCGCCACATGGTGCCGGTCGACACCGCGTTGCGAATGACGTTGTCGCTGTCGACATTCACTTCGCAGCGCATGTGACCTTCGATCCGGGTGACCGGATCCACCACGATACGGCGACCCGTATCGTCCATCTTGAAGCCTTGTGTCTCGTATGCACTCATTGTCGTGGTCCTTGCCGTTGGGGCATCGAATTCTTCAGCGTTCGGCGGTGTCGGCCGTCTTGCTTTCGGCCTTGTGCTGTGCGGCCCGCTTGATGGCCGATGCGGCGGCATGCGCGACCGCTGCCGCCCCGACCACGCCTGCGGCCGTGGCACCGATCCGGTCGGCATTGGCCTCGATGCCGAACTGGTGGATGTCGGTCAGGCGGTTGTAGAACGAGCCCTTGTCCCAGAAGCCGTCTTCCGAGCAGCCGATGCAGCCGTGGCCGGCCTTGATCGGGAAGCTCGTGCCCTCGTTCCACTGCACCGTCGAGCAGGCGTTGTAGGTGGTCGGGCCCTTGCAACCGACCTTGTAGAGGCAGTAGCCCTTGCGCGCCGATTCGTCGTCCCAGGCCTCGACGAACTGGCCGGCGTCGAAGTGCGGGCGGCGGTAGCACTTGTCGTGGATGCGCTGGCTGTAGAACATCTTCGGACGGCCCTGGCGGTCGAGTTCGGGGATGCGGTCGAAGGTCAGCATGTAGGTGATCACGCCGGTCATGACCTCGGCGATCGGCGGGCAGCCGGGCACCTTGATGATCGGCTTGTCGAAGATCACCTTGTGAATCGGCGTGGCCTGGGTCGGGTTCGGCTTGGCGGCCTGCACGCAACCCCAGCTTGCGCAGGAGCCCCAGCTGATGATCGCCTTGGCGTCCTTGGCGACGTGCTTGAGCTGGTCGATGAAGGGCTTGCCGCCGATGATGCAGCTCATGCCGTCCTGGTTGAGCGGCGGATTGCCCTCCACCGCGAGGATGTAGTTCCCCTTGTACTTCTTCATGATCTCCTCGAGGATCGCCTCGGCCTGGTGGCCGGCGGCGGCCATCAGCGTGTCGTCGTAGTCGAGCGAGATCATCGACAGCACCACGTCCTTGGCCAGCGGGTGCGCCGAGCGGATGAAGGATTCCGAGCAGCAGGTGCATTCGAGCCCGTGCAGCCACAGCACCGGCGTGCGCGGCTTGGTCTCCATGGCATGGGCGATCTGCGGCACGAAGGCCGGGCCGAGGCCGAGCGACGTGGCGGTGAGCGAGCAGTACTTGAGCAGGCTGCGGCGCGAGATGCCCTGACGTCGCATGACGTCGTAGAACGTTTCCATCGTGTCTCCTTGCCTTGGCGGCGAATGTGGTGAGCGGCGCTACGTCTTTGCAACTCGCGGACCAACTTCGTGCAAGCGCGGGAAAACCCCGTGCAGCTCACGGCAAGTGCTTGATTCGATTGGAAAAAAGAGGACGCTCGCGGACGCCCTCCGCAGCGGCGCGGACCCGAGGTGACGCCTTCCTTCCAGTTCTCATGCCGCACTGGAAGATTCGTTTCCACCCCTGCGCCGCGAGGGGCGGCAAACGCGGAAGACCTGCGGCAGCTACCTTGAGCGTGCCACCTTCCGGGCGGGCTTTTCCGGCGTCCGCGGCATCGGCCGGAGCTGCGCCAGGATGAGCCGCTGGCCGTGGTCTCGGAGGAACTGCATGAAGGCCGCTGCCAGTTGCGGCAACCGCCGCGTCGTCAGATGCATGGCGTACCAGTCGCGCTCGATCGGATTCGGGGTCATCGGCAGCAGGGCGAGCATGCCGGCTTCGAGTTCCAGGCGACAGGTGTGCATCGAGAGAAAGGCCACGCCGAAGCCCGCGGCGCACATCTGCTTGATGGCTTCGTTGCTCGACAGTTCGGAGCCCGCGCGCAGCGGCAGCCCGGCCTCCTTGAAGAGCGTCTCGATCGTCGTGCGCGTGCCGGAGCCACGCTCGCGCACCAGCAGCTTGACGCCGGCGAGATCGGCGACGGTCAATTTGTGCCGCGCCATGAGCGGGTGCGCCGGCGAGGCCAGGAAGGCCATCGGATGCTTGGCAAAGGGGAGGGCGGTCGTCTTCATCTCGGCCGGGGGACGGCCCATGATCGCGATGTCGATCTCCTGGCCCGCCAACATGTGGACGATCTCGTTTCGATTGCCGACCCTGAGCTTGATCTCGACTTCGGACCGTCCGTCGGCGAAGGCCACCAGCAGCGGCGGCAGCAGGTATTCCGCCGTGGTCACCGCACCCACGCGAAGGGTGCCGGAGATGCCCCCGCGCTGGGTCGACATCTCGTCGCCGGCTTCGCGCCACAGATCGAGGATTCGGGCCGCGTAGCCGGCCAGCAGTTCGCCCGCGTCGGTGAGCCGCACGCCACGGCCGACGCGTTCGACCAGCGGCGTGCCGGCGCTCTCCTCGAGCAGCTTGATCTGAATGGAGACCGCGGGCTGCGTGAGATGCAGCTCGCTCGCCGCACGCGAAACGCTGCCGAGACGGGCCACCGAATGCAAGGCTGCCAGCTGCCTGAATGTCGCGTTCTTAATCATTAGTCATTGCAAATGTATTTCGCAAAATTATTAACTATTACAAATGATCGTTGGTTCGTACATTGGGTTCCTCACACACCAGCGAGCAACCTGACACGGAGAACCCCATGGGACAGATGACCGAGCCGAAGCAGATCACCGACAGCGTCAAGCGCTACACCGCGGGCGTCCTGAAGTATGCCCAGATGGGCTATTGGGACGGCGACTACGAGCCAAAGGCGACCGACGTGCTCGCGCTTTTTCGCATCACGCCCCAGGACGGC
This sequence comes from Variovorax sp. P4_B11, assembly GCF_056402355.1. Taxonomy (NCBI): domain Bacteria; kingdom Pseudomonadati; phylum Pseudomonadota; class Betaproteobacteria; order Burkholderiales; family Comamonadaceae; genus Variovorax; species Variovorax sp. P4_B11. Next base: position 36,610 of record NZ_JBFUHO010000036.1, read on the forward strand.
GTCGACCCGATCGAAGCCGCCGCCGCAGTGGCCGGCGAGTCGAGCACGGCCACCTGGACCGTCGTGTGGACGGACCGCCTCACGGCCTGCGACATGTACCGCGCCAAGGCGTACCGCATCGATCCCGTGCCGAACAACCCCGGCCAGTACTTCTGCTACGTGGCCTACGACCTTTCGCTGTTCGAGGAGGGATCGATCGCCAACGTGACGGCCTCGATTATCGGCAACGTCTTCAGCTTCAAGCCGTTGAAGGCGGCGCGCCTGGAGGACATGAAGTTCCCGGTGGCCTACGTGAAGACCTTCGCCGGTCCGCCGACCGGCATCGTGGTCGAGCGCGAGCGCCTCGACAAGTTCGGCCGGCCGTTGCTCGGCGCCACCACCAAGCCCAAGCTTGGCCTGTCGGGACGCAACTATGGCCGCGTGGTCTACGAGGGCCTGAAGGGCGGCCTTGACTTCATGAAGGACGACGAGAACATCAATTCGCAGCCCTTCATGCATTGGCGAGACCGCTTCCTGTGCGTGATGGATGCCGTCAACAAGGCGAGCGCGGCCACCGGGGAAGTGAAGGGCAGCTACCTCAACGTCACCGCCGGCACGATGGAAGAGATGTACCGGCGGGCCGAGTTCGCGAAGGAACTCGGCTCGGTGATCGTGATGGTCGACCTGGTGGTCGGCTGGACCGCCATCCAGTCGATGAGCCATTGGTGCCGACAGAACGACATGATGCTGCACATGCACCGTGCTGGCCACGGAACCTACACCCGGCAGAAGAACCACGGCGTGAGCTTCAGGGTGATCGCCAAGTGGCTGAGGCTGGCGGGGGTTGACCACCTGCACACCGGAACCGCCGTCGGCAAGCTCGAAGGCGATCCGATGACGGTGCAGGGCTACTACAACATCTGCCGCGACACGCACACGCGGGTCGATCTGGCGCGCGGCATCTTCTTCGATCAGGACTGGGGCGCGCTGAAGAAGGTCATGCCGGTTGCATCCGGCGGCATCCATGCCGGGCAGATGCATCAGCTGCTGCATCTGTTCGGCGACGACGTGGTGCTTCAGTTCGGCGGCGGCACGATCGGCCACCCGCAGGGCATCCAGGCTGGTGCGACCGCCAATCGAGTGGCGCTGGAGGCGATGGTGCTGGCCCGCAACGAGGGGCGAGACATCGAGAACGAAGGACCGCAGATCCTTCGCGATGCCGCCCGCTGGTGCTCGCCGCTGCAGGCGGCGCTCGATACCTGGGGCGAGATTACTTTCAACTACGCCTCGACGGATACGTCGGACTACGCCACAACGGCGTCGGTGGCTTGACGTCCCGGCTCTCCATTCAAACCCCCTTCCACCCTGGAGCAACGAATGCGAATCACGCAAGGCGCCTTTTCCTTTCTTCCCGACCTGAGCGATGAGCAGATCACCTGCCAGGTCGAGCACTGCCTGTCGAAGGGCTGGGCTATCGGACTCGAATACACCGACGACCCGCATCCCCGCAACACCTACTGGGAGATGTTCGGCAATCCTATGTTCGATCTGCGCGATGCGGCGGGAATCATGGCGGAACTGGCCGATTGCCGGAAGGCCTTCCCGCGGCACTACATCCGCATCGCGGCGTTCGACTCGACGCACGGCACCGAATCGGTGGCGCTGTCATTCATGGTCAACCGGCCGAGCGACGAGCCCGGTTTTCGGCTGATCCGCACCGAAGAGGCCGGCCGAACGGTGCGCTACAGCATCGAGAGCTACACGGTCCAGGCGCAGCCCGAAGGCAAGCGCTACTGAATCGCTGAATCCGACCCACCGCCATGGACATCTCCTCCGACCGCGACCCCGGAAGGCTCATGGAAGCCTCCGGCGCACGCGCCGTGCTCGACAGGCTCGATGCCGAGCTAATCGGCCTGGCGCCCGTCAAGTCGCGCATCCATGACATCGCGGCGCTGCTGCTGATCGACCGGCTGCGCGCCGAGATCGGCCTGCAATCCACGCCGCCTTCGCTGCACATGTGCTTCACCGGCAACCCTGGCACCGGCAAGACTACCGTGGCGTTGCGCATGGCCGAAGTGCTCAAGCAACTGGGCTATGTGCGCAAGGGCCATCTCGTGGCCGTCACGAGAGACGACCTGGTGGGTCAATTCATCGGCCACACGGCGCCCAAGACCAAGGAGATCGTGAAGAAGGCGATGGGCGGCGTGCTCTTCATCGACGAGGCCTACTACCTCTACAAGCCGGAGAACGAGCGTGACTACGGCCAGGAGTCGATCGAGATCCTGCTGCAGACCATGGAGAACCACCGCGATGACCTGGTGGTGATCCTTGCCGGCTACCGGGACCGCATGGATTCGTTCTTCGGCAGCAATCCGGGGATGGCGTCGCGCATCGCCCACCACATCGATTTTCCGGACTACAGCGAGGACGAACTGATGCGGATCGCCCAGCTGATGCTGGAGCAGCTGAACTACCGCTTCGACGATCCGGCGGCCACGGCGTTCAGCCGCTATGTGGGCCGGCGTCGGCAGCAACCGCACTTCGCGAACGCGCGCTCGATCCGCAATGCGCTCGACCGGATCCGCTTGCGGCACGCGACGCGCCTGTTCGGCCTCAACACCGTACTCAACCCCGACCAGCTGCGCACCCTCGCGGCGGAAGACGTCCTGGCCAGCCGCGTGTTCGGCGATGGCGCAACCGATGGAGAACGAGATGGCGATTGACGTTCTGCTGTTCGATGTCGACGGCACGCTGGCCGACACCGAGGAGGCGCATCGTATCGCCTTCAACGTGGCGTTCGAGCGCGAAGGGCTCGGCTGGCGCTGGGAGCCCGAGCACTACCGGCGGCTGCTTGACGTGACTGGCGGCAAGGAACGCATCCGGAGCTACATCGATGCGTTGCCGGTGTTCGACGGCGAGCGCCGACGGCTGCTCGAACGCGTGCCCACGCTGCACGCAGACAAGACCCGCGTCTACACCGGCATCGTCCGCGACGGCGGCGTGCGCCTGCGGACCGGCGTCGAGCGCTTGATGCACGAAGCGCTGGATTCAGGCTGTCGGCTGGCGATCGCGAGCACGACGAGCGCCGCCAATGTCGACGCGCTGCTGCATTCGGCGCTCGGGCCGCGCGGGCTCGACTTCTTCAGCGTCATCGCCTGTGGCGACCAGGTCCACCACAAGAAGCCGGCACCCGACATCTACAGGCTGGCGCTGGCCAACCTCGGAATCGGACCCGAGTGCGCGGTGGCCATCGAGGACTCCACGAACGGCCTGCGCTCGGCCTGTGCCGCGGGGCTGTGGACGGTCGTGACGCCGACCTTCTGGACGGAGGGTTCCGACTTCGAGGGCGCCGCACTCGTGCTGCCGAGCTTGGGCGATCCGGCACAGCCGCTCGAGGGCGAACCCGGCGATCGACTGCGCGATGCGGCGTGGCTGACTTTCGACGAACTGGCCTCGCTGGCTGCGCCTCGGCGGAAGTCGGCGCTGGCGCAGCTGTATGAAGGGAGCGCGCAATGAACGACATCGTTCGCATCGCGCCCAGCCTGCTCGCGGCCGATTTCGCGCGGCTGGGCGAGGAGGTCGAGACCGTCATCGAGGCCGGCGCCGACCTCATCCATTTCGACGTGATGGACAACCACTACGTGCCCAACCTGACCATGGGCCCGATGGTGTGCCAGGCCATCAGGAGCCGTTGCCGCCGGGGGAGCACGCCGGTGCCGATCGACGTTCACCTGATGGTCAAGCCGGTCGACGCGCTGGTGCCGCTGTTCGCGGAGGCGGGAGCATCGATCATTTCCTTTCATCCCGAGGCCAGCGAGCACGTCGACCGGACGGTGCGGCTGATCCGGTCCTTCGGCATCAAGGCCGGCCTGGCGCTCAATCCGGCCACGCCGCTGCATGGGTTGGACCATGTGCTGGACGAACTGGACCTGGTACTGCTGATGTCGGTCAACCCGGGCTTCGGCGGCCAGTCCTTCATCGAGACGGTGCTGCCCAAGATCGCGGCCGTTCGAAAGAGGATCGACGCCTGCGGGCGCGAGGTCTGGCTGGAAGTCGACGGGGGTATCAACGCCACGAATGCGCGCCGCGTTGCCGAGGCCGGTGCCGACACACTGGTGGCCGGATCGGCCGTCTTCGGCAAGACGGACTATCGCGGCGCGATCGCCGCGATCCGGGCGGAAGCGACGCGCTGCGCGCCAGCGCAGGAGCGTGCCGCATGACGGTCAATCACGGTCATGGCGCCATCCGCGCCGTTGCCTTCGACCTCGACGGCACCTTGGTCGACAGTGCCGGGGGCGTTGCGAAGGCGCTGAACGCCGCGCTGGCCGACGCGGCGCTGCCCCCGTTCGACGTGTCCACGGTTCGTGCGTGGATCGGTGATGGTCCGGACGCGCTCATCGCGCGCGCACTGGACGCCTGCGATCTCCCCGATGTAAACATGACCTGGCTTGCTGGCTGTGTGCGTCGCGGCTTCGACGCCGCCACGTTGGAAGCTCCGTTCGCTGACTGTTCGGTCTTCCCCGGCATCGAGGCGCTGCTGATTGAACTCGTCTTCAGCCGTCCACTGGCGGTGGTGACCAACAAGCCGACCCTGCTGGCACGCGCCGTGCTGGAGGGAGCGGGGTTGCTGCATCTTTTCGACAGCGTGCACGGGGCCGACGAGGCCGCGCAGCGCAAACCCTCGCCCCTGCTGATCGAGCAGGCCGCGCGGGCACTCGATGTGGTTCCCGGCGACATGTTGATGGTGGGCGATGCGCACAGCGATGCGATGGCCGCGTCCGCGGCCGGTTGCCCCGCCGCCTGGGTCAGATGGGGTTATGGCCAGCCTGCTTCCGGGGAGGCTGCGGCCCGATGGCACCTCGACACGCCGGCGGAGCTGATCCCGCTGCTGGCCCAGGCCTGAAACGCGCCGAATTCGATACGAAGAAACCAGGAGAAATGCACCATGCCTACCGGAGGAAAGTCCACCCTCACCCAGTTCCTCATCGAGGAACGCAGAAGATTTCCGGAAGCGACCGGGGATCTGAATGCGCTCGTCACGGACGTGTCGCTCGCCTGCAAGGCCATCGCCCGAAAGGTGGCGTACGGCGCGTTGGGCGGCGTTCTCGGCAGTGCCGGCACGGGCAATGTGCAGGGTGAGGATCAGAAGACGCTCGATGTGCTGAGCAACGCCGTGTTCCTTCGCGCGAACGAGTGGGGTGGTCACCTGGCTGGCATGGCGTCGGAAGAAATGGAAGCGCCGTATGCACTGCCGCCCGAACATCCGCGCGGCAAGTACCTGCTGCTGTTCGATCCGCTCGACGGTTCGTCGAACATCGACGTCAACGTGTCGGTGGGCAGCATCTTCTCGGTGCTGCGGGCGAAGTCGCCGGGACAGGATCCCGCGCCGGACGATTTCCTGCAGCCCGGAACGCGCCAGGTGTGCGCGGGCTACGCGATCTATGGTCCGTCGACCATGCTGGTCCTGACCTTGGGCAGGGGCACCCACGCCTTCACGCTCGACCCGCAGCTGGGCGAATGGGTCCTGAGCCACCCAAACCTGAAGATCCCGGATCACACGCGCGAATTCGCGATCAATGCGTCCAACGCGCGTTTCTGGGAGCCGGCCGTCAAGCGCTACGTCGACGAATGCATGGCGGGGCTGGCCGGTCCGCGCGGCGCCGATTTCAACATGCGCTGGATTGCTTCGCTCGTGGCCGAGGCGCATCGCATTCTCATGCGCGGCGGCGTGTTTCTCTACCCGCGCGACTCGAGGGACCCCGCGCGCGAGGGGCGGCTGCGACTGCTGTACGAAGCCAACCCGATTTCGTTCCTGGTGGAGCAGGCGGGCGGCGCCGCCAGCACCGGACGTTCGCGCCTGCTGGATGTGCAGCCCGACGCGCTGCACCAGCGCATCGGCTTCATCTTCGGATCGGCGCAGGAAGTCGTCCGCATCGAGAGCTACCACAAGGGTGATGCGCCGCCATCCTTCGGCTCGCCGTTGTTCGGCAGTCGCGGCCTGTTCGCCATCACCTGACCCGCAAACCCAACCAGCGAGCATCGAGCATGTCAGTCAAGCATCCTGTCATTGCCATCACCGGTTCGTCCGGCGCGGGCACCACGTCGGTGACCCGGACCTTCGAGAATATCTTTCGGCGAGAGGGCGTCGAGGCCGCGGTCGTCGAGGGCGACAGCTTCCATCGCTACGACCGCCAGGCGATGAAGCAGGCCATGGCAACGGCCGAAGCCGAAGGAAAGCCGCACTTCAGTCACTTCGGCGAAGACGCCAATCTCTTCGCCGAGCTGGAGCAGTTGTTCGCCAGCTACGCCGAAAGCGGCACCGGCCAGAGCCGGAAGTACCTTCACAACGAAGTGGAGGCACGGCCCTTCGGTCAGTCGCCGGGCACCTTCACGCCGTGGCAGCCGCTGCCCGCCAGTGATCTGCTGTTCTACGAGGGCCTGCACGGCGGCGTGACCACACAGAGCGTGGATGTCGCCCGCTTCGCCGACCTGCTGATCGGTGTGGTGCCGGTCATCAACCTCGAGTGGATCCAGAAGATCGAACGTGACCGCAGCACTCGCGGCTACAGCACCGAGGCAGTCACCGACGTGATCCTGCGTCGCATGCACGAGTACGTGCACTACATCTGCCCGCAGTTCACGCGCACCCACATCAACTTCCAGCGCGTGCCGGTGGTGGACACCTCGGACCCGTTCGTGGCGCGCACCATCCCCACCGCCGATGAGAGCCTCGTCGTCATCCGCTTCGCGAACCCGCGCGGCTTCGACTTCCCGTACCTGCTGTCGATGCTGCACGACTCGTTCATGTCGCGCGCCAACACGCTCGTGGTGCCCGGAGGAAAGATGGAGCTCGCCATGCAATTGATCTTCACCCCGATGGTGATGCGCCTGGTCGAGCGTCGCAAGAACCTACTCGGCGCCTGAGCCGAAGCCGGAGCCTTCATGACCAACGAGAAAACGACGACCCCCGACCGCGCCGCCTGCGCCAATGCCCTGCGGGTGCTGGCGATGGATGCCGTGCAGGCAGCCAACTCGGGCCATCCCGGCATGCCGATGGGAATGGCCGACATCGCCGAAGCGCTGTGGCGCCATCACTTGCGCCATGACCCGGCCGCTCCCGACTGGATCGATCGCGACCGCTTCGTACTGTCCAACGGGCACGGCTCGATGCTGCTTTACGCGCTGCTGCATCTGAGCGGCTACGACTTGCCGATGGACGAGATCAAGCGCTTCCGTCAACTGCATTCACGTACACCCGGCCACCCGGAGGTCGGTGTGACGCCGGGTGTCGAGACCACGACCGGACCCCTTGGCCAGGGCCTGGCCAATGCGGTCGGCATGGCGCTCGCCGAGAAGCTGCTGGCGACGGAATTCAACCGGCCCGGCCACTGCGTGGTCGACCACCGCACCTATGTGTTCCTGGGCGACGGCTGTCTCATGGAGGGCATCAGCCACGAGGCCTGTTCCCTGGCAGGAACCTGGGGGTTGAACAAGCTGGTCGCCTTCTACGACGACAACGGCATCTCGATCGATGGCGACGTGCGCGGCTGGTTCGGCGACGACACGCCGGCGCGTTTCGAGGCCTACGGCTGGACCGTCGTGCGTCAGGTCGATGGGCACGACTGGGCTGGACTGGACCGCGCCATCGCCATCGCTCACGCCGCGGACAAGCCGGTGCTCATCTGCTGCCGGACGACGATCGGCCACGGCTCGCCGAACCGTGCCGGCACAGCCGAGGTCCATGGTTCTCCCTTGGGCGCCGAGGAGATTGCGAGAACCCGGGCGGCACTGGGCTGGTGCGAGGGCGCCTTCGACGTGCCGCAGCCGATACGGCTTGCCTGGTCCGCGGTAGAGCGCGGGGCGGCCGCCCATGCCGCATGGCGTGGGCGATTGGCCGCCTATGCCGGCGAGCATCCCGCACTGGCGGCGGAGTTGCTGCGACGCTGCAGAAGATCCCCGATGCCGAGTCGCGACACGGAGGCCGCCCTGGCTGCGGCGTGCGAATCGGCTGAATCCGTTCGTGCCACCGTGGCCACGCGCAAGGCCTCGCAGGATGTGCTGCAACGCGTGGGCCCCGCCACGCCGGAGCTGCTCGGCGGTTCGGCCGACCTGACCGGCTCCAACCTCACCGACTGGCGTGGGCACACGCCCTTGCTGGCCAAGGGAACGGGAAACCACATTCACTACGGCGTTCGCGAGTTCGGCATGGCCGCCGTGATGAACGGCGTCGCACTTCACGGCGGCTTCCGACCGTTCGGCGGCACCTTCCTGGTCTTTTCGGACTACGCCCGCAACGGCGTGCGCATGTCAGCCCTGATGAAGCTGCCGGTCGTGTACGTGTTCACCCATGACTCGATCGGCCTGGGCGAGGATGGTCCGACGCACCAGCCGGTGGAGCACACGTCGAGCCTGCGCCTCATTCCCGGCGTCGACGTGTGGCGGCCCGCCGATGCGACCGAGACCGCGGTGGCATGGCGCGAGGCGATGCACCGGTCCGACGGGCCGAGCTGCCTGCTTCTCACGCGCCAGGCGCTGCCGCACGCCGGGGATTCGACGCCACGCCTGGCGTCCATCGCCCGCGGTGCATACATCTTGCGCCGCCCGTCGGACGAACGCGTGGCACTGCTGGCCAGCGGCTCCGAAGTGGCCGTGGTCATGGCGGCGGCCGATCTGCTGGCGCAGCGGGGCATCGAGGCGCGCGTAGTTTCGGTGCCCTGCCTGGAAGCGTTCGAACGCCAGGACGCGGCCTACCGGCGCGAGACGATCCCGCGCCACCTGCCGCGCATCGCGGTCGAGGCGGGCAGCACCGGCTTGTGGTGGAAGTTCGTCGGGGAGGACGGCGACGTCGTCGGCATCGATCGCTTCGGCGATTCGGCGCCCGCCTCGGCGCTCTTCAGGCTGTTCGGCATCGACGCAGAGACGGTCGCAGCACGTGCTTTGGCACTGGTGGAGCGATCTTCCTCGGCCTGCGCGCTGTTGGCACGTGCTTTGGAACTGGGGGAGCAATCTTCCGCGGCCTGCGCGCTGATCTCCGAGTGATGCCCTTTTTTCAATCCAACCGACGCAAAGAGAGTTTGAATTGACGATCAAAATTGCCATCAACGGCTATGGCCGAATCGGCCGGAACGTGCTGCGCGCGCTGTTCGAATCGGATCAGTACGACGTGCTCGAGATCGTGGCCATCAACGACCTGGGCGATGCACGGACCAATGCGCATCTGACGCGCTACGACACGACCCACGGACGCCTCGCCTTGCCGGTTTCGCACGAAGGCGACGAACTCGTGGTGGGCGGCCGGAGAATCAAGGTCTTCTCGATGCGCAGCCCTGCCGACCTGCCCTGGCGCGAGCTCGACGTCGACATCGTGATGGAGTGCACCGGCCTGTTCACGAGCAAGGCCAAGGCGGCGGCGCACCTCGCGGCCGGCGCGAAGCGCGTGCTGATCAGCGCACCGGGCGGTACCGACGTGGATGCGACTGTCGTCTACGGCGTGAACCACGAGACCCTGCGCGCGTCGCACACCGTGGTCTCGAATGCCTCGTGCACCACGAACTGCCTGGCTCCCGTGGCGAAGGTCATGAACGACGGCATGGGCATGGCTTATGGCTTGATGACGACGGTCCACAGCTATACCAACGACCAGGTGCTCACCGACGTCTATCACCAGGACCTGCGCCGGGCGAGATCGGCGACGCAGTCCATGATTCCGACCCGCACCGGTGCTGCCGCCGCGGTAGGCTTGGTGTTGCCCGAGCTGGCGGGCCGCCTCGACGGGTTCTCGGTGCGGGTGCCGACCCTGAACGTCTCGCTGGTCGACCTGGTGTTCCTGGCCGAGCGCGACACGTCGGTCGAGGAGGTCAATCGTCTCGTGGAGGACGCGGCAGCGACGGGGCCCCTGCACGGCCTGCTCGGATACAGCGACGAGCCCCTGGTGTCCATGGACTTCAATCACGATGCACGCTCGAGCATCTTCGACGCCACCTGCACCAAGGTGTCGGGGCGGCTCGTGAAGGTCTGCGCGTGGTATGACAACGAGTGGGGCTTCTCCAACCGCATGATCGACACGGCAGCCGCCATGGCGAGGGCGTGAGCAAGCCCATGGCCTTCAAGACGATGCAGCAGGTGAACATGCGCGACCGGCGGGTCTTCATCCGCTGCGACCTGAACGTTCCCTTGAACGCGGCGGGCCAGATCGCCGACGACTCGCGCATCCGCAGCAGTCTCGACGGCATCGGCTATGCGTTGCAGCAAGGCGCCCGCGTGATGGTCGCTTCGCATCTGGGACGCCCGACCGAAGGCGCATTGGCGCCGAAGGATTCGCTGGCGCCGGTTGCGGCGAGACTGGGCGAGTTGCTGGGCGTGCAGGTGCCCCTGGTGGTCGACTGGCTCGATGGCGGCTTCGACCAGCGGCCGGGCAGTGTGGTGCTGCTGGAAAACACCCGGGCCCATGTCGGCGAAAAGGCCAACGCGCCTGCGCTCGCCGCACGGATGGCCCGGCTCCTCGACGTCTACGTGAACGATGCGTTCGCTACGGCGCACCGGGCCGAGGCCACCACGGAAGCGCTGGCGCGGCTCGCCGACGAAGCCTGCGCCGGGCCGCTCATGGCCGCCGAGCTGGAGGCGTTGGGTCGCGCGCTGGCGACGCCGGCGCGGCCGATGGCGGCCATCGTCGGCGGTGCCAAGGTCTCGACCAAGCTGTCGGTGCTGAACGCGCTGGCGGCCAAGGTCGAACTGCTGGTGGTGGGGGGCGGAATGGCCAACACCTTCCTGCTGGCGGCCGGACACCCGGTCGGCAAGTCACTGTGCGAGCCGGGGATGGTCGACGAGGTCCACGAAGTCCTCGCCACGCTCCACGCCCGGAGGGCGAAGCTCTTCATGCCCAGCGACGTGGTTACGGCAACCGAGTTGTCGGCCGATGCCGGGTCTTGTGTGCGGTCGATCGACCAGATTCGCGGGGACGAAATGGTGCTGGACTTCGGTCCGGCGTCGATGCGGCAACTGGTCGCCGAGCTCGACCGGTGCAAGACCATCGTATGGAACGGCCCGTTGGGCGTGTTCGAGCTGGCGCCGTTTGCCACCGGGACGCGAAGCCTGGCGGAGGCGGTCGCCCGGTCGCCGGCCTTCACCATTGCCGGGGGCGGCGACACCGTGGCCGCCATCAACGCCTTTGGCGTGGCGGCGCAGATCGACTACGTGTCCACTGCCGGCGGTGCGTTTCTCGAATTTCTCGAGGGCAGGACCTTGCCCGCTGTGCAGGCGCTCGAAGAGCGCACTGCGTGATGCCCTCAACAACCTGAAACTCATGGAGCTTTGAATGGCAATGATTTCCTTGCGTCAACTTCTCGACCACGCCGCAGAACATGGCTATGGCGTGCCGGCCTTCAACGTCAACAACCTGGAGCAGATCCAGGCGATCATGCAGGCGGCGCAGAAGACGGACAGCCCCGTCATCCTTCAGGCTTCCGCAGGCGCGCGCAAGTATGCGGGCGAGCCCTTCCTGCGTAAGATGGTCGAGGCCGCCGCCGAGATGTACCCGGACATCCCGATCGTGATACACCAGGACCACGGCGCGAGCCCGGCCGTGTGCATGCAATCCATCCGCTCCGGCTTCACGAGCGTGATGATGGACGGCTCCCTCGAAGAAGACGCCAAGACCCCTGCCAGCTACGACTACAACGTGGACGTGACCCGCAGGGTGGTGGAGATGGCGCATGCCGTCGGCGTCTCGGTGGAGGGCGAGCTGGGCTGCCTGGGTTCGCTGGAGTCGGGCACCGCGGGCGAGGAAGACGGCGTCGGCGCCGCCGGGGTGCTGTCGCACGACCAGATGCTGACCGATCCGGACCAGGCTGCCGACTTCGTCTCCCGAACAGGTGTCGATGCGCTGGCCATCGCCATCGGCACATCGCACGGCGCCTACAAGTTCAGCCGTCAGCCGACGGGCGACATCCTCGCGATCGACCGGATCAAGCAGATTCACGCGCGCATTCCGGATACGCATCTGGTGATGCATGGTTCTTCGTCGGTTCCGCAGGATTGGCTGCAGGTGATCCGGGACAACGGCGGCGAGATCAAGCAGACCTACGGCGTGCCCGTCGCCGAAATCCAGGAGGGAATTCGACACGGCGTACGCAAGATCAACATCGATACCGACATTCGCCTGGCCATGACTGGTGCAATGCGGCGCGCCATGATGAAGGATCGTGGCGAATTCGATCCGCGAAAGTTCCTGAAGGAAGCGATGGCGGCAGCAAGCGAATTGTGCGTCGACCGCTTCGAGGCCTTCGGCTGCGCAGGAAAAGCGTCCCGAATCAAGGCGATACCGCTCGAGTCCTATGCAATGAGTCGTCGTCGCTAGGTGACGCGCGCATCAGCGCAGGTTCTTGACGAGCCTGTGTGGGGCCAAGTATCCGATGGAACCTGTGGCCTCGGCGGCGCCGCCGCCCATGGCCGTCCGTCCTAGTGCAGTGCGCCACTCTGTTCTGTACTTATCCCGCAGTGGCCGCGAAAGCAGCTTTGGCCCGCGTGACCTTGGCGAGGATGTCAGAGGCGCGTGCGGTCCAGATGAACGGCTTCGGCTCGATGTTGTGATGGGCGACGTAAAGGTCAATGGCCAGTTCCAGCTCTGCCACGCTGGTGAAGCTGTCACGCCGAATGCGCTTGTCGGTGATGTCGCGGAAGAAGCGCTCGACCATGTTCAGCCACGATGCGCTGGTGGGCGTGAAGTGCATGACGAAGCGCGGATGCCGCGCCAGCCACTTCTGCACGTCGGGGTGGTTGTGCGTGGCGTAGTTGTCCACGATCGGATGCAGGCTTAAGGGGCATTGTCACGTTGAAGCAGATCCTGCAGGAACCGGCCACCCAAGAACGGCTGATCAAGACCGGTTACCGCAGCATCGACGGGCGTTCGCCAGCAGACTTCGCGGCCTTCATCACAGCAGAAGCAAGCAAATGGATGCGCATTTTCAAGACGTCGGGCATCAAGGTCGATCGCTGAGGCAGTTGACCATTTCCACGCCAGCGACAGGCGTCACGGTCTTCTCTAACGCGATCCTCCTCACGCCCGCGTGATGTCGCCAGAGAGGCCAGTAGCCGACCTTCATAGTCGTCGCAGAACTTGCGCAGAACGTTGGTCGCTTCCTGGCGATGATGTGGTTGTCAGCTGACCAAGACCGCTGTGGGCGCGTCGAAGCTTTCGGCAGTGATTCGCTCAAGACTCTGCGCATAGTGAGTCGCAAGCCCTCCGAGGGCCATCGTTGCCTCGCGAGCGGCCTCCAGCACATGACGACATGCTTCGTACATGGCCTCGGAAGGGGCGAGCCGCGCCCGCGGCCCCGAAATAGCCAACGCCCCTTGGAGTTCTCCGGTCACGCCAAACACCGGTGCGGCAGCTGATGCGGTCTCGAGGTCTCGCTCTCCATAGGACACTGCCCAGAACTGCTCGCGAATGGCTTGGTATTCGGGGGCTGCAGGTAGCGAGAACGCAAGCAGGACCTTGCCCGATGCACCCTGCGCGACCGCGTATTCCTGGCCTATCTGCACCGACGCACGCACCGCCCTGGAAGGTTCGACCCGGAAGAGCGCGATTCGCTTGTCCTCGTGCCTGACGTAGAAGGATGCGGTCTCGCCTGTCGCAACGCTGAGATGCTTCAGGATGGGCTCGATGACATGCCCCACCTGAAACGAGCGCTGATAAATCGAAGCCAAGCGAAGCGGCTGCGGACCGATGGCGTACTGCCCATCGGCCAGCTTGCGAATGAAGCCACCGTGTTCGAGCGCCGATAGCAAACGCAACACCGTGCTCTTGTACAGCCCGGTCCTCTTTGACAGTTCGGTGAGCGTCAACGCCGCGTCCGTCGCGCCGAAGGCGGCGAGCAGCGAAAAGGCCCTGTCCAACACCGCAACGCCGCTGGATTCGGCGCTATCGGCAGTTTGAACGGCGGGCTTTGTTTCGGTCATGGGAATCACCAGGCAATCGTGGACGCGCTTCTTTCAGAGCTGCGGACCGCAGTGTGACACGGCGCCCGCCACGGGCTCACGAAGCGCAATCAAAGGGTTTACCCGCATTCGAATAGGGAAAGTTCGCCTTTATAGTTCTATTGAGCAGAACCTGGTTCTATTGGATAGAACTATAACAGATGCACAGGAGACAAAGATGAGCAGTACCAATTACCTCGCCGTTCGCGCCGATTGGCTTGCTCTGCAGGAGGAGGAGGAAGTCCTTGAGCCTGGCCTGCGCATCGTCGACGCCCATCATCACTTCTACGAGCGACCCGCCTGGACCTACCTGGCTGACGACTTCCTGGACGACGCGCGCACAGGCCACAACGTCGTCGCATCGGTCTACATGCAGGCTCAGACCCGTTATCGAGTGGATGGGCCCGCCGCCCTCAAGCCGGTTGGCGAAACTGAGTTCGTTTCCGCGGTTGCCCGGCAGTACGCCAGTGGCGTTCCCGAAGTGGCCAAGGCCATCGTTGGCCATGCCGACCTTCGCCTGGGCGCTGACGTGCGCGAAGTCCTCGAGGCTCATGTCCAAGCGGGCCAAGGCCGGTTCAAGGGCGTGCGCCACCTGAGCACCTGGGACGCGGATTCGTCCCTCGTCAACCCGCTGTCCGCCGCGCCCAGAGGCCTGCTAGTGGACAAGGGCTACCGTCAGGGCGTCGCGCAGTTAACCGAGCTTGGCCTTTCCTACGACGCCTGGCTGTTCTTTCACCAACTGCCCGAGCTGTTCGAGCTCGCCAAAGCCATCCCCGACACCCCTGTGGTCATCAACCACTGCGGCGGCATCGTTCGAATCGGAGCCTACGAGGGCCTCCGCCCGCAGGTGTTCGAGACATGGCTGCATGGCATGCGCCAGCTCGCGAAGCTGCCCAACGTTTACGCGAAGCTCGGCGGCCTCGGCATGCGCATCAACGGCTTCGAGTTCGAGAAGGGCGCAACACCGCCCACTTCCCACCAACTGGTCGACACATGGCTCCCATGGATGGAGCCCTGCATCGAGCTGTTCGGTGCAGACCGCTGCATGTTCGAAAGCAATTTCCCTGTCGACAAGGGTTCCTACAGCTATGCCACGTGCTGGAACGCCTTCAAACGACTGACCTCCAGCGCCGGTGCCGATGAGCGGCGAGCGCTGTTCGAGGGGACGGCAAGTCGCGTGTACCGACTTGCCTGACGCCCCGGCCCTTTCCCGCTGTCTACATCCATCAGGAGACTTCCCTTGGAATCCCAGAAGCACGCCTTCCGCCTCGTCATGTTCGCCGCACTCGCGCTTTGCGGGGCGGCCGCCAGCGCCCAAGCCGCTTATCCGTCACAGCCCATCAAGCTCGTTGTGCCGTTCCCGCCCGCCGGTGGCACCGACGTGCTGACGCGCCTGGTCGCGAACGAGGTGACCTTGAAAGACAAGTGGACCTTCATCGTCGACAACAAGCCCGGCGCCGGCGGCAACATCGGCATGGACGCCGTCGCCAAGGCCAAAAAGGATGGCTACGCCTTCGGCACGGGGCAGACGGCCAACCTGGCCATCAACCCGACGCTCTATACCAAGATGCCCTTCGACGCGCTGAAGGACTTCGAGCCCGTGGTACTGCTGGCCTCGCAACCCCTCGTTCTGGTGGTGCGCGCAGACTCGCCCATCAAATCCCTCGCAGACCTCAAGACGCAGGGTCAGGCCAAGCAACTGACGATGGCGTCCGCGGGCACCGGCACCGTAGGCCATGTCGGCGGCGAGATGTTCGCCAAACGGGCAGGCATCAAGGTCATGCACGTGCCGTACAAGGGCGCCGGCCCGGCGACGAATGACTTGCTTGGTGGGCAGACCGACATCTACTTCGCGACCCCGCCCAGCATCATCTCGATGGTCAAAGGCGGCATGCTGCGCGCGCTCGCTGTCACGTCGCTCAAGCGCATCGACGTCCTGCCGAACGTCCCGACCGTCGCTGAATCCGGCTATCCGGGTTTCGTCGCGGAAGACTGGAAGGCGCTCGTCGCCCCGGCCGGCACGCCGTCGGAGGCGATTGCCAAGATGAATCAGGTCATAAACACCGCACTCGCGCGACCCGAGGTCGTTGCCCGCCTGAAGGATGAGGGCAGCGTCGCGCGCGGCGGCACGCCCGCAGAACTCGGTGCGTTCTTGAAGACGGAGAACACCCGTTGGGGCGTCGCGGTCAAGGAGTCGGGCGCGAAGCTCGACTGAGATTTCCTTCAACCAATTCAGGAGACCATCATGAAATTCAGCTCTATCCGTCGCGCCTTGGTTCTTGCCGGTGCGGCCGGCCTGCTCAGTGCATCGGCGCTTGCTCAGAAACCCATCACCATCATCGTTCCCTACGCACCCGGCGGAAGCGCCGACCTGGCAACGCGCGCACTCGCTCAGTTCACCGCACCCGGCGTCGATGCGCCCATGGTGGTGGACAACCGCACCGGTGGCGGTGGTGTAGTTGGCTGGGGTGCGGCCGCACGCTCCGCACCAGACGGAACCACTCTGATGACGGTCGAGCTGTCGTATGCCATCGCTGCTGGGCTGATTCCAACGCTCCCGTTCGACCCACAGAAGGCATTCACGCAAGTCACGACGGCGGTCAAGGTTCCTCACGTGCTGGTCGTGAACCCCGCCGTGCCGGCGAAGAACGTTCAAGAGTTCATCGCACTGGCCAAGGCGCAGCCGGGCAAGCTCAACTACGGGTCAGGCGGCAATGGCACGAACACCCACCTTGCAGGCGAGCTGTTCAAGAGCACCACGGGCGTGGACATCGTGCACGTTCCGTACAAGGGCGCCGGCGCTGTGCTGACGGACTTGATGGGCAACCAGGTGCAGGCGCTCTTCACTTCCGTCCCCACCGCGCTGCCGCACATCAAGAGCGGCAAGCTGCGTGCCCTGATGGTGACGGGCGCCGAGCGCAACGCAATGCTCCCCGATGTACCCAGCGCCAAGGAAGCCGGTATCCCCAAGATGGACATCGACTACTGGATTGGCATCGGTGCGCCGGCAGGTACGCCCCAGGCGACCATCGACAAGCTCAACAAGGCGTTCAACGCTGCACTTGCTCAACCCGAGGCCAAGAAGAAGTTCGCCGAGATGGGCATGACCGTCGTCGCCAACACGCCAGCACAGGCCACGCAACTGGGGAACAGCGAAATCCAGCGCTGGACTACTGTCATCAAGCAGGCCGGCATCAAGGCCGAATGAGGAGGCTGAAATGACCAACGCCCTTCGCGGCATCCGCGTCCTGGACCTGACCAACGTGCTCGCCGGTCCCTTCGCCTGTCACCAGCTCGCTCACATGGGCGCCGACGTCGTCAAGGTCGAGACTCGCGATGGCGGAGACCTGGCACGCCAGCTCGGCGCCGACGCCGAACTGAACAAGCGCTACATGGGCGTGTCCTTCTTGGCGCAGAACCCCGGCAAGCGTTCCATCACCATCGACTTCAAGCATCCGTTGGGGAAGGATGTCTTTCGCAAGCTCGTGCGCACCGCCGACGTGCTCGTGGAGAACTTCAGGCCGGGGGTCATGAAGCGCCTGGGCCTCGGCTACGAAGAGCTGCTGAAGGAAAACCCAAAGCTCATCTACTGCGCCATCTCGGGCTTCGGACAAGAGGGGCCTCTTCGGGACCTGCCGGCATACGACCAAATCATCCAGGGCATGTCCGGTGTCATGAGCATCACGGGCGCGCCGGAGAACGCACCGTATCGCGTCGGCTATCCCATGGCGGACACCATTGGAGGCATCACAGCCGCGTTCGCCGTTGCTGCAGCGCTGGCGGACAGAAGCCGCGAGGGTGGCACGTTCATCGACGTCTCCATGTTGGAGGCCGTGATGTCGACGATGGGCTGGGCGGTCTCGAATCACCTGGTCGCTGGACGAGAACCCAAGCCGATGGGCAATGAGAACGTGACTGCGAGTCCGTCGGGAACGTTTCGAACGGGCGATGGACTTCTGAACATTGCAGCGAACAAGAAAGAACAGTTCGAAGCCGTCTGCCATGTGGTCGGCCGGCCGGAGCTCATTCAAGATGGCCGCTTCAACGAACGACAGAGTCGGCTCCAGCATCGCTTCGAGCTGAAGGCCATCCTCGAGGAGGCCATGGCTTCTCGCTCCACGGACGAGTGGTGGAAGCTCTTCAATCAGGCCGGCGTGCCGGCAGGGCCGGTCTACAGCGTGCCGCAGGCCCTGGAGCATCCCCAGGTTGCCGAGCGCGGCATGGTGGGAACCTTCCTGGACGCGCCGGGTGTCGGTCGCGACATCCGCCTCCTCCGCACTGGTTTCAAGGTCAACGGGGAGGCGCCGCGAGTCGACTCGCCTCCGCCGACGCTGGGTCAGCATTCCGAGGAAATCCTGGCGAGCCTTGGCCACTCGGCTTCGGAAATCGAAGCTCTCAGAACGGAGAAAGCGATATGACCGATGCCACGTCCTCGGACGCTCGAAAGACCACGGAAGACTGGTGGCGCACGAGCATCATCGACATGTCTCCCGGGGTCATCCGCTACCGCGGGTACCCCATCGAAGACTTGATTCGCCAGAAGGTGAGCTTGGCCCAGATGATTTGGCTGATGACGAGGGGCGAGCTACCGACCCGCACCCAAGGCCTACTGCTGGAGGCCGCGCTGATGTCCGCGGTCGACCACGGCCCACAGGCGCCGAGCATCGCGATTGCGCGCATGGCTGCGACCTGCGGCGTGGGGTTGAACAGCGCAATGGCATCTGCGGTCAACGTCCTTGGCGATGTCCATGGCGGCGCTGGCGAGCAGACGGTCAAACTCTATCAGGACATCGCTGCGCGCATCGACGCCGGCCTGCCCGAGGACGACGCTGTCGACGCAGGGCTTCGGGCGTTTGTTGAAATGCACGGCAAGGTCATCTCAGGGTTCGGCCATCGCTTCCACCCTGTCGACCCGCGAAGCGCGCCGCTGCTGGAACTCGTTGACGAGGCGGCTGGCCGTGGAGAGGTGAGCGGACGATACGCGCACATCGGCCGGGCCGTCGAGGCGAAGCTGAGTGCGAGCAAGGGCAAGCCCATCCCAATGAACATCGATGGGGCGACGGCGGTCATCTACGCCGAGCTCGGCTTTCCCGCACCCTTGGCCCGGGGACTGTTTTGTCTTTCAAGGTCTGTCGGCGTGCTTGCTCACGCATGGGAGCAGACCCAGCAAGGCGGCCGCATCAAAGGACCAATCCCGCGGCAGTACATCCCCACGTACGAAGGTCAACACGTCCGAGAGGTGCCCGACCAGCGCTAGTCAAGTTCGAGATTCGGCTCGCTGCGCAATGACCGCCTTCCGCCTGAGTCGATGACTGCTTTGGGCCCGAAGCGCCTGGTATGGCGCCTACAACTCACAACTACGAAGCGAACCTCGATGACACAAGAAGAAGCAGGCGAATGCCCTATCTGCAAACTGGACCAACAAAATGTCAGCCGAACTGATTACGGGGCATTGTCACGTTGGCGATGTCGTAAGCATTGCCGAATGCAAACGACGACGAGATCGCTCTACCACGGGCACCGGTTTCCCGCAGTGGTAATCAGCCAAGCGGTGCGCTGGTATTTTCGATTTCAACTGAGCTTGCGAGACATCGAGGAGCTTCTGTTCGAGCGCGGTGTGGTCGTCAGCTACGAGACGATCCGGCGCTGGTGCGACAAGTTCGGCGCGAGCTTCGCACATCGCGCCACGGCCGCGCGTCGCAAGCCAGGCTCGACCTGGCATCTGGACGAAATGCTCGTGACGCTGCGCGGTGAGCCCTATCTGCTGTGGCGCGCTGTCGATCAGCATGGTGCCGAGCTCGACATCCTTCTGCAGAAGCGCCGCGACAAGACGGCCGCGAAACGCTTCTTCAAGCGCGTGCTCGCGGCTTGCCCGGAGGTTCCCCGCAAGATCGTCACCGACCGACTGCGCAGCTATCCGGCTGCGAAAGCCGAGATCCCGGAGCTGGCGAACGTGCGGCACGTGTTCGTGAAGTCCTGTGCCCGCGTGAACAACCGCGCCGAGAACAGCCATCAGCCCACCCGTGAGCGCGAGCGGCGCATGCGAGGATTTCGCCGGCCTGAGCGCGCCCAGGCTTTTCTCTCAACCTTTGGCCCCATCCGCCAGCACTTCGCGCTCAAGCGTCATCTGCTGCGCCCTTCGCTTTATCGCAAGCAGCTGGCTGCGCGCTTCGATGCCTGGCGCCTTATCACGGGCCTTGCCCGAAATCCGTCCACCGTCTTCTGAATGGCGGCCTCACCTGCCGCTGTCGTGTCCACTGACCGCCAACATGACAATGCCGGCAGCTGCGCTGCCCCGGTGGCTTGGCATTTTCAGATGCCGACTACTTCTACAGTCTGGCCGTCCGTTGACCCGAAACTGCCGGACTTCATCCGCCTCGACCGGCTTAACGCGACAAAACCATAGGGCTGCTCCGCACCGGCTGCCGTCGGTCGAAGCCACCGCCGGGCGTCGGTGCAGCGAAACGGCAACCGCGCTTCGGCAACAATGGACGCTGCGGACGAAGCACTCGGCGCCCCGAACGTGCTCGCTTTGATGTTCGCGCAAGCGAACGCCAAAGCCGCTGCACACCTGACCTCGACACCACCGTACTACTGAAAGGGAGCCTCCATTTTGAACAAGACTGAACTCATCGCCGCCATTGCCGCGGATACGAACCTCACCAAGGCCGACGCTGCCCGGGCTTTCGATTCCGCGCTCGAGCATCTGGCCGGCGCCCTGGCCAAAGGCGAGTCCGTGCAGCTTGTCGGCTTTGGCAACTTCACCGTTTCGAACCGCGCCGAACGTTCGGGTCGCAATCCGTCGACCGGCGAACCGATGACCATCAAGGCGAGCAAGGCAGTGAAGTTCACTGCTGGTAAGTCCCTGAAGGACGCGGTGAATGCAGTGGGGTGACGCGCGCTCGGTGTCCTTGACCCGGACTTCAAGTTCAGACTGATCCCGGTCATACGGCTTCGGCTTGTCGAGCGTCGGCGGCTGACGAAACCCGACATTGACACTTTTCTTCGCGAACGGCCGGTCTAACTTCGGAACTTGACCTTCGCCTGAGACACCATTTCGAACAGACTTCCCGGCGCGACCCCGGACCACCTACTGGGACGTTGGCCGACGCATCGAGCGAATTTGAGCAAGGTGGACACGAGCGCGCCGCCTCTGGCGAAGCCCTGATCGATCGCCTGTCCGCCGACCTGTCAGCTCGATTTGACCGTGGATTCAGTCGGCATAACCTGTGGCGGATGCGGCTCTTCTACACGGCTTGGTCAGCAGACCGTTGATGTCCCAGGAAGTGGTGTAAGTCTTCTTTCACTCGCTGCGCGGTGTAGCCCGAAGCGGCTTGCCGCGCAGCGACCGCTCCCTTCGGGGGTGGCCATCGTGAAGTCCGGATAAGTTTGGGGTGCGACCCACCAAACCTGTCCACAAAGGAAATCACAATGACCACCGCCACTATGGCATTAGCCGAGCTCGCCGAGAAGGGAGCCGATGTCGATGTCCTGCGCCAGATGGTGCAGTTCATGGCCCAGCGTCTGATGGAACTCGATGTCGAAGGCCGCTGCGGCGCTGCCTACGACGAGAAGAATCCCGTTGAGCGCCTCAACAGCCGCAATGGCTACCGCGGGGTCCATTTGATTTCAGTGCAAAAAGTGACGCATCAACCGATGAGCATCGGCGCGGGTTTCGCGCTGGTAGCGCTCGCAAGTCCTTGTCGCTGCACGAGTTTCTGTTACCCCTCGCGCGGCTCTGTGAGGCGCGTCAATGTTGGGTCGATTTCAGCCACTGGCCCTTGTTTTGCCTGCAGTTTGTGACGGCAGGAGCTGCGCCGCATAGCGTTCGACAGGGAAGCGGAAGACGCCCCGCAGGTTGATGCCCTCGAGACGGGTCGGCGCGATGCGCCCCGTCAACTCCGGCGGCACGATCTGGCGTCGGTTGGCCCACCGGTCCAACACCGCCTGCATCTGCGCCGTGTTCCACGCCATCACGATGTTGGCCAACAGGCTCAGCGCGTCGGCCACGGCCTGCATCTCGTCGGCACGCCGGGCCTGGGTCGGCGCGACGCGGCCGGTATAGATCGCGCGCTTGAGCGCGTTTACCGATTCGCCACGGTTGAGAACCCGTCGCAACTCGCGCCGGAAACCGACGTTGACGAAGTAGTCGGCCAGGAACGCCGTCCTCAGCAGCTTGCCCAGTTGTACACCGGCGTCATAGATCGGGTCTCCCCGGGCTGCCGAGCCGAACCTGGCCAGCGCGGTCACCGCGCTGGCATGGCCCAACATCACCGAGGCGGCCAGGTGCACCAGGCTGTCCCAATGGGCTTCAATGAGCGTGGTGTCCACGCTGGCCTGGCAGACAGCAGCGATCTCCCGGGGGATCTTCATGCCCCGTGGCACGAAGAGGTGCCGCTGCTTGAGTTCCTTGAGCCTTGGACACAAGTCGAAGCCCAGTAGTCGGGACAGGGCCATCGCGAAGTCGGTGAAGCCGTGCGTGTCCACAGCGAGTTGGGACGTCTCGATCCGTTCCTGTCGAATGACACCTTCGATGGCGGCGCCCGCCTGGCGCTCATTGAGCACGATCGGCTGCGCGTGGAAGATTCCCCAACGGTCCTGGACGTGGCTGTATACGCCGATGGAAGCCGTCTGGCGCCGCGGGTCCTGGCGTGCTTGCCACACGCGCCGACTCGTCTCCAGGCTCATCATGTCCGAGGAGGCCAGATCGGTTCGGCCCCAGGTCGACGCGATCGGGTGGCGCTGCATGAAATCCAGCGCCGCTTGGCAAGCCTGGGCCAGTCGACGCTCATCGCCGGCCCAGCGCATGGCCTGACGGATGCTGGTGGCGGACAACTGCGGGATCATGCGCGCGCACTCGGCCGCCGTGAGGCTGGTGCCGTGCGCCAGGATGCCGGCATAGGCCATCAGCAGTTCCTGGCCCGTCCTCGGCTCACGTCCGAGCATGATCCAGCTGAACCGCACCTGGGCATCCACGGCCAGGATGACCTCGGGCAGTTGCACCTCGCCAATGCGCTGATCGAGCTGGCTCCGCAGCCTTGTGACTTTGGGATCCTCTTCATCCGCGGCCAACGATGCCAGATGCAACTCGTCGTCGACACGCAGATCGCCAGAACGCGCGGCGGCCGCCACCGCGTCGACGCCGATGAGCACGCGTGCGAGTAGCGGTACCAGGAACTCGCTGGCCTTGGCTGGCAGCTGCAGCCTGGCGTAGTGACGCCGAGCTTCGGCCTGCCAACGCTCCTCGGGCAGGAACAGTCGCTCCCGGCCGCGAAAGCTCAGCGAATGTTCTATCCAGACCGAGCCGTTGCGCACCGCCCGGCGCAGAGCGAGGAGGGTGGCGACCTCCAGTGCCCTGAAGGCACGCTCGCGATCGGGGTCAGCGATGGATTCGCGCCAGGCTGCGCCAAGGCGTGGCGCCATGACCCCGGCTGGAAGGCGCTTGGCGCCGGCGGCGTTCCCGGTTCGCAGCTTGTTCAGCGCATCGAGCGCGGGGTGCTCCCCGGTGGCCTGCCAAGGCAGGCGGCTCACGCCCACCAGCAGCGAGCGCACAGGCGCGATGGCATCGATCAGACGTTGCCGGATGACCGACGCTCGACTCGGCGGACGCTGGGCGCGCTTGGCCGCGACGATCTCGCGCAGGCGCGAACGAAGTTCGGCATCGGGAACAGTGTCATGGGACGCGAGCTCGGAGAGCTGCTGCAGAAGGTCCTGGTATTGCTTTGCCCAATCCATGGAGTCGGCAACACCGTCTGCGCAGTGGCGCCACAGGTCGGCCACTCGGCGTTGGAACATGAAGATGATCTGATCGGTGGCTGTGAGCAGGCAGTAACGCAGGAAGCAGCTCACCTCGAGGGTGCGTGCCGGCTCCTTGATCCTGGCGCTGACCGACGGGGGCCGCCCGGCCATGCGCCGGGCGTAACGGCGCACCAGCACGTCGTTGAGATCACCCAGATGTCGATCGATGCCGAGATCGGTCAGGAACGCGATGCGCTCCAGGACCTCGCTGATCTGGCGCGTGGAATGCCTGGCTGGCGCACTCCACAACCAGCTCTGGCAGTGCTCGCCGTCCGGACGCGGTGTATTGAGCGCCGATGTCCAGCGCTTTGCGGGTCGCGGCAGGCACGGTGGTCAAGATGATCTCTCCGGTGGCCGCCTCGAGTTCAACGAGAGCGGCCGCGACCATGGCGCGGATTCCATCCTGACCTCCTTGCTCATGAGGTCTCGCTCGCCGTCCGGGAACTGCTTCTTGCGTTCCTCGATCGTCATCTTCCAGAGGGTGCGATACAGCCGGGCCGCGACACTCAAGAGGTCGTCGACCGTCGGAACGGCTTGCTCAGGTAGCGTGAGCCTTTCTCACCGAAGCGCCAGGGCAGCTCGATCGCCTTCGAGATGCCGATCCGCGGCCCGACCTCGACCTTCAGCGGCGGGTGCTCGTCGGGTCGCGCGAGCAGCGCGAAGGGCGGCGCGTCCAGCGCCATGCCGTTGAGGCTGCCGTCGACACCGAGCGCCTGGCCGACCCGGCCAGGGCCAGCGCACAGCAGCCGCAGGTCCTCGAGACCGCGCCGCTTTCGCATGCGCGCAACGCCGTGGGTCGGCTCCAACGCGCGGATCAGCACCCCGGCGCCGTGCCCTGACTCGCGGCAGACGAAGTTGAGACACCAGTGGATGCCGTAGGAACGGTAGACGTAGGCGTGCCCTGGTGGTCCGAACAGCGCGGCATTGCGCGGCCGCGGGCCGCCGAAGCTGTGAGCCGCCGGCTCGGTGCTGTCGTAGGCTTCGGTCTCGACGATGCGTCCGCCCACGCCATCGACCAGCAGGGTGACGCCGATCAGCCGGCGCGCGACTTCGTGCGACAGGCCTTCGAAGCCGATCGACGCGGCAGCCGGGAGCARGGCGGCGGAAGACATCTGCGCCGCATGTTATCCGCGCGGGAGAAAATCGGGGTCGGACGAAGGGCCTTCCGAAGCGAGACTCGTTGTCGCAGGCGGCCCACAGTCCCCGGTGGCGCATGGCCTGGCAGGTGGCATCATCAGCTCAAGATGACCTCCCTCAAGGCTCGCCRACGGCGACAAGGCGCTCTGTCATGAGAGCGTTTCACCGCTTTCATCGCCACCTCGGCGTCGACGCYGACAAGCCCGGCGGCAAGTCGGCGGTCATGCTGGCCTTCGCGGCAGGAACTTCGATCGCCCTCGTGAAGACGCTGGCYGCGGTTCTGACCGGCTCCGCGTCAATGACCGCCGAGGCCGTGCACTCATGGGTCGATGGCCTCACGGACAGCTTCCTCGTYGCCGCATATCTCGCCGCCCGGCGTCCCGCCGACGGGCAGCATCGGCTCGGCTATGGCCGGGAGTCGTATGTCTGGTCGATGTTCGGCTCGATCGCCATGCTCGCCTTGGGCGCGCAAGTCGGGATATGGCGCGGCATCCATCAGCTCAGCATGCCCGACGCGCCGACGGACTACCGGTTTGGGTACGCCGTCATCATCGGATCGTTCGCGTTGCAAAGCGTCTCGACCTTCCAGGCGCTTCGATTCCTGCGCCGACGTGCGGCTGCGCTTCAGCGGAGTGCGGTCAAGCACGTGCTCGAGACCTCCGATTCGCAACTGCGGACGGTAGTGACTCAGGACTTCTTGGCGCTGGTTGGTCTTGCCGTTGCGGGGCTGGGCATGCTGCTGCACGACGTCACCGGCAATGTGGCGTACGACGCAGCAGGCTCGATCGTCGTGGGCTTGCTGATGGGGATCGCAGGGCTGTTTCTGGTCAATTTGAACCGTCGCTACCTSGCCGGGATGCCGCTGCCCGTCGATCGRCGGRCGATTGCGATCGGGCTGCTGAAGCAGTCGCCCGACGTCAAGAGAGTCACCCTCCTGTACACCGAGTTCATCGGCCCGGATCGCATCCTTCTCGTTGCGCGCATCGAGATCGCCGGCGAGCATTCCCAAGCCGAACTCGCCCGAATCCTGCGCCGGCTGGAGCAGCAGATCATGACCCACAGGAACGTCGGCATCGCCACTTTGACTCTGGCCGCCCCCGAGGAAGAGGAAATCAACAATTAGGCGCGGCGGTATTGGCTTGAGATCGWCGACTGCGAGCGTGACGCAAGCGTCGCGGCTACCAGAGCCTCCAYCAAGGCCGACGCAGCCGCATGTGCTGTGGTCGGGTGTCGAGGCGATCGATGATGCTGGCCGCCGCGCCGAAGCGATTGGCGGGTTCGGTTTGCTGATCCGATGATCCKGCGGCCAGATGTGGCTGTGTCTTGCGTCGGGCGTGAGGTGTCTCGATTCAGCGAAGCGGAGACTGTGTCCGGAGGAGGCATGAGAGCAATTYTGGCAGGAGCTTTCCAGTTGAGGTGTGATGAACTTCGCGCGATTGCTGTCTATTGCAGGCGCGGCGAAGCAGGGCCGCCTACTTGTGCAGGCGCGGAGATGGCGTCAACGCCGCCACGCTCGAGCAGCCATTGAAATAACATTTAACATAATTACTCTTTGTCGTCGATGTTTCTACGTGTTGACACGAGAGCCGCTGCCGGCTAAAGTAGGGCCTCGTTCAAGGAGATGCGTCGTGGGTGCGATATCGATCAAAGCTGAGCAGACAGTCCAAGAGTGGGGCAACGGCTTGGCCGTGCGACTGACCGCGCCG
Organism: Variovorax sp. P4_B11; assembly: GCF_056402355.1. NCBI lineage: Bacteria > Pseudomonadati > Pseudomonadota > Betaproteobacteria > Burkholderiales > Comamonadaceae > Variovorax > Variovorax sp. P4_B11. The sequence goes on from NZ_JBFUHO010000036.1 coordinate 63,204, forward strand.
GTTGCGCGCGCGGCGCACCTGGTGCGAGGAATGCCGGTCATTGTTGAGGTTGTCGAAGGCGGCATTTTCCTGCGTGTGCAGGGTGAACCCAAGCTCTCGTTGGCGCAAAAGCTCAAAGCATTCGAGCCGTCCAAGCACAGCGGTGAGGCCATGGCTGCGGGCCGGTTAGGGGCAGAGTCGTTCTGATGGCGACGCGCGCGCCTTGGGTTCCTGAGCGACGAGACATCATCTGGATCGACTTCAATCCACAGGTAGGTCGAGAGATGAAGGACATGCATCCAATGCTGGTGCTGTCCCCGAAGGCATTCAACGACCGTACGAGCATCGTTATCGGTTTGCCCATGACAACAGCGACGTACAACGCCTCCAACCCGTTCGCTATCCGGTTTGTCGGGCCGAAGGACATAGAGAGCTACGTTCTTGCGCATCAGCCCAAGTCGTTTGACTGGCGAGTCCGGCGGGCAAAGGCCCATCCGTGGAAGCAGGTGCCGCCATCCGTGCTCGAAGCGGCGTGCGAAGCGCTCAATCAGATCATTGAGATCTGAGTTCCATTCCGACGTCGATTGACAGAAATCTTCTTGCACAAATTTAGACAAGCCCTGTAGATCCTCCAGCACAGAGCCCTGTTCGTGTTGACGAACGCGCCGTCGTTCGTTGAGCGATGGGTTCGTGCGCCTGGAACGCGAGCGTTCCGGGTGACTGGTGGCACATGGATGAACCCGCCATCGCCCACGTCGGGGTGTTTGACACAATTGTCGATCCGGCTCATGTGATGAGTTCCTTCTGCATCGGATGCTCAGCTGCGGGCACGAGGTTTCCAAGGTCGCCTGGCGATTCGTCATAACCACTGCTCGCCTCGATGGCCATTCGGTACCCCATCGCGCGATAGCCTCGCTGACGCTTGTCCCACATCCGCAGCAATGTCGGGTGGCCGGTATCGACGAAGTCGATGATCCGGACATCGGTCTTGCCGGCGTGTTCCCGGTGCAAGCGGCCTGCGTACTGCTGCAGCGTGCCCTTCCAAGAAACCGGCATCGCCAGCACCAAGGTATCCAGCGGCGGATGATCGAAACCTTCTCCAACGAGTTTTCCGGTGGCCAGTAGGATGCGCGGTGCCTGCGGCGCCAGCGCGCCAAGCGCTGCAATGAGGGCGGCCCGCTGCTTCTTTGACATCCGACCGTGCAGTACGAAGGGCGGTGGCCGCTGCGCTGCCAGTGCCGAGAGGATGGCCTCGAGGTGCTCGGTGCGCTCGGTCAGCACCAGAACCTTGCGGCCTTGCTCGAAGGCCATCGTGACCTCGGCGGCGATGGCTTGCGTCCGGGCCAAGTCATTAGCAAGGTGCCGGAACACGTCCTGAATGCCCGCTGAGGTCGGCAGGTCGATGCGGGAAGACCGTGATCTCGGTAGCACCTCCAGGTCGTGCGGTGCGCTGGCCGGTCTGGCCGCCGTGTGCCGGATGGGCCCGCATTGCATGAAGATGATCGGCTGCTGGCCATCACGGCGAATCGGCGTGGCGGTCAGGCCGAGCACGAACTTCGCCTTGGTCCGTTTGAGGATGGCATCGAACGACGTGGCGCCAACATGGTGGCATTCATCGACGATGACCTGTCCGTAGGTCTCAACCAGCGCATTGACCTCACCCTGACGGGACAGGGACTGCATCACGGCGATGTCGATCTTGCCAGTGGGTTTGGCTTTGCCGCCTCCAATGGTGCCGACCATGCCCTTGCCTGCGCCGAGAAAGGCTTGCAGCCGCTCCTGCCATTGCTTGAGCAGCTCGGTTCGATGCACCAGCACCAAGGTGTTCACGCCGCGCTTGGCGATGATGGCGGCCGCCGTGACCGTCTTGCCGAATGCGGTCGGCGCGCACAGCACGCCCGCATCATGACGCAGCATGGCCGACACAGCCACCTCCTGGTCATGCCGCAAGGTGCCGACGAAGCTGACATCGATGGCCTCCCCTCGATACCGCTCGTCCCGCAGGTCGCAGCGGATGCCGTTGTCCTTCAGCAATGCTTGGGCGGCGTCGAGGCAGCCGCGCGGCAACGCGATGTGCTGCGGGTAGTTCTCGGCATTGCCGATCACGCGCGGCTTGTCCCACACCGACATCCGCATGGCCTGGGCCTTGTAGAACTCGGGGTTCTGGAAGGCTGCCAGCCGGATCAGGCGATTGGCCAGCGCTTGGGGCAGCTCGCTCTTCTCGAAATAGACCATGTTGGCCAGCGTCACGCTCAAGGCCTCAGGCATCGCGCCCGCCAGCTTCATTGACGTGGTGGCCTCGCGCTTCCACGGCGTGGCCCAGTCCTCATCGTCGATGAAGGTCACGTCAAGGGGGTGAATGCCGCCGGTGGCACGCAGGATGGTCGGCTCGATGTCGTGCGGTTCCATGGGCTGGATGGACGCGAGGAATGCCCACTGGTTGCGGTGCGGGTGCAGATCGGCATCGACGAAGACGCTGCAGCCGTTCTCGCGTGGGTGCTTCTGTAGCGGAAGGGCAATCAGGTTGCCGAAACCGCCTTTGGGCATCGTGTCCTGGTTGGGAAACAGGCGGTCGTAGGACGCCAGTTTGAGCTGCCGGGTTCGTGCGCAGGTATGGCTGATGACGGCCGTCCCCAGGCGCCGGGCGTCCCGTGCAGAGACCCGCCCCGCAAAGAAGATCCAGGCATGCGCGCCCCGGCCAGAGCGTGAAATCTCCAGCGCCGCTGGCACGCCCAGCTCGTTGCAGGACTGCATGAACGCTCGGGCATCCTCCTGCCACTCGGCCTCGTCGAAATCGACCGCCAGGAAGTGGCAGGTGTCGTCCTCCAGCAGCGGGTAGACCCCTACCGTGTGCTGGCCGGCCAGATGGTCATGGATCACCGCATCGGACAGGGGGATCAGCAGGCGGTGGGCACAGTCGCCGCACTTGATCCGCGGCTTCTCGCAGACGCCGTCCCGCCACTCGTTGCCGCAGGCCGGTGCGTAGCCCGATTTGCCTGAGGTCTTGCCTTCCCAGCGGACCGGATAGACATCCGGGCGACCACGGAACAGCCGCCGAAACAACGCCACCTTCTCGGCGGTGGACAGGCGTGATGGCTCGGATTCGGGATCGGGCCCTGGGGCCGAGGCTGCCGGCGCGGGCGATGATGGCGGGCGCCATTCACGCCATTCAATCCCGTGCGATTCCAGCAGCGCCACCAGCCGGGCGTTCTCCGCCTGCAAGGCCGCGAACCCATCGTGCTCAGTCATCATCGCGCCCGTGTTCTGCGAGCAAGTTGTCCATGTCTTCACCGACGCCGTAGCCGATGTCGTGGCTGGCGTGGCGAACCGCATCCAGGCGCGCCCACAGTGCCGGGTGCTGCGCTTGCGGCAAGTTGGCGAAGGCCTTCAGCGCTTGGCCGAACATCCGCACCAGTGCCTCCAAGTAGCCCTCGTCCTGCAGGCCGACATCACGGCTGAAACCCGAGGCCCGCTCGCAATAGAAGACCATCAGCTCGGCCAGCCCTTCGGGGGTGCCCAGTGCCTTTTTGTAGTCCGCCACGGCCTTCTTGGCCTTGGCCACCGAGGTGTCCTGGTTCTTGAACACATCGGGCCAGAGCCAGCGATCGATGGTGGCTTTGTAGGGCTGGAGCACGTCGTCGCCGAGGTGCAACCGAGTGTGCAGAAAAGCCCGCGTATCTTTGCTTGCGGCGTAGAGGTCTTGCACCAGGGCGAACAGGCCGGCACGGTCGAAGTCGGCCAGCTTGGCCTTGACGTCGGTCCACGATGGATTCGCTGTCTTCGTTGCCATGTGAGCGCTCGTTTTCATGGGGCGAGGAGGAGCATGGTGCAGCGTATTGTGGCTTCTTGTGCTGGGTTAGGTGCTTCATGCGGACCCGAGCTTCTGGAACTCGCTGCGCAACAGCGCGACGACCTCGGGCAGGTCCATGGCATCCAGCCGATTTTTCTTCAGGAAGGCGGCCCACTGGGTTTGCTTCGTCGCATTCTGCGCGAATGCATCGCTCAAGCCCGACGGCAGAGTGTTGGGCATTGCGAGTTGACGCCGCGCAAAGGTGGCCACGACCGCGCGGCGTAGTTCAGCGGGTTCCAATGCGCCTTCGGTCAGCAGCACCCAAAGATCAAAATAGTCCTTCATGCGGGTGTTGGCCATGCCCAGCAGGCATATCGCATGGAACTTCTCAGCCACTACCCGTGCACTTCGGGTAGGCGCGCAGCCGCGGAGCGGGGAGGTCCTCGAGCAGGACCGGGTAGTTCATCTAGTTCATCGATTCAGGTGCTGGCGTCACCACATCTCCGAAACCAATGTCCACCTGCAATGCGATGCGCGCCCCGTCCAGCTGCGCCTGCAGGTCGATCCGCACGCCGCCGTAGCCCGCTTGCTTGCGGATGACCGAGGCCTTGACGGAGGCTGGATCAAACGCAATGCCATCCTCCGCCGCGATCTGGCAGATCTCGCGAAAGGCCGAAACTGCGGTGTCGACGTCGTCCGGTCCGAATCCGAGAAGGTCAGCATCGCGCGTCGGCCGATGCGGTTGGTCGTACCACAGCGAAAACAGCAGGGCGCCTTTGAACAGGTAGTTCGCGGCATGCGGCGAGGTTGACAGCCGGTACAGGAGCCTCTCCAACCCATAGTGGGTGAGCGTCAGGTTGAAATCCTGCTTCGTCGCATCGGCGCGCTGCTTCAAGCGGGCTCGGATGGATGCAGCCAGATTGCGACTCATGCCGGGACGCTTTCAAGGTAGGGGCGCATCACATTGGCCACACGATCCACTGTGGCGTAATGCCATAGCGCATCCATCGTCAACTTGCGTTGCGACCATCCGTCGCGAAGGGCTTCCAGCCGATCTTGTTGCGATACTTGAAACAGTCGGCGACCGTCTTGGCTGCGTTGAACACGGGTACCCTCACGCCATCGATCAGGACCTGTTCGATACCTTCGGTCAACGCGGCCCCCGACATGCGGCGCGAAGCATCGGCTGGTCCAGGCAGGGCGTTGGCGAGTGGTGAGGAATCGCCATCCAGACCTCGAACGGCGCCTGTGTGCCGATGCCGTGGACGCGCAGCGCTGACAGAGGCACACCACGCCACGCGGCACGCGCAACGCCACTTCAGCCAGAGACCGGTGCTCGCTGAGTGCGCGCCCTGGCAGGCTGTAGACGCCGCGGGCGAGGCGCTCGAGCTTGCCCGCGGTGACGAGCCGGCTGAGCACCACCGTTGGCAGACTCTGCTCGGTCAGATCCCGCGCGCGAAGAAGTGGCTGTCGTTCGGCGAGCGCGAGGACGGCTTGTTCGAGCGTGAAATTTGAGCCCGAGGTCATTCTGGGAGTACGTTGTAATGGTTAGTTATTTATCAATAAACGACTAGATAACGCAACACTTGCCTGCGCTCTGAATGTCTGACTCGAGCTCCGCAGAGCCCGGGAAATATCACTCGTTGAGCAGCAGGATTTGCCTGTTGCTTCTGAGGACTTCGGTCGCGGGCACCATCATCAACGCGGTGGTGCCGCAGTGCATGCAGGGCCGTCGCGGGACGTGCGTGAGACTGCCAGAACGCCAAGAGTCGGGTTCGGCCCGGTCAATATTCAACATAATTGTTTGCCCAAATCTGGCGCTCCAAGCGTGAGGCTGGCGTTTGAGGCCGGGGTGGATGATCGGCGGGGCGCCGATTCCGGTGGGTTGACAAGCCGGCGCGATGTAGATACATTTGTATCTACACACAACGCGCCCGGAGTCCGCCATGCAGCAATCCACCGCCAAACTCTTCGCCACCGGCGGCAGCCAGGCTGTACGCCTGCCGGCCGAGTTCCGCTTCGAGGGCGCCGCCGAGGTCTACATTCGCCGGGATGAAATCACGGGCGACGTCATCCTGTCGGCACGCTCGCCGGTGGACTGGAGATCGTTCATGCAGCTGCGCGAGCAGTTGGGCCCGGTGCCCCATGACTTCCTGACCGACCGCGAGCAGGGCGAGCAACAGCGTGATCCCTTCGAGGGCTGGAAGGAATGACCCTCTACATGTTGGACACCAACGCGGCGAGCGAAGCGATGCGCGGCCACCCCGCGTTCGATGCGAAATTGCAGGCGCTGCCGCCCGGCCAGTGGTGTATCTCGGCCGTGACCTGCTCGGAGATCCGCTATGGCGTGGCCAAGCGGCCCGAGGCCGTGCGGCTGCATCGGATCGTGGACGAGTTCCTGCGCATCGTGCCCATCCTGCCCTGGGACGCCAAGGCGGCAACCCGCCATGGCGAGCTGCGCGCCGATCTGAAAGCGCGCGGCATGCCCATAGGCGACTTCGACGAGATGATCGCGGCGCACGCCTTGGCCCTCGGAGCCGTGGTAGTCACGGACAACACCCGACACTTTGCGCGCGTGCCGGGTCTTGTGATCGAGAACTGGCTACGGCCGGCCGGTCACTGAGGCAGCAACGACAGGAGATCGAAATGGAGCGACAAGCATTGCATGAGGACGCCGTGACGCCGCGACCGCTCGCATGATGCGGCCGAATCCGCGGGGCCGGACCATTGTCAGGACGGAGCAGGTGCTGCAGCAGCGGCCGATGGTGGACCCGTTGGTTGAAAGTCCGCCCATGAATTCCGGCTAGTTCGCGAGCGGATCCGCTGGCCGTGCTCATTTCGTATTGGCCAAATCGCCTCATTAATTTAACATAAGATACATTGTTGTGTTGCATTAAAGTCTGTCGCCCTTGGATGATCTCGGCGACATTTATCGGCGAGCCGCAAGAGGATCGAGCCCGGTACCGAAGCGTCCTTGCGCAGATGCGCCAAGGTATCTCCGAGCGAGAGATCGCGTGAGGCCAAACCTGCCGCCCCAAGGATACAGATCCAATGTCCAATACCGCACAAGCACAGATATCCCGCGCCGATCGCCTTCGTCAGAATCCATTCGCGAAATGGCTTTCACCACTTCCTGGGACATCGACCCCGCCGCCGACTCACTCCGGCTGGATTCCCGCCTCCTTGACGACCTTGCCCCACTTGGCGAGGTCGGACTTGATCACCGCGGCGTACTCCTGCGGCGTTCCGCCCTGGATCTCGATGCCGGCGGCCTCCAGCTTGGCTCGCACATCGGGCAGCTTCAGCGCAGCGTTGATCTCGGCATTGAGCTTGGTGACGATCGCCTTGGGCGTCCCGGCCGGCGCCAGGAACCCGCCATTGGTATTGGCGTCGTAGCCCTTGAGCCCTTGTTCCTCCGCGGTCGGCACGTCCGGCAGGGACGCTGCCCGCTTCCGGGTCGACACCGCAACGGCGCGTGCGTTGCCRGCCTTCACCTGCGACTGGATGGCGCTGATCGTGTCGATGTAGAGCGCGGTGCGCCCGGCCAGCAGATCCGGCTGGGCGGCGGAAGACCCTTTGTAGGGAACCAGCAGCATCTGCACGCCGCTGGCCATGCGGAACATCTCGGCCGCCATTTCCTGTGCACTGCCGCGCCCGGACGTGGCGACCTTGGCCTGGTCCGGATTGGCCTTCATCCAGGCCACGAACTCGGGCAGTGTCTTGGCGGGAATCTGCGGGTAGATGGCGAACACCAGCGGAACCTCGTGGGTGTAGACGATGGGCTCGAAGCTTTTCTCCGGATCCCAGCCCAGGTTCTTGAACAGGAACTTGTTGGTGTTGTGGCTGCCACCCACGATGCCGATGGTGTAGCCATCGGGCGCCGATTTGGCGAGCACATCGGTGCCGAGGTTGTTCGATGCGCCAGGCCTGTTGTCGATGACCACCGGCTGCCCCATCGACAGCGCGAGCTTGTCGCCGACGACGCGGGCGATCGTGTCGATCGCGCCGCCCGGCGGGGCGGGCACGATGATCTTGATGGCGTGGGTCGGGTAGGCCTGGGCCGATGCCAAGGCCGGCACCACGGCCAGGGCCGCCGAGACGGCAAGGATCTTGAACGGGGATGTGAGTTGCATGGGGTGTCTCCTTTTGCTGAGGGGTCGAATCGTCATGCAGCGCCGGCGGGCCCGTCGATGCCCGTGGCTCTGCATCGGGTTCTCTAGCCGCGCCCGACGAAGGGCATGGCGCTGGCCATGACGGTCATGTTCAGCACGTTGGCGCCGAGCGGCAGCGCTGCGATGTGACGCACCGCGTCGGCCACGTGCTTCGCGTCCATCATGGGTTCGGGCGCGACCGTGCCGTTGGCCTGCAAGACCCCGCGCGTCATGCGCTCGGACAGCTCGGTCAGCGCATTGCCGATGTCGATCTGGCTGGCCACGATRTTGAATGCACGGCCGTCCAGAGCCAGGGCCTTGGTCAGGCCCGACACCGCGTGCTTGCTGGCGGTATAGGGCGCGGTAAAGGGGCGCGGCGCGTGCGCCGATACCGAGCCGTTGTTGATGATGCGTCCGCCCTGCGGYGAYTGGCGGCGCATGAGTCCGAAGGCCGCGCGCGCRCACAGGAACACGCCGGTCACGTTGGTGTTCAGCACGCTGAACCATTTCTCCAGCGGCARYTCGTCCATCGGCACCGCCGGGGCGTTCACGCCGGCRTTGTTGAACARSAGATCCAGTCGKCCGAAGCTGCGTTCGATCGCGGTGAACAGCGCCTGCACGCTGTCGGGATCKGTCACGTCGGTGGGCACGGCCATCACTGTCTGGCCCCGCGCCTCGGCCTCGGCGGCCAGTGCCTGCAGGGGCTCGGCACGGCGGCCGGCCAACACGACGGCCCAGCCGTCGGCCAGCAGCCCGAGGGCCGCGCTGCGGCCGATGCCGCTGCCTGCGCCGGTGACCAAGGCGATCTTCTTGGAGGTGGTTGCGCTCAAGGGGCGTCTCCTGACGTGGGTGATGTGGAGCGGTGGCAGACGCGGACGGGTGCAGGCGCGGCGTCCACGGTCACGGAGAAGCGGCCGATGTCCGCCACTCCCCCGCTGACGACATCGCCTGATTGCARCGYGCCCACGCCTGCGGGTGTGCCGGTGTAGATCAGATCACCGGGCGCGAGCGTCACCGACCTCGACAGCATGGCCACCAGTTCGGGCACCGGCCACAAGAGGTCGGACAGATCGGCGCGCTGACGCTCGATGCCGTTGACCGCCAGMCACACAGCCCCYTGCCGGGGGTGGCCGCACAGCGCAACCGGCACGAGCGGCGTGCAGGGGGCCGAGTGGTCGAAGGCCTTGGCGGCCTCCCAGGGACAACCGGCACGCTTGGCTTGCTGCTGCAGGTCGCGCCGCGTGAGATCCAGGCCTGCGCCATAGCCCCAGACGTGATGCGGCTCCACCTGCGCCGGATCGATGTCCCGACCGCCATGACCGATGGCCACGACCATTTCGATCTCATGGCAGAAGTCCCCGGTACCCGGGGGATAAGGCAGCAGGCCGCGCGCCTGCACCACCGCGCTGGCGGGCTTCATGAACCAGGCCGGAAGGTCCGGGGGGCCGGCCTGCTCGTCCTGGTCCCAGCGGTAGTTGCGGCCGATGCAGAACACGCGGCCCACCGGGAAAAGCGCTGTCTGACCCCACACRGGCAGCGTGGTCAGTGCCGGCGCGGGAAATACGAGATCCTTCATGGACATGCCCTGGRGTTCAGGTAGTCAGGCTCATCGCCGGGCGTTCGCCTGCCAAAGCTTGGGCGATGCCGGCAAGCACCATCTCGCCCATGGCGGTGCGGGTCTCCCAGGTGGCACTGGCGCGATGGGCCTGAAGGGTCACGCGGTCGGATTGGCGCAGCGCCAGGGGAACGTGAGGTTCGTCGACGAACACGTCCAGGCCCGCACCGGCAATGCGACCGGCGGTCAGCGCCTCTGTCAGGTCGGCCTCGTTGACCAGACGGCCGCGCGCAACATTGACCAGGAAGCCGCGGGGTCCGAGGGCATCGAGCACGGCCGCGTTGACGATGCCTTCAGCCGAGTCCGCGGCCGCACACAGCACCAGCGCGTCGGAGTCGCGCGCGAGGTCCACCAAGTCCGGGACGAAGCTGTGCGCAACGTCGTCCATGGCACGCAGATCGGTATAGCGGATCGGGCAACCGAAGGCCGCTGCCCTGACCGCGACCGCGCGGCCCACCCGCCCCATGCCGACGATGCCGAGGCGCATGCCGCTGAACCGGCGGGCCAGCGGGATGGCGCTGGGCTGGGGGAAGCGTTCCCACTGGCCGTCGCGCACGAAGCGGTCGCCGGCACACAGGTTTCGACATGCGGCGATCAGCAAGCCGATGGCCAGATCGGCCACGTCTTCGGTCAGCGCGCCAAGTGTCGCGGTGACGGGCAGGCCACGTTCCCGGCAGTACGCCAGAT